>CP123444.1:1737500-2067500 GCA_029866965.1 Flavobacteriaceae bacterium YJPT1-3 | reverse complement strand
AAGGATAAAAATTTCGTTTTTAATTCATTGAGTTCTTTTTCCCGCCGTAAGGCTTCTTTGGCGTTGTTTTCAGCCTCCAGACGTAGAGCTACCTCCTCCTTTAACTGGGAAACGGTCTCGTTGAGCGTGTGGGTTCGCTTTTCGATTCTCTCCTCTAAATGCTCATTCAGTTCCAGAATTTCCCTTTCCTGTTTCTTACGTAAGGTGATGTCTGAAACTAGTGCCATAACATAACGATGGTTGTGCAAGACAAAGGGATTGAGTCCGGCCTCTACTGGAAAAGTCGTTCCGTCTTTACGGACTCCGTACAAGTCGCGGCCATGGCCCATACGACGTTTTTTGCTGTGATGCATGAAATCCTCAAAGTGGTGACGATGGGCCTGCTCATACTTATCAGGAATCAGGATATTTAAGGGTTTCCCCTCCAATTCCTTCTCCCGATAACCAAAAATGGTGCGGGCTGATTCATTGGTCGCTACAATGACCTGTGCCGAATTAACCACCACTATGCCTTCGGAAGCCCCTTCAAACAAGATCAGGAAGGCTTCCTCTATACTTTTTTCAAAAAATTTCATCCTTTTAAAAGTACGATAGTTCGAGCGCAGTCACAAGGTCAATTCTTGCTTAGAGACCACTAGTGGTCCATGATGAAAATCATTGAAATATTTTGACTTAATCAAGAACTTGGTGAGAAATAAGATGATCATGGAAGCCCTAGAGAACATCATTCAAAAAATCAGCAGTGCGCTTAGCGAGATAGAATCCCATTTTCCAGAATTACAGGCTTTTCTTGATGAGCAACCCATGACCCTGGGAAATTCACCGGGAGACACCATGGAAGAAGCCGATCTACAATCGTACTTAAACAGTTTAGAGCAACTGCTACAACAATACAAAAAGACGCACTCCCACTCGGCCTAATGCACTCGTTAAGAATTAAATAAACTGACTTGAATGATTCGTTTGGCTTCTTCTAAAGCCTGCTCTACATCGCCCTTCGATTCGTTCTTCAGTCGGGCGATCTCAGCAACAGAGAATAAATATTTATGATGGAGTTGAACGATTTCGCGTACGCGAAAGGAGAGCCGCTCCAGTAAGCGATCCAGTTCTTGATCAGCTTGTTCTTGTTGAAGCAAAGCATCAATCTTTTGATCCCATTCTTGCTCCTTATCGGTACCGGTTAAGAAGTGGCTCCATTGAAGTTTTGGTATTTTATATGAGACGTCGGTAAGATCTTCCTTCATGATCAAATCGCCGTCAAACTCGCTGGTGAAACGCTCTTTAAGTCCGCGCCATTCTGCGTTTGAATAGCGATCCAGCGATTCGAAACGGGCTGCGTACTCGGCTTCATTGGCGATCAACTCTTCGATGACCTGATTGGTCTTTTCAAACAGCCAGAGGTAAAATTCATCTTCATTATCAATCTCGTCGAAACTGGCGTACAAGATCAAGTAAAGATCATCGGTGACATCCTGCGGCTTGTACTTGTTGTGGGGAAAATTTCCCGCATGGACGGCCTGATCTAAGCGTAGTTTTACATACCCTTCCAGTTCCGGCAGTAAGGCGATGAGCATGGCTAAGAACTGATCGCGTTGTTCATCACTGCGATAGCGATACAACTGTTGATAATACTGTTCTACATACAGACGATAGTTCTTTTGAGGGGCTTTGTTATTGGAAAAGGAAGTGCTCATGGGTCTCAAGATTAGAGCATAAAATTGAGATGCTAGCGAGGTATGAACAATGACCAAAGTCATGATTCCTTTTGTTGGCTAAGCCTAGCTTTACGTTCGTAACACCAAAAAAACATGGAGTCTTCTACGAAAAGCTTATCCTTTTATCACAGTTTGGGAAAGCTATTTTATGCTATCGCTAATGCTGACCGGGAGGTGAGGGAGGAAGAATATCAACGTCTTCAGCGCTATGTAAGCGACTATTGGACGGCCATTGATGATCTAGAGGATGTAATGGGAGAGGATGCTGCCCACCTGATCAAAGTCGTTTTTGAAGGTTCAGACTATTTTCAGCTCAGTTCTGAAGAAACCTATCGCGACTTTGTAGACTTCAGAACGACATTCCCGGAATACTTCACTCCAGAAATCGACCGACTTATATTCAAAACAGCCCGGGCGATTGCCAGCTCCTTCTCAGGAATGAATAAATCGGAGCTGGTCCTTTTGGGAAAATTAAAACTGTTCTTGAATCTCGCCGACTGAAATCTCAATCATGGATACCTGGAGATCGTTTCAAACCTGGTGGGAAAACCATCCCAATGCCGTTCAAGCAGTAAAGTATGCTCTCTGGGTCCTCCTGATCATACTCCTGATCACCCGAATACGAAAATTACTCAAGCGCACCATTCCCGCTATTCAAACCCGCTATAAATCGCAAAAAGCCGTAGAGATTTTTGGCTACCTCCTGGTGATTCTGCTATCCCTCGCCTATTTTACCGGGTCGATCAAAGATTTTACGCTGGCTATTGGTTTGTTCTCTGCTGGGGTTGCCATCACGTTGCAAGAACTTTTTTTGAGTATTGCAGGTTCCCTATACATTTTTGCGGCCAAGGTGTATGCTCCGGGCGACCGTATTGAAATGCACGGTATCCAGGGCGATGTCATTGACATTGACAGCATCTACACTACCCTGATGGAGATTGGTGAATGGGTAAGTACCGATAATTACAGCGGACGCATCGTTAAATTGAGTAATGCTTTTGTGTTTCGAGGTCCTATATACAATTACTCGCGCGACTTTCCCTTTATCTGGGATGAGTTCAATCTACCCATTCGCCACGGCTCTGATGTGGAAATGACTCAGCAGATCATCATGAAAATCGCTCAGGAAGAGCTCAGTGCCTTTGCCATGCAGTCTAAACAATCCTGGCAAGAGGTGGTCAAAAAATACTACATCGAAAATGCAGAAGTAGAACCGACACTAGCGTTGACCATTACCGACAATTGGTTGCAATTTAATCTGCGATACATCGTCGACTTTAAGAAACGCCGACTGACCAAGCACCGGCTGCACGAGCGTCTAGAACGAGCTATTGAGGCTACAAACGGGAACGTACAAACCGCTTCTACCACCTTAGAAATCGTACGCATTCCACTCACTAACGAAAAACCAAAAGCCTAGACCTGAACTGATTTTACTCATAGAACACCTGCTCTTTCCGAACTACCTTGGTCCCGAAATCCATTAAAAGATCCCTATGAAAACGATCAACAAATCTCGCTTAGTAATCTGGCTTTTTTCTATGCTCCTGCTCTTGTACCTGGGCTGTCAAAAAAATCAAAATAAAACAACGGAGCCAGTCCAACCCGCTACAGTTAACACTTCGACCGCACGGGATACTGTAGATGCTTTGACTTCAGAAACAGCTTTAGAATGGCAACAAAAAAACCAGGCACTAAAGAAAGAAGGTTTACTGCGGAAGCAGGATGATCGAAAGTCGCTTCAAGAAGATGTACTAACCAAAGAACTTTTTGAAGAAACCGATGATTATGTGATCGACTATCGCTATCCCTACCTCAATGAAGAAAGAAATGCCGGCTACAGCACGTTCAATGCCTATATGAAGGAAAATTATCTGGATCTAGAGAAGACCCGGGAAGACCTGTTGGAAGATCGTCAATTTCTGTGCGATACGATCAACGGAGTTCGCATCAAAGAGCAACGATTGATTGACTTTAAAATTCACGCCACTGCCAATGACCTCATCAGTATCTTGCTGTATAAGGAAAATTATTATTCCGGGATGGCACACAGTGCCTATACCTTTGACTGCCTGAATTACGACGTCAACAAACAGGACTTCATTTATTTTGACGACTTTTTTGTGGACCATGCCCAGCGTGAGATGTTGGAGATCATCAATCGAACCATCGAGAAAAAGATAACTTCCGGTGATCTTTATATCGCCTGCTGGGAATTAGCCCCAAGTGATTTTCAGATTTACAAAAACAATTTTGTGGTCAATGGGGAGGCCGTTGAATTTTATTTTGACGATTGTATCATCTGTCCGGCCTACACCGGGACTTATTCTATTGCGATTCCCTTACCAGAAGTGCTCCACTTGATTCGGGAGTTCCAAAAGCCCTTATTGACTTGATCATTTGTTATCTTTAAAAAAGAAAATCAAAGACCCATGAAAAGTAACTTCAAGTCCATCATAGAGGCACAAACTCCGGTACTCGTTGATTTTTTTGCCGATTGGTGTGGACCCTGCAAAGCCCTGGCCCCTATTTTAAAGGAAGTAAAAGCCAGCCTGGGCGATCAGGTCAAAATTGTCAAAATAGATGTGGATAAAAATCAACCCTTGTCCCAGGAATTTCAAGTGCGCGGAGTACCCACTTTGATTTTGTTCAAGTCCGGGAAGCCCGTCTGGCGACAGTCGGGTGTAGTTCCCAAAGAACAGCTGCTCCAAACCATACAGCAATATTTCTAAGGATAATGATCCACTAAGCCGATAACCAATGAGTACCCATATTGAAGCCAAAGCGGGTGAAATTGCAGAGCGGGTACTCTTACCCGGAGATCCCATGCGCGCCAAGTGGATTGCGGAGACTTTTTTGGAAGAGGCATACTGCTATAACGATGTACGCGCCATGCTGGGTTATACCGGGCTATATCAGGGAAAGCGAATTTCGGTACAGGGTACAGGTATGGGCATACCCTCAGCGCTCATTTACGCCCATGAATTGATCAATGACTACGGAGTCAACCAATTGATCCGGGTGGGGTCAGCCGGCTCTTACCAACCTTCCATAAAGCTTCGGGATCTGGTGATTGCGATGGCTGCCTCCAGCACTTCAGGTATTAATAACTCTCGATTCATCAATGCCGACTACTCACCCACCGCCAATTTCCAATTGTTCCGACGAGCGGTTCTTTTCGCGGAAGCGAATCAGATTGCCATACAAGCGGGAAATGTATTGACCACTGACGAATTTTATGAAGACGATCCAGAAGCCTACAAACTCTGGGCAGAGTTTGGGGTACTCTGCGTAAAGATGGAAACCGCTGGCCTCTATACCATTGCGGCTAAATATCAGGTTCAGGCCTTATCGATCCTCACCATTTCCGACTCGCTAGTCACCCAAGAAAGAACCTCCGCCGACGAGCGGGAGCGTTCCTTCACGCAGATGGTGGAGATGGCTTTACATACGTTCGAATGAGAAACGGACTTACATTTTAAAAGTAAAGACGGGCAATTGCGTATGGTTCACCAAATGCTCTGCTATACTTCCCTTGAAGAAATGAGCCAGGCCTTTGCGGCCATGCGTGGATATGGCCAGCGCGTCTGCCCCTACTTTCACAGCATAGTCGTATAGGGCACTTTCCATAGTGTAGCCATTGATTATCACCAATTCTTTACGGAACGTGGGTTTACTAAATTCTGCCAGTTTGAGAAAATCGTCCATGCGTTCTTCTATTTCTTTGGAACTTCTGAAACGGTCTGCGGGCAGATTCACATAAACCAAATGCACCTGAACACCTAACTCCTCAAAAAAAGCCATGGCCTCGCGATAGGGCTTCACATTTTCGGTTTTGAAATCGCAGGCAAAGAGTACTTGCTTAATGGCGAAATCGCCCAGGCTATTCTTAACCACCAATACCGGAACTTCTGCGGTTCGCACCACGCGCTCGGTGTTGCTGCCTACAAATTCTTCACGAAGATTGGTCGTACCATGAGAGCCCATCACGATAAAGTCGGCGTCCTGCTCTTTGGCAATCTCATTGAGTTCTTCAAAGACCGTGTAATTCTGCACCATCTCTGAGACCCTAATTCCTTTTAGAAAATCTTCATCCAAGAACTGTCTGAATTGCTTCTTGGCCAATTTCATATGAAATACGGCTTCGGCAATTTCCTGATCTTCGTCTCGGGTCAAGACCGCATCACTTAATCCCATCATGTGTACGACCAGAATTTCTGCTTGGTGCGCCTTCGCGAAAGCGGCCGCCACCTGAAGTGCGTTTTTAGAATGCTCGGAAAAGTCGACGGGTACTAGAATCTTTTTCATCGTTATCGATTTAAATGGGGTTTATAGATTTCTTTGCGCTTGCGCAATTGACGTTGTAAGTCGGATACCGTTTCTTTCATGGCCTGTTCAAAATTGGCAGCCGTTGTGGTGGCAAAGAGTATGGGTCCGGGACCGGTCAATTCGATCTCACAGGTCCGAATGGCATCGGTATTGCCCTGTTCCATCTTAAAAAACACATTAGCTCTCATAAAATACGGAAAGCGTTTGTGCAACTTTTCAAGCTGATGCCTGGTGATGTTGCTCAGCGTTTCACTTTCCTTCATTTTGACGTATTGGAAAACTACCTTCATGATCTTTATTTTGATTAAAAGTAGGTGGCACTGTGCACCCTTACCATGATATTGGTCAGTTCCTGCTTGAATGCGCATCCGGCAGCGCTGAGGGTATTATTGCCAACTGTATCTGAGCCCCACTGCCAAGGAAAGGTGTCTAAAGTCTAGGTCTGCCGATGAAAAAGGGGCATCTGCTTGATGATTGATAAGCGTCCATCGTAATTCCGGCCGAAGCGCCCACTGATGAGCTAGAGGTAAAGAAAGGCCGGCCCCAAATTGTGCGCCGATATTGAAGGAGGTGTTTATGTCAAATTCCCCACCTTCGCTCCGCGTTCGTAAATCCATCAAAACCATCCCTCCGCGGAGAAAGCAGATTTTAGCTTTACCGTTGGCTAAGGCAAAGTGGTATCTCAAACCCACAGCCACCCCCTTTTGCACATAGCGGATATTGGGCTCATCAAAGTCTTCATCGGTATCGAAACGATTCCAGATCACGCCTACGTACGGTTGAATACGTTCAGACCACTGATAGTCTACACCGAATTCAAAACCGTTCCCAATTCGAAGCGGTTCGTCCTGCACTTTGGAAATAGGAAAATTCAGTGCCGGTGAAAAAGAGAGGTTCCAAGCCTCCTGTGCATAGCAGTCCAATGGGAGAACACTCAACATAAGAAGCGCGGTAAGAAGGAGGGTTTTGAGTCGCATAAACGCCAATTTTACGAGGGCTAAAGTAAAAGCAAGGGCTCTTGCCCATCTATGACGAATCTCATTGTTGCAGCCGACAGCGGGAGCTACCTTACCCTCACATTTTTTTTAAATTAAAACACGATGAAAACGTTCATTTACTTTATTTCGCTGCTGCTTGCCTTTCCCGTACTTCACGCACAGGCACCTAACAACCTGGATCAGGTGTCTCCCTTTCACAACGGACTAGCAGCCATTAAAAAAGGAGGAGCCTGGGGTTTTATTAATCAAGAGGCTCAGTTGGTCATTCCCTTTCGCTCTGATCTGGTGGTCGATGAGGAAAAAGGATTTCCTTACTTCGCCAGTGAAAGAGCCTTGATCACGACCCTTGAGGATGACATCGAATTGTATGGGTATATCAACAAAACGGGAAAAACTGTCATCAACCCCCAATTCCTCAACGCCACTCCCTTCAATGAGCAGGGAAAAGCCATAGCCTTGCTCCTCACTAAGGAAATTCTAGGCACTAATGATTTGTTGGACAAGAATATGGTACGCTATACCTATACGGAAGTCATTATTGATCAGGACGGTAAAGTGCTTCAGTACTTAACGGAACCCAAACACATCATCCCCAATAAGGATCCCTTACGGAAGATTCCTGAGATTCAGGCACGATTTATATCCGGAAACCTGGTGGTACTTAAGAATGCCAATAATTCCTGGAACATTATTAATGCCCTCTCCAATTCTAATTGATCATGGAAACTCGAGAGCGTACAATAATGCCCCGAATTGGAGATCATGCACCGGACTTTGAGGCGGTGACCACACAAGGGAAAATCCAATTTTCCGATTACATCAACGGACATTGGGTACTGCTGTTTTCGCACCCGGCCGATTTCACTCCGGTATGCACCACAGAGATGAGTGGATTTGCTCAAGAACACAAATCATTTCAGGCTTTAGACACGAAATTATTGGGATTGAGTATTGATAGTATTCACTCCCACTTGGCCTGGGTAAATAATGTAAGAGAAAAGACTGGAGTCTATCTGGATTTCCCCATCATCGCTGATATCGATATGAACGTCGCCAAACTCTATGGCATGTTGCAGCCCAATGAAAGCGAAACCGCGGCAGTTCGAGCTGTATTTTTTATAGATCCGTATCAAAAAATAAGGCTCATTATGTACTACCCGCTCAATGTAGGCCGCAATATGGAAGAGATTATCCGTGCTCTGAAGGCCCTACAAACCGCAGATAAGTATAAGGTAGCCCTGCCACTCAATTGGAAGCCGGGTGATCAGGTCATTGTACCTCCACCCAAGACGTTGGAGCAGATGGAAGAACGTATCGCCGATGACAGCTGTGAGAAAGTCGATTTTTATCTGGTCCGGAAGAGTCTTCCGCAATCCATAGAAGCCTAAGGTGATCATCCACGACTTTACACAGCATCAATCCGTGCTCCAGCAATTCGTAGCTGAACTCCGTTCGGCAGAGCAACAAATCGATCGTATACGTTTTACGGAGCATATTCGAAAAATTGGCTTTACGCTAGGCTATGAATTGAGTAAGACCTTGCCTTATGCTACACGAGACGTACGCACCCCGTTGGGTGTCAAAACCATGTCCCTTCCTGCAAACCTTCCTGTCATCTGTGCTGTGCTCAGGGCTGGATTGCCCTTGCAACAAGGAGTACGAGATTGTTTCGTTCAGGCTGATCTCGCCTTTATCTCTGCTTATCGGACGCATCAGGACGATCACGCGATCAAAACCATAGTCGAGTATCTCGCGGCGCCTGAACTCAAAGATAAGATCGTCATCATTTGCGATCCCATGATTGCTTCGGGTACCACCTTGGAAACCGTTCATGAAGTACTGCAGACCGCACAACTTGCTAAAGAAATACACCTCGTCGCCGTGATCGGCTCTCGAGAAGGGATAGCGCACATTGAACGCAGCTTTCCCTCCAACACCCATCTTTGGATAGCCGCCATTGATGAACACTTGAGTAAGAAGAAATACATCGTTCCCGGATTGGGGGATGCGGGAGACCTCAGCTTCGGAAAAAAGTCAAAATCCCTTCGTTAGTTTCTCTTTCCACTGATTCTCGTCATAATTGAACTCGTTGAGAAACAACAACTTTGAGCATAACATTTGAACGATGCGCATCATTTATCATCTCCTACTTGGTTCCGCTTTGATCTCCTGTCAAAAAGAAAAGGACACGATTACGGCAGAGGAACGACCTATTTCCGAATCGGTATATGCTTCTGTCACCATAGTACCGGATAGTTTGTACCAGGCTTATGCGATCGTAAACGGAACGATAGACGCGGTCTACGTGGAAGAGAATCAAAGGGTAAAGCCAGGCGATGCTCTTTTCAAGATTGACAATATAAATTCCAAAATGAGTGTTCGCAATGCCTCCCTTGCCGTTGATCTTGCCTTTGAACGCTATGAGGGCGGGGCCGCTTTGCTCGAAGACATTGAGCAACAAATACAAACGGCAGCATTTGCCGTACAGCTAGACTCCCTCAATTATGAAAGGCAAAAGCGGTTATGGGAACAGCGTATTGGGTCGTTGTCGAAATTGGAAAATTCAGCGTTGCAACTAGAGCGATCTAAAAGTCAATGGCGTGCCTTAAAAAACAACTATGCCTTAACCAAAGCAGAACTCCAGAACCAATTAGAACAGGCCCGGAATAATTATCAAAGTGCGCGTTCCATATTCAATGACTACAGCGTAAAAAGTGAAATAGACGGATTGGTATACAGCGTTAATAAAAAGCGCGGAGAGAGCGTAAATCCCATGGAGCCTTTGGCCACCCTGGGTAGCGCTTCCAACTTCTTGATTCGCATGTTGATTGATGAACGCGATATAGTAGAAATAAATCTGGACCAACAAGTTTTGGTTGCATTAGATGCTTATCCAGAACAAGTATTTCAAGCCCACGTTTCTAAAATCTATCCCCAAAAAGATTTGACGAATCAGACCTTTGTGGTGGAGGCCTCCTTTGTAGACCCACCAAAGACTTTGTATTCCGGTATGTCCGGAGAAGGCAATATCATCATCCAGGCTAAGGAGAAGGCGATCGTGATTCCACAGGCCTACGTAACGCCCGACTGCAAGGTGCGTACCCCGGATGGGCTGCTAACCGTTCAAACCGGTATAGAAACAACGGACAGCATTGAAATCATTGAAGGACTCCAGCCTGGAGATCAACTTTTAAAACCGGAGCGATGATCCATTCCAGGTTGGTCTTAAGTATTGCCAAAACGCATTTGTTGAGTAAGCTCAAGCAGACGGTGACAGCCACTTTAGGGGTTGCTTTTGGAATTGGCGCTTACATTACGCTCGTTTGCTTTATGACCGGCCTCAATACGATGCTGGATGACTTGATCCTAAACCAAACGCCTGACATTCAGATCTACAATGAAATAAAGCCTTCAGAGCAGCAGCCCGTAGAGAAAGATCCAACCTATTACGGCCTTAATCAGATTAGATCGATACGTCCCAAGCTTTCGCGAAAGCAAATCTACAACGCACTCCCCCTTCTCAAAAATTTAAACAGAGATCCGGATGTTGTTGTGGCCACGCCCCAGGTCCGCAGTCCCCTATTCTATATTTCCGGCGATATTCAAATGGCAGGTACGCTTACCGGGTTCCGGGTGGATGACCAGTTAAATCACTTCAATTTTGGAGATTATGTAGTTGACGGTAATCTGCAGTCTTTTGACAAAATCAACAACGGCATCATCCTGGGATATGGAATTGCTGAAAAAATGGCGCTTCGGCCCGGTGATCGGATTCAGATTACCACTTCTTCAGGCGGAATTCATGCCATGAAGATTGTCGCGTTGTACCGGAGCGGAATTGCAGAGCTTGATGACGTAGTTAGTTTTGTTTCGCTGAATACCGCACAGCAAGTCCTGGGTGAGGCCAATAATTACATCACGGATATCCAGGTACGCCTTAAGAATATCGACCAGGCCTACGCCTACGCCCAAAGTATTGAGGCGCGTTATGAGGTGACGGCAGTAGATATCAATACAGCGAACGCACAATACGAAACGGGAACGACCATCAGGAATTTAATTACCTACTCGGTCAGTATTACGCTATTGATCGTGGCCGGATTTGGTATTTACAACATCCTGAACATGCTGATCTATGAAAAAATGAATGATATCGCCATCCTGAGAGCAACCGGATTTTCAGGAAAAGATGTGCAGTTTATCTTCTTAAGTCAGGCTTTAATTATCGGCATCGTAGGAGGGCTACTCGGTCTAATGATCGGCCTCGGACTCTCTGTGCTTATTGACAATACTCCATTCAACACTTCGGCATTACCTACGGTAGAGACCTATCCGGTCAATCACAACCCTGTGTTTTACGCCATAGGAATTGTTTTTGCTATAGGTTCCACCTGCGTCGCCGGGTATTTACCCTCGTTGCGTGCGCGGCGCATCGATCCGGTCGAAATCATCAGAGGACGCTGAGTATGAAATCAGTACTTAGAACAAAAAATATCAATAAATTTTTTGAGTCCCCGAAGCGATTTCAGGTACTTAAAGACGTTAGCTTTTCCATCGCACCGGGTGAATTCGCTTCCATCA
The DNA here is from genome assembly GCA_029866965.1 of Flavobacteriaceae bacterium YJPT1-3. Classification (GTDB taxonomy): domain Bacteria; phylum Bacteroidota; class Bacteroidia; order Flavobacteriales; family Flavobacteriaceae; genus Croceiramulus; species Croceiramulus getboli. The sequence goes on along the minus strand of CP123444.1, from coordinate 2,055,877 downwards.
TGGGAAAAAGTGGATGCGGTAAGTCTACCCTACTCTATATCTTGTCAACCTTAGACACTGACTATACAGGCGAGCTTTATTTCAATGAAGAATTGATCACGGGCAAGAGGGCTGACGAACTTGCCCGAATTCGAAACCAAAGTATAGGATTTGTTTTCCAATTTCACTACCTGCTGGCTGAATTCACGGCTTTGGAAAACGTCATGCTACCCGCAAGAAAAAGGGCGCAGTATAGTGAGGAAGAGATCGAACATCGAGCCATGGAAAAACTGAAAGCCCTGCACATTCATGATCTGGCGTTGAAAAAAGCCTATCAATTGTCAGGGGGTGAAAAACAGCGTGTAGCCATCGCCCGGGCCCTCATCAATGATCCCGCGATCCTCATGGGTGATGAGCCCACAGGAAATTTAGACAGCTATAATTCGGAGAACGTATTTCAAATATTTCGCGAACTCAGTGCAACCCAAAAATTATCCCTACTGGTAGTAACGCATGATCTGGATTTTGCCGAAAAAACCGATCGCATTATTGAGATGAGCGACGGTCAGATTTTAAAAACCTAACTTTTTCTGATGAGTGGGTACTTCCCATTCGATCATCCGTTTTAGAAACTCATCTACCTTTTCAATGATTAGTTTTTGATCTACTTCTGAAGGTCTGTAGATGCCCAGATCCACCGTATATTCCTCTGAAATATCATGACCAACGGCTGGCAAAATCATAAAAATGGCCACATCACCGCTGTAGGACTGGGAAAAAATCAAGGCGCCTCCTCCAAGAAACTGAAAAGCAGGAACTAAATTGGTGCAATCCAATAGCTCCGGTGGAAACGATTCAAAAGTGATGTTGATAGCTTCCGTATTTTGAAGCCATTTCAATTGCTGTGTACTCCAACCAATGGGATATGTTTTACAGAGATTCTCTAATAGTGACAAGAGCAAAGGCTTTACCGTTTCATCCCAGTACAAGCGCTTATCAACTACTGTCTTAATGGTTTTTTTATAATCCTCAATACGATCGGAAAGGTGTTCAATAGTCATGATGTAAGTATTTAATTGTCCTTTTTCTGGGCTCTTTCTTGTTTTTTGAAGTAGCGTCTGAATAAGAAATTGTGGCGCATGGCCTCCAAATTCTCATTCAGTTTCTGACTGCTGCTGGTGACTTCATCTACGGTGGTTCTTATACGACTCACCAGTACCGTATCCTGAGTCAGATAGTGCAGTGCGCCGCGACCCGTTTTCATGTCGCGCAAAAGAGTATCTATAATACTGGTACTTTGCACTATGGTATGAGAAGACTTTTCAAGATTGGCTAGAGTAGCTTTAAATTGTCTGCTAGCCAGAGTATCTCCGGTTAGCGTATAAAGCAATCCTGATTCCTGATTCATTTGGCTGGTGAATTCTTGTACCTCTCGAATTACCTTTTTTGCCTCTTGGGTCGCTCCGTTTAAATTGGAAACCATTTGCTTGAGATTATTTGCCACGGTGGGATCATGAATCAACATCCCTAAGGTGCCTTCCGCATTTTTAATGGCTGTCGTAATTTCCAGCAGGTCTGCAGTAAGCAAAGCTGCATTTTCATTGGTTGCATTGAGAGTCGTCAACATGTCATCAGTTCTAATCTTGCTATAGGTAGCCAAAGTATCCTGGTGACTGATAAAAGGACCCGAGTGATCCGCGGGCAGTATGCTGATCAACATATTCCCCACCAAACCGTCTGAGGCAATGGTCGCAATGGCATTTTTTCGAAGATGCTCTCGCGTGCTTTCTTTGATGCGCATTTCCACGAGAATGAGCGTGTCGGATTGCATGACAATATCGCTCACCGTACCTACGTCTATGCCCGAAAACCTCACCGTATTGCCCAATTGCAGACCATTTAAATTGGTAAAAAGCGCATGAACTGTAATATTTTGAGTAAAAAGATGTTGTCGGTTGCCGATAAAATACAAGGCGCTAATCAGCACTAGTGTGCCAATTACCACAAATACACCGAGTCGTATCCTAAAAGATTTCTTTTCCATCATCTTATCATTTAAAAAAGCTTTGATCTTGGGGTCTTGCGAGTTAGATAGCGTTTGAAATGTCCCCTCTGCATAATTGACCCCCTCTACCAAGAGAACGATCCGATCAGCGATCACTCGCGCGCAATCCACATCATGGGTAATGATCAAAGAAGAAGTCCCGTATTCACGCTGAATACTTTGCATCAAATTGATAATTTCCTTGGCCGTAATGGGATCCAAGCCGGTGGTAGGTTCGTCGTATAGCATGATGGAGGGTTTGAGAATCAATGCCCTTGCCAGGGCGACCCTGCGTTTCATCCCTCCCGAAAGTTCTGCCGGCATTAAATCGATAGCATCACTTAGACCGACATTACTTAGAGCTTCGCGGACTAAAAAATCAGTCGACTCCTTCATCTTTAATCGCTTTTTATGGCGTCTCAAAGGGAACTCCAGATTCTCTCGAACCGTCATAGAATCATAGAGCGCACTCCCCTGAAATAAAAATCCAATCTCTGTGCGCAGCACATCCAAACTTTCCTGATCCAATTGCGTGATCACCTGATCCTTAATTTTGATTAGACCCCCATCAGCCGCCATGAGTCCTACCAAACATTTGATCATGACCGACTTGCCACTTCCTGATTTTCCCATCACTACCACATTCTCTCCGGAAAATAGCTTGATGTTGAAATCGGCCAAAACGACGTGATCGCCAAATTGCTTTTTCAAATGCTGCAGCTCCAGTACCGGATGTTGTGTCTTCAGCTCGTTCATATCTCAAAGAAAATGTCCGACACGAAGACGGCGATGAAATCGACTATAAACAGGAGCATAGAAGCATAAACCACTGCGGCATTAGAAGCCTCTCCTACACCCACCGTGCCTTTTTTACAATTATACCCCTTGAAGCATCCTACTAGGCCAATAACAAATCCAAAAAAGAAGGATTTTACGGTGGCAGGAATGAGGTCAGTATACGAGAGCGCATCAAATACTTTATTGAAATAGAGTGTGTAGGAGACGCCGCCTTTCAGGTTTTCCACAAAAGCGGATCCCAACAAGGCGATGGTATCACCAAAAATGATCAGCAAGGGAAGCATTAATGTAGTGGCTGTGATCCGGGTGACGATAAGATACTTGAAGGGGTTGGTGCCTGAAACTTCCATAGCATCAATCTGTTCAGTGACCCGCATAGAACCCAGTTCGGCTCCCATCCCGGAACCCACCTTTCCGGCGCAAATCAGTGCTGTGATCACAGGTCCTATCTCGCGAACGATAGAAATACTCACCATGGAGGGCATCCAGGATACCGCGCCAAATTCCTGCAGGGTGGGCCGGGATTGAAGGGTAAAGACCAGTCCTAAAATAAAGCCGGTAACGCCTACCAGGAGTAACGATTTGTTGCCTACCGCATAGCATTGCCGAAGCAACTCCTGAAATTCAAAAGGCCTGGAAAATAAAGCTTTGAAATACCGCTGAGCGAATAAAGAGAGGGCTCCTATTTCCTCAAAAAATCGCAATCCGCGATCCAGCATCATTGATCGATTGTCCACCCTTCCATTTTTCCTAAAAATAGAGGGGTCTAGGAGGCTAGGAAATGATTTAAATCAGTGCAAGAGCGAGCTTATACCTAAGTTTCGTCCCTTGTTGACCACGAAAAGGCCATTCGTTGCTGATTACTGCTGACGTTATTCTCCTATTCCGGTTTGATCTTGATCCTTTTGCTCCTTCCTAAAGCCGTAGGTATTCTGATGCAGAAAGTCTCTGGGAAAGTTGTCGTCTCCGGGAAAGCCCAATTTGACACGACCACTATCTTCCGGAAGATAGTTTGTTTGAAAGAGGTAGTCCCAAAGACTTAAACTAATTCCAAAATTGACCCCATAGGTTCCCGGAGGAAGATCATAAGCATGGTGATACAAGTGCATGACCGGGTTATTGAGTACATACTTTAATGGTCCCCAGGTCAGCTTGATATTGGCGTGATTTAAATGACCTATTGCAATGGCCGCGAAATGCACAATAAAGGCCTGGGCAGGTTCAAAACCAAATAGGATCATCACCCCAAAAGTCTTGAGGGGTTTGTAAAGAATATTCTCCATCCAGTGATAACGCAAGTGTGCAGCAAAGCCCATTTCCTGAACGCTGTGATGCACTTTATGAAATTGCCACAGCACCGGATACTTATGAAGAAGAATGTGCGTAAACCATTGTACAAAATCGAGCACTACAAAAAACACCAGCAACTGTACGGCCATGGGCCAGGCATCCGGATTGAAGAGGGCGATCGATTGGGCCGTAACCCCCAAATCGGCGAAAGCGATTTCAAGAATGCGGTACACCCCACTAATGACGATGGCGAAGAGAAAAAAATTAAAGAACATATAAGCCGCATCCAGCCAAAAGTCTTTTCTAAAGATCGACTGCTCTTTCCGCCAGGGAAAAGCGATTTCTAAAGCCCAGACCAGTAGAGAAATGATCACCAGACCCCAAAAGTAATTGGTATACCAGGGCACTTCAAAAACAATGGATTTCCAGGTCCAGTCTAAAGTCCCGAGGATGGCCTCAACAAAACCTCTTAAATAGCGTTCCACTTCTTTGTTTTTGTTATTGCAAATTTCGCTTCTTTCAAATGCTTATAAAAATACCTCCCCCACAATTTAACTATAATGGGATCAGAGGAGATCATGAGTGCCAAAATTTCGTTATATTCACACATGCATAACGCTTCACGATGATCACTGTAGAACACGCTCTTCGCATCCTGTATGAACAGGAGCTCCCTGCTTCCAAAAGGATCAAGTTGGCAGTGAATCAGACTGTAGGTCATGTGCTGGCTCAGGATTTGACCGCTCCAATCGACCTTCCTCCTTTCCGTCAATCGATCATGGATGGGTATGCCTTACACTTAAACGGTTCTTCCCAGTACAAGCTCGTTGGCGAAATTCAAGCCGGCTCCTCCTCCACCTTTGCACTGAAACTGGGAGAAGCAGTAAGGATTTTCACCGGAGCACCGGTTCCGGAATCGGCTAATGCCGTGATCATGCAGGAGAAAACAAAAAAAACGAATAATCAAATTGAACTGCTGCATCAGCCGGAACCGGGTGAACAAATTCGAACGGCCGGCAGTCAGATCAAAAAAGGCAGCGTACCGCTCCAAAAAGGACATGTAATCACCCCGGCCAGTATCGGACTTTTTCGCAGTCTGGGACTGGAACAAATTGAGGTGTCCGCCCCTCCCCGGATCAGTATCCTGGTAACCGGTGATGAGTTGGTGGAGCCGGGCATGCCCTTGCAGCCGGGTCAGATCTATGAAAGTAATGGTCAGGTTCTCGAAGCAGCCCTTAAACAGTTCGGCATTATTCCCATCCTTAAACTCAAGGTGAAAGATACTTTGAAAGCTACTCGAGACACCTTAAAAAAAGCCCTTGATCAAAGTGATTTGGTGCTCCTTTCCGGGGGTATATCTGTGGGAGATTACGATTTTGTGGGGCAGGCCTTAAATGAGTTGAAGGTTCGCGAACTCTTTTATAAAGTCAGGCAAAAACCAGGGAAACCCCTGTTTTTCGGGCGGCGCAAAAATCAATTCGTCTTCGCTTTACCCGGGAATCCGGCCTCCACGTTAACCTGTTTTTACGTTTATGTGCTCCCCTTCCTCAATCGCTGGCAACAGGTACAATCAGCGGGCTTATTGCGTATTAAATTGCCCCTCGCAGCAGCTTTCAAAAATAGCTTTGGAAGAGCCCTCTTCCTCAAAGCCCGAATTCAGGACAGAAAAGTACACCTCCTGGATTACCAAAGCTCTGCTACGCTAATCACTTTCGCGAAAGCGAATGCCTTAGCCTATATACCCGAAAGCAGCACCCATTGCGCTGCAGGAAGTCTTGTCGAACTACTACTCTTGCCCTATGGAAGTTCAAATTAGAAATCGGGTATGGCTCGAGATGGACGGGGCCAAGTATATGGGGAAAGGACACGTACAATTGCTACGCGCCATCCAGGAAACGGGTTCGTTGAATGGAGCCTCCAAAAAAACCGGGATCTCGTATCGCAAGACCTGGCGCCTCATCAATAAGATCAATGAGTTATCGCCTCGTGAGGTCGTTCAGCTACAGAAAGGCGGTGCCGGTGGCGGAGGAGCCCGGGTGACTCCCTACGGATTGGAACTATTGAAATTTTTTGAGCGTTTGCTTGCACAGAGTGAAAAAGAATTGAAGGCTTTGCTTGCTCTAAACCAGGAACTATGGAGCTAGATACAACTCTTCTCGTGCTATTTCTGGCTGTATTGCCGGTGCTCTCCTTCCTATACGCCAGTGTGGGCCACGGGGGAGCCAGTGGGTATTTGGCCCTTATGGCGCTGTTTAGCTTTCCCAATGATACCATGAAGCAGACCGCCTTACTGCTTAATCTGTTTGTGGCCGGTATCGCATTCTACCACTATTATAAAGCCGGACATTTTAAGAAAAAACTGTTTATTCCTTTTGCCCTCGGATCCATTCCCGCCGCCTTTTTGGGAGGTTCTATGCCGGTGGAATCTGATCTGTATAAAAAAATATTAGGCGTCTTACTGGTTTTTGCCATTGCACGCATGCTGTGGCAACGCAAGACGTTTCAAGGGGATCCCAAGGCGCTGAAGTTTGCTCCCGCGTTGCTGGTGGGTGTTGCTATTGGCTTTTTCTCAGGTCTGATCGGTATAGGCGGAGGGATCATCCTCACCCCCGTCATCCTGTTGCTACATTGGGGCGATATGAAAGAGGCTGCCGCGGTTTCAGCCCTCTTTATTTGGGTGAATTCAGCGGCCGGTCTATTGGGGCAGTTCAGTACGGGAATCGATCTCTACCCCCTGGCTCTGGTCATGGTTCCCATAGCCGTATTGGGCGGATTAGCAGGTAGCTATCTGGGCAGCCGCAAATGGAACAACCGTATTTTAGAATATTGTCTGGCCACGGTACTGATCACGGCCTCGGCCAAACTTTTATTTTTTTAGTTATGGAGATCACATTGCGTTTTCACGGCCGACTTACAGAACTTTTTGAGCAAAAAGAACGTACCATTCAGATGGATGTGCGTACCGCTGAGGAATTGAGACAAGCTTTAGACGGAATGGATGAACGCTTTCGCGAAAGCTCCTACCAACTCGCGCAAAACAACAGCATTATTCATGGCAAAGACGATTTGACGACGCAAGCGATTGATGTCTTTCCACCATTCTCTGGCGGCTAATGAGCGAACGATACAGCAGACATATCAGCTTGAAAGACATTGGCCTTGACGGTCAGCAACGGTTGCAGCGTGCCAAAGTGTTAGTGGTGGGGGCCGGCGGACTGGGTTGTCCGGCTTTGCAATACTTGGCCGGGGCCGGCGTAGGCACCCTGGGGATCATCGATTTCGATACGGTTTCGCTCTCCAATTTGCAGCGCCAACTGCTCTTTACCGAAACGGATATCGGAAAGAATAAGGCCATCACGGCTCGCGATCGGCTGCAACGCATGAATTCGGAGATCGACATCATGGCGTATCCGGAAGCGCTCGGCCTGGAAAATGCCGCCAACCGGATCGCAGCCTACGATCTAGTGATTGACGGAACGGACAATTTTGTGACCCGTTATCTGATCAATGATGTTTGCGTGAAACTGGATAAGCCTTTTATTTACGGTTCTATCTACAAGTTTGAGGGACAGGTGGCTGTATTTAATCATCAGGGCGGACCTACCTACCGTTGCCTGTTTCCACAGCCTCCTCAGGCAGGAGAAGTGCCCAACTGCAATGAAGTCGGCGTACTGGGTGTGGTGCCCGGACAAATAGGCTTATTGCAAGCCACGGAGGCCCTGAAATGGATACTGAACTGGGATGAACTGTTGAGCGGAGAACTTCTGCATCTGAATGTATTGACTCAGGAAAGCCGTAAAATACGGATCGAGCGTAAGGAGGAACACGTGTTACTGATCAAAGAACAACCCTTGCGATTGGTCGACACCGCTGATTGCCATTGGATAGCGTCCGTTGCCATCAGTCAAGCGCTGCAGAACGAGAAAAACCCGGTCTGGCTGGATGTACGGGAACCGCATGAGCATCCCCGACTGAACTTTCCGGAGGTACGTACCCTTCCCTTAACTCAGTTGGAAGCGGAACTCGAGCATTTAGATCCGGGGCAGGTTTATTATGTATTCTGTCAATCCGGGAAACGGGCCCAACAAGCGGCTAAACTATTGCAAGAACGCGGTATGGATCAGGTATATCCACTCAAAGAGGGGAGCCTCACAAATACAACAAGCATTAAACAAGGACTATGAAAGCCAAAACGATTAAGAACATTTTTAAGGAAGGCGCCATTTCGCCGGAACAGATAGCGGAGTCCATCGCAAAGCATCAATCCAAAACCGGGATCGGAGCCCACGATATATTTCTCGGGCAAGTACGTGCAGATACGATCGACGGAAAGCAAGTGCAGGCGATAGAGTTCAGTGCACAGCACGACATGGCCAATGCCGTTTGTGCCGAGATCAGAGAGGAAGTCTTTGAGAAGTTTGATCTTCATTGCATGCACATCTACCACAGCACAGGAAAGGTAGCTGTTGGCGAACTCTGCTTTTTTGTATTCGTCTCCGGAGGCCATCGCAAAGAAGTGTTTGGAGCCCTCCCCTATTTAGTTGATGCCATCAAAGCCCGAGTCCCCATTTTTGGTAAAGAGATTTTTGAAGATGATTCCCATCAATGGAAAGTGAATCGTTGAGGTGTTGAGGTGTTGAGGTGTTGAGGTGTTGAGGTGTTGAGGTGTTGAGGTGTTGAGGTGTTGAGGTGTTGAGGTGTTGAGGTGTTGAGGTGTTGAGGTGTAAAATAAAGGTTATGGCCTATGAATTTTCATTTGAAAAGCTGGAAGTCTGGTCTGATGCTAAGGACTTGGTGAAGCAAATTTATACTCAGACCAAAAAATTTCCAGATGATGAAAAATTTAGTCTAACCAGTCAGCTGCGTAGAGCTGCAGTTTCTGTAGGATCTAATTTAGCTGAGGGAACCTCTCGAAGATCAAAAAAAGATCAAGCACATTTTTCGAATCTCGCCTATAGCTCTTTAATGGAAGTGCTCAATTAAGTCATAATCGCTTACGAACTGGGATATATAGAACAGACAGACTATGGGAATATTCGAACCCAGGTAGAAAAAATATCGAACAAAATCAATGCCCTGAGAAAGTCTCAAACTGATATTACAGAACTCAACAAATAGTACCGACTACCAACTGATGACTAAAGCTAAACGATTGAACAACTAAACGATTTAACAAAAAAACAATGGTTGACATCACACATAAGAATACCACCCTACGCATAGCCACCGCTCAAGCCCTAGTGAAGGTGGGTCATACCGACACCTTGGAAGCAATCCGTAAAGGCACGGTCCCTAAGGGCAATGTGCTGGAGATGAGCCGGGCGGCGGGCTTATTGGCCATTAAAAAGACACCGGATATCTTGCCGGATTGCCATCCCTTACCTATTGAATTCGCTCAGATCGAATACGCTCTGGAGGAAAAGACCATCTCCATTCAGTGTACGATCAAGACCATTTATAAAACGGGAGTGGAAGTGGAAGCCATGCACGGGGCCAGTGTAGTCGCTTTGAATGTGTACGATATGCTCAAGCCCATTGACAAAAACATTGAAATTCAAAACATCAAACTCCTTCAGAAAAAAGGAGGGAAGTCCGATCATCCTTTACCGAAAATAGCCATTAAAACCGCTGTAATCGTCTGTTCTGATTCCATTAGTCAAGGGAAAAATAAAGACAAGGCCGGAAAAGAGATCATCGAATTACTGAAGCCCTATCCCGTCATCATGAGCGATTATCAAGTGATCCCTGACGAGGTGGAGGCAATACAAACCATGGTTCAAAAACAAGTAGCCCAAGAGGTGGCTCTACTCCTGTTTACCGGAGGTACCGGCCTGGGGCCCCGAGACCAAACTCCGGAAGCATTGATCCCCCTACTCGACCGGCGAGTACCGGGAATTGAGGAAGCGATCCGATCTTACGGTCAAAACAGAACGACCTATGCCATGCTCTCCCGATCTGTTGCAGGATTTATGGGAAACACCTTGATTCTGGCCGTACCCGGATCTACCGTGGGCGCACGCGAGTCCATACACGCCATTTTCCCGGCTGTTTTGCACGTTTTTGACATCCTTAAAGGCAATCGACACTAATGACTGAATCCAACCGCATATTGACTGATCAACATCAGCGCATCCACAATTACTTGCGCATTTCACTTACGGAACGCTGCAACTTGCGCTGTTCTTATTGCATGCCTCAGGAAGGGGTTCCTTTAACTCCTAAACCGCATTTGATGAATGCTGAAGAACTGGTAGCGATCGCAGGACTCTTTGTGGAGCACGGGGTGGATAAAATTCGCCTGACCGGCGGCGAACCGTTGGTCCGTAAAGACTTCCCGGAGATCATCAGTGCTCTGTCCCAACTGCCGGTAAAACTCTCCATCACGACTAATGGGGTCAGTATCGATCGTCATCTGGAACTGCTTCAAAACAATCGGGTGGAAACGGTCAACCTCAGTCTGGATACCTTGGATGCCGCCAAATTCAAAAAAATCACCTTCCGTAATTATTTTGATGCGGTCTACACCAACATGCATCGGCTGCTCGATCACGGGATTAAGGTCAAGATCAATGTAGTGCTCATGAAGGGGATCAATGATGACGAGATCATTGATTTTATTGAACTCACCAAAGACCAACCATTTATCGTTCGGTTTATTGAATTCATGCCTTTTGATGGTAATCAATGGAACCGTGAGAAAACGGTGGCAGAACAGGAAATTCTCGATCTTTTGGAAGGACATTATCAGACTAAGCCGCAGGACATTATTCGTCTGGAGGATGCGCCAAATGATACCGCGCGCAATTTTAAAATAGACGGTTATCAGGGGCAATTCGGGATCATCAGCACGGTGACCAATCCCTTTTGCGACAGCTGCAATCGGCTGCGCCTGACCGCCAACGGGCATCTTAAGAATTGCCTGTTCTCCGGCAGTGAAAGTGATCTTCTCACGCCCTTCCGTCTAGGGGAAGACCTACGTCCTTTGATACAAAAAGCCGTTTGGGCGAAAAAAGTAGTCCGTGCCGGTTTAAGCACTCCCGAGCAATTCAATGATCCGAAAGAGCATCAGGACAACCGCAGTATGATCCGTATAGGGGGTTAGGGTTTTCGCAACTGACGGTACCTTTCCGGCGTATCCATATCCTGCATCCGTGCGCCCTGATCGATGTAGACAACATGCTCCCGGTGCTGTGGAATGACTGCTCTGGCTCCTTCATCGCCGGTCAATTGGGACAACACTTCAAAATAAGTCGCGTCAAAAAGTACGGGCGGGCCGCTGATCTGATCTTCCGATCGTGAAAGGATGATTTGCTGCTGTCCCGGACGAAAAGCATCCAACAGCTTTTGATAATCGGCCGTGTTCAACAAGGGCTGATCAACGAGCGCGATCAGTACTCCCTCCATCTTCGGATATAAACTATGGAGCTTCCGCAGACCAAAGGCGATGGAGGCGCCCATACCCTGCTCCCAATCTTCGAAATAATGAATAGTAACCGATTCAGCGTTAATTGTGCTTTGTATCGCTTTCGCGAAAGCGCCCAGCACCACGTGCACTGCGCAACCGGTTTGTTTTAAGGTCCTGATCTGGTGTTCAAGCAACGTCACCTGCTCCCACTCCAACAAGGGCTTACTGGTCTTCATGCGGCGGGAGCCACCGGCAGCCAGCAGTAAAATGGGTACCTTACTCATGAATGCTCCCGGTCTTTTCGCGTAGCGGCACAGGTTGCTGATCCCGAAGTACGGAGAGGATCTCGGCAAGCACTGAAATAGCGATCTCTGCCGCATTCTCGGCTCCAATATTAATACCTGCCGGACCGTGCAGACGCTCCAAAAATTCCGGTTCGGTTTCCGGGTAGCGCTCCAACAGCTCTTCAAACAGCCGTTCTCGCCGGTGCCGCGGACCCAAGAGTCCGAAGTAGGCCGGCTCCGTGTGGCGTAATTGCATCAAGTACTGCACGTCTTTATTAAAACTATGCGTCATGAGGACTACAGCCGTTTGCTGGTCAATAGCCTTCGTATCCAATTGATCAATCGCAGGAGTCAATAGCCTGGCTGCACCTGGAAAATACTCGATGCTTTTTTGTTCGTCTGGAGACGCTACCACCTGCACCTGCCAGCCCAGCGCAGCGGCTATCTTACACAAGGCTACCGCGTCGTGTTCAGCCCCTATCAGGTACAACTGGAATAAAGGGGGTAAAGTCATGGCAAAGCACTCCAGATCGGTAGCCAGATTCGCGGAATGCGTCGAAAACGGATATACGTGCTCCTCGATGAGCAGTTGAGAGCCCATACGGGTCTCTTTTGGGTTGGACAAACTATTTATTTCATAGAAAGACTCGATACGCATGGTCGTTCTGGAGGACAAAGCCTGATGGAACGCTTTCGCGAAAGCGCTATTGATCTCTAAAGGCTCGAGCAAGAGGTAGATGATGCCTTCGCAACCTAAACGCAGTCGGCCATCGTAGCTCATCACTTTAGGGCTTTGGCTTTCCAAAACTTGAAGCGCCTGTCTGTAGACCTCTTTTTCAACGCAGCCGCCGCTCACGGCACCTACCCATTCCCCCTGATCGCTGATCAACATCCGTACTCCTGGACGGCGGTAGGAATGCCCTTCTACATGCACCACCGTGGCAAGCACCAGACGTTTCTGTTGCTGTTGCCAGTCTAAAGCAGTTTCCACCAGGGTTTTAAATTCGTGCGTCATGAGGTATGGCGGTGATAGTAAAAATCTTCTTTGAAGCGGATGCTTCAAAGAAGATTTTTATTCTTTTCATTTTCGTTTATCCCTTGAATTCCGGTGGAGCCATAAAGGGTTGATGATAATGACGTTTGCCGGTGGCTTTGTATAATGCATTGGCGACCGCACCCATCACCGGAGGGAATGGTGGTTCACCCAATCCGGTTGGATCCGTATCACTTTGTATAAAGTCCACTTTAATCTTTTCAGGAGCTTCGCTGTGCCTGATCAATCGGTAGCGATCGTAATTCTGCTGTTCCGGTTTTCCATCCTTAAAGGTAATGGCACTGTACATGGCATGTCCGATCCCGTCTACAGTCCCTCCTTCCACCATATTGGTCGCTGCATCGGGATTGACCACGATACCGCAATCTACCGCACAAAAGACTTCTTTGATCTTAGGACGGTTATTCTGCATTTCCAGATCAAGCACCTGAGCTACGTAAGAGTTGTGACAGAAATAGGCAGAGACTCCCCGACTCACGCCGGCTTTCTCGCTACCCCAGTTGGAGGTTTCCCGTACTTTCTTCAGCACTCCCGCATAGCGGGCCGGATCATAGTCATTGCGCTCGCCCACCGGATCATTTTGAGCGCGTTCGAGGAGCTCCAAACGGAAATCAATAGGATCTTTCCCCATTTCTTCAGCCAGCTCATCCAAGAAGGACTGCTCCGCCCCCGCAATAAAGTTGGAGCGCGGTGCTCGAAAAGCCCCTACAGAAATGCTTGTGGGTAGAGCCCAGCTATCTGCTCGGTAATTGTCAATAGCTCCAGCCGGAAAACGATCGGCGAACAACGGGCTTTCCGGAATCCCTCCGGCATTGACGTGCAAGCCGAGTAATTCATTATTTTCGTTGAGAGCCGCTTTATAAGTGACGTGATAGGCCGGGCGATAGACTCCGTTGGTCATATCGTCTTCACGGGTGTACACCAATTTGATCGGTTTCCCGGCTTTTTCAGAGATGACCGCTGCTTCCACCAGGAAGTGGCCGTATAGGCGTCTACCAAAACCACCTCCCATACGAGTCATTTGAATATCAATATCTTTTAGATCTAGACCCAGGCGTTTTTGAACACTCTTCTCCGCATATTCCGGGGTTTGAATCGGGCCGACCAGCCGTGCTTTCCCATTGGAAACATCGGCAAAGAAATTCATAGGCTCCATACAGTTATGAGCCAGAAATGGACAGGTATAACTGCGTTCGATCACCCGCGCCGCATTCTTAAAGGCTTTTTCCGGATCACCATCTCTTCGCACGGTGTTGGCTTCCTGAGAGGCTTTGGCCGCCATGAGCGAAGCATGGACCGAAGAATTTTCAAGTCCGCTGGCATCGGCCAGACCGGCTTCCTTCTCTAAGATCTGGATCTGCTCTGTAAGTTTCGGGTTAAGCTCCCACTCGACATCAATGGCTTTTTGCGCCTGCATGACTTGCCAGGTGGAGTCGCCCAGAATAACCACATTTTTAGAGAACGCGGCAACATCGCTCCACTCCTTCTCCATGTCGTCCGGATAGACGTCAATGGTAAATACATCCCGTATCCCCGGCATGCTCCTCACTGATTCCGTATCTACCGATTTCAATTGCATCCCAAAAGCCGGTGGTTGAACCAGCATGGCGATCAACATCCCATCTTCCTGAATATCCAGGCCGTAGAGCGGTTGGCCCGTAACAATTTTCTTAGCGTCTACATTTTTCCGACTGGTCCCAATGATGGAAAAGTCGGATTTATCTTTAAGCGTAACTTCTTCCGGAACTTCCACTTGAGCCGCGGCTGCTGCGAGTTCTCCAAAACCGGCGGACTGATTACTTGCGGCGTGGGAAATGACCCCTTCTTTTATCGTAATTTCTTCAAACGGGACTTGCCAGGCATCTGCGGCAGCTTGTTTCAGCATGTGCTTAACGGTGGCTCCGGCCATACGCAGCGATTCCCAGCCCTGACGGATGGACTGACTTCCTCCGGCCAGCTGACGAGTAAAGACATCCGTATTTAGCGGTGCCTGCTCTACCAGAACCATACTCCAATCGACATCGAGTTCTTCGGCTACGATCATGGGCATGGAGGTTTTCACATTTTGACCGATCTCCGGATTTGGAGACATGATGGTCACTAACCCATTATCGCCAATCTTTAAGAAGCCATTCATTTCATACCACTCTTCCGGCATTTGAAGGGCGAGTTCTTCTTCAGCAGCTTCCTTGCAGGAATACAACCAGCTGAAACCAATTACCATTCCCCCGCCGGCCAAACCTACACTCTTGATGAAGGAACGTCTACCTATACTTGTTTTAACTACAGTCATCTTTTCTTTTTTTAATGGGTTTAGCTTAGGTCTCCTTGCCCTGCGGCTGTTTTGATCGCTGCTTTAATGCGCGTGTAGGTTCCACAACGGCAAATATTACCGTTCATGGCGTCGTCAATATCCTGATCGGTGGGATTGGGATTGTTCTTGAGAAGTGCAGAAGCGCTCATGATCTGTCCGGCCTGGCAATACCCGCATTGTGGTACGTCGTGCTCGAGCCAGGCTTTCTGTACCGGATGATCCCCCTTTTCAGAAAGGCCTTCAATGGTGGTGATTTCCGTGCCGTCTGCAGCGGCTATGGGATAAGAGCAGGAACGTACGGAAGTACCGTCCACATGAATGGTACAAGCGCCACATTGGGCAACACCGCAACCAAATTTAGTACCTACCAGCTTGAGGTGATCGCGTAGCACCCAGAGCATGGGCGTGGTCTCATCGGCATCCACTTCCACCGCTTTGCCGTTTACTTTTAAATTATATATGGCCATAATCGTTTGATTTAAAGTCCCCTTTTTGAGAAGTCCTCTAAAAGTAACGAATTAAATCGAATATTCTAATCCATAAGACAAGATCGATTTACTGCCTATCTGTCCGCCGTAAGAGACTTCGGAAGGCGGGCCGGCAAACGCGACATCGAAAACAGTGTAGGCCGGATAGCCTCAGTGATAATTGACCAGGCGTAGCAGAAAACCAGGGTGGGTAAACTTCAAAGAATACGAAAATACGACTACACAAAAAGGAGCACCAAAGCCAGCACCACTCCGGCCAGACTAAAATAAACACCCTTTTTGAATACAGAGGTCTGCGGAAGGAACATCCAGAAGGAACTGATCACGAAAAACAACAAGCCCAATCCAAAAAAGATATTGAGGAAAAACAGAGGATCTCCTGTTTTGGCCTTGTGGAAGTGGGCCAGCTTATCGAGGACGTAAGGGAGTTGCATTTTGGTGTATTGCGCTTTACCTGTGGTCGAATTGTAGGTGCCCTGCCTAAAGTAGAAGATGCCTGCTTTCTCTTCGCTGATCTTAAGATTGCGCAAACCGATGGCCGGGCCGATCTTGTTCGGTTCCAATTGAGGAGCCACCGACTTTTCAATCAGCACTTCTCTTTTAAAGGTATCTGTATCCCGAAAAATAAGCATGATGCCGCTGAGGGCGTACACCAGCATGATTCCGCTCAGGAAAAAGCCCAGGTAACGGTGAATCAATCTCATCTTCAAACTGCGTTCGCGTGCGTTCGCCATGGTATTCTTCTACTTTAAAATGGAGGACAAAACTAATTATTCATACTCATTCTAAATAATAAAAGAACGATAAATTCTTTTGCCAGGCAGATTTCAGAGGATAACGAAATGGTGATTTATCTGGTGAAGACCGCAGCATTATTCCCAGGCACCGACTTTAGCTCTGTGGACTGTATACACATGCTTCAATGGCTGGAGCCCAATAAAGGATCTAGGATTTGGGAGGGCCTGCCTTCAATTGAATCCGACGTTCTGCGACTTAAGAAGCGACCTTGAGAATATTGCGGATACGTTTCCAAAGCAGATCAGAAAGAATGGAGGGCTCGTGCATATTGGACACCAGCTTTTCAATATCGATATGCTTGATGCGCCCGTCAACAGCTACCTGGAACTTGCCTTCTTCAGAAACAAATGCCAACCTCCAATGTTCAAATTGCCGATCTACCTTAACACCCTTCCACAATAACTCTACATCATAATGCCGGGGATCTTCCTCGATCGCTGCATACAATTCCAAAACCGCTTCCTTGGGTCCTTCCAGAATCTGAAAGAAGGCATTTTGATAGCAAACCAGGCATCCTGTAATATCATGCTTTTCATTATTGGTGCGTGAGGTCTCTAATATGTCTTTAATGTCGCGATCTCCGGTACCCGAACTCATGGTGGATCGATAGGTCAATTCAAATAACGCATTCGCGGTTTCTTCTGATTGATAAAAGTCTTTGGGTAGCATGCCAAAACGCTCCTTAAAAATCTTGGAGAAATAGCTTTTACTGCTGATGCCTACTTCATAGGTGATCTCCGATATACTCAGCTGAGAAGTTAGCATGAGGTCTTTGGCATATTCTAATTTAACGTTCTTGATGAAGTGGTTGACCGTTTCTCCATACAGATAACGCGTACCGGTTTGCAATTTTTTGGAGGACAAGCCGGTCACTTTCACCAGATCAGCAATGGTCAATCGCTTGGAAATGTTCTCGGCAATATAATCGCCAAGATGTACGATACGGTCCAATTCTTCCGTGGTCAGATCAGGCATCTTATGATCTCCGTCCCGATGCTTATCATGTCCTTCCAATTGGGAAGCCAGGGTATTGAGCACAGCTGCCTTCATTTGTAAGCGTCCCACCACATCGGTGCGCTTGCTTTTGATCAACGCTCTAGAATGATGGGCTGTAGACAAATTGATCTCCCCAAAATATTTGTAGGAAGCGTCGCTATTGAACTGCTCGTAAAGATTATCGATGGTTGTATGCAGTAAATAATCCTTATCATCGGCCGTATCACTGAGTTCCAGGCGATCGCGCATCACGATCAATACCGAGATCTTAAGGTCCACATCGGCCGGTAAGGTGGCTACATTCTTTTTGGTGGCCGAGCTTGCCAGAATCACATTTTGCATTTTCGCAACTTTGCGCTTCTGAGCCTCGTCGCTATACTTGTGATAGAAGTGCCCATCCAGACAAAACAAAAAATAAATAGGATTCATCACCCGCTCGTCTTTGGTGATGTGAACATCTCTGTGAAATCGAATGTTGTAAGTAATTACTGAAAGCCCGGGTAAGACATCGTAAGAAATCACCCGGCCTTTCCCGGTTTCATTGTCCAGGTCAATTCGAGATATTCCCTTACCCTCCGTAAATTCGCCGCCCCAGTTTACAGATAGTGCACGCAGCATTTCCATAGCACTATCCACATTAATCTCAATCATGCAGTTGGTATAACTCTCTGGTCGTAAGGTGAAACTTGAAGTTTAATTTATGATTAGGGGTTGGCTGATTGTAAAAATAAGACCATAATCGGGACACACAATACCTCAATCGGGTTTTTTACCCGTTTTGATCGCTTTTGTTCTTTTTTGTGCCAATCTTAATAGCGTTACGATAAAATCGGATTGCGATTTACATTATTTTTAAAATCAGTTATCTTAGTTATGTACTAATCATCAGTGTGTTACCCCTTGACATGCTTCAAATTTTTTGTCATCATGTCTACTACCTTTAATCCACTCTATGCCATCACCAAACTGTTCACCAGGCGCAGCAGTATGAAAGAAAAACGCAAACGCCATCGCCTGAAAAAACTTAGTGATCAATTGCACCTGCTTTCGCGAAAGGATCGCTGGCAAAAACCCAATCTTTTTTAACGATAATGGCACTTAATTATAAATGAGCGTTAAATAAATCTTAGCGCTCTTTTTTATTGAAGACCATCGAGTAATTTCATTCACTATTAACTAAAAAAAATCCAAACATGAGTACCAAAGCCTACGCTGCCCACGATAAAGAAGCCGATCTTGAACCCTTTACTATTGAACGGCGATCTCCCACGGCTGATGATGTAGCTATAGAAATTCTGTATTGTGGCGTCTGCCACAGCGACATTCATACAGTCAGAAATGATTGGAAAAATTCGAAATATCCCGTAGTCCCAGGTCATGAGATCATTGGTAAAGTAACGGAAGTGGGCGAGCAGGTGAGTGATTTTTCAGTTGGAGATCTCGTAGGTGTTGGCTGTATGGTCGATTCCTGCCAGAGCTGCGGTGCGTGTGATGAAGATTTGGAACAATACTGCGAAAACGGGGCGACCCTGACCTACAACAGCAAAAACAAGCATATGGATGGTCACACTTTTGGTGGATACAGTGAAACCATTGTGGTCAATAAGAAATTCGTTCTGCGCGTTCCGGAATCCATTGATGCAGCAGCGGCCGCTCCACTTCTCTGTGCCGGGATCACGACCTGGTCACCATTAAGCACCTGGAATGTCGGTGAAGGTGATAAAGTGGGTGTCATTGGTTTAGGTGGACTCGGACATATGGGTGTAAAATTTGCACATGCCCTGGGAGCCCACACGGTGATGATCACCACCTCTCCTTCCAAAAGTGAAGATGCCAAAGATCTGGGCGCTGACGAAGTGCTTATTTCCAAGGATGAAGACCAGATGAAAGAACATCAAGGCAGCTTCGACTTTTTACTGAATACCATCCCGGTAGGACACGATTACAATCCCTATCTCAATCTTTTAAAACGGGATGGAACGATGGTATTTGTTGGAGCCATTGAGCCATTAGAACCCATGCACGGGGGCAATTTGATCATGGGACGTAAACGTGTAGCCGGATCCATGATTGGGGGTATTAAAGAAACTCAGGAAATGTTGGACTTCTGCGGAGAGCACGGAGTCACTGCGGATATCGAAATGATCGATATGCAAGACATTAATAATGCGTTTAGTCGCGTGGTCGATTCAGACGTGAAATACCGCTTTGTGATCGACATGAAATCGCTTAAAGAATCCTGAGATCATAGTCCATCCGAAGAGTCTCTCACAGAACACTATTCTTTCGACAACTCCAAACTCAACGGAAAATAGATCTCCTGGGCGTTTAAACGTCTTCGAAACTCAACGAAGAGGCAATCCTGCTCGGGAGTCCAGGCTCGTTCTGCTACGGCGATCAATCGTGGCCAGAGCATACGATCGGCCTTAGCGCCCTGATCGACAAACTCCGTCCATAGTGGGGCTTCTATTCCTAGAATGGACTTACCTTCGGCAAGATCCATAGCGTAAACATCGCTTAGGTGTACGCCGTCCGGTTTACACCAATTGTTAGTTCGGGCTTCTCCGGGATAATTGGCATGGTCTAGATAGAGGTGTTTGCACAAGCTATAGATCTGCGGTTGTGCAGGTTGGATGGTAACATCACCCCGCCATAACTGAACGACCGTCTCTTGTTCCAATTCCGCTTTAGCGATCTCCTCCCAACCAATCATGGTCTTACCGGTGTTGCTGACCATACGCTCGGCCCGCTTAATAAATTCTGTATAACGCTCATCTTCAATTTCATCACCCCCGATGTGAATATAGGGACCTTGGGTGATGGCACTCAGCTCATTGATTACCGTTTCCACGAATTCGTAGGTTTCCGGACGGGCCAGGCAAAATTTACTCCAACCTACCCGCATCCCCCGGTAGGGATTAGGAGGCAGGGCTCTTTTTGGATCGATATTACTGGTATCCTCACAATTCAGCAACTCCGGATAGGCCCGCAGAGCCGCATAGATATGACCGGGCATATCGATCTCGGGAATGATCATAATACCGCGTTGCAGCGCATACTGCTGTAGTTCTTTATATTCTTCTTGCGTGAGAAACCCTTCCTTGCCATCACCTACCGCGCTTTTACTCCCCACTGAGGTCAACCGTGGATAATTCTTCATTTCGATACGCCAGCCCTGATCATCGGTCAGATGCAAATGCAATCGGTTCAGCTTGTAAGTCGACATACGGTCGATATGCTTCTTGATATAGGCCACATCCATAAAGCGGCGAGCCAGATCGAGCATACTCCCCCTCCAGGGATATCGAGGTTGGTCATCAATGTAAATTTCAGGTATGCTGTGTACGAAAGAGGAGGAATCACCATTTGGCGTTTGCGAAGGCTGTGCCTTTCTTTGGCTCGCTTTCGCGAAAGCGCACAATTGCCTAAAGGTTTGCATCCCATAAAACACTCCGGTAGCCGAAGCGCTTTTGATGGTAATCCTTCTGGAAGTCACCAATAAAGAATAACGCTCAGGAGCCTCTAAAAAAGAGGTTGACGTCGACTTGATCAGGTGCAAACGTGCCTCCTCTTTATTTACCAGCTGCAGCTTCTCGATAAACGGGATCTCCAACAGCATAGCCGCCTCCAGCGTTTCCGTATCGAAATCTTGGATGTACACCGATAAGGTTTCTGGCAACTCGAAAGAACCCGAGCCATACTCCACAGATTGAGGAAGGGGGATCAGGGAGGTCCGACTCTCCTGAGCAGCGATCAGCCCATGAACACATACACCCAAACATAAAAACAGCACTAGAACTCTCATGAATGAAAGATACTTAAAAACACTGCAGTCCCTTGGGAAGGCAGGGCGTTTTATTTTCATGAAAAATTAACACAGTTCGGTATACTAAACGCTGAATAGCTTGAGTTTATCACGGGCCGCAACAACTGACACCCCTATAAATTTAACTTTTTTCAATGCTGCAAATAAATACCTTTGATCGTGTTCTGGTACAGCTTTTGCTTAATCAGAAAGGTCCTTAAAAAATTGGTAAAACAAATTAAATAGCTTAGGTTAAACCTGATATGAAAAAATACCTTAAATACCCCTTATTCGTCGCGGTCCTTCTGTCGATGTTCGTACTTCAGTCGCTTCACGCGCAGAAGAAGCTCCCCCTGAGCACGCCCGGTGAAGTAGAACCGATTCTGGAATTGCGCGATGCTACGCTACAGCGCACCTTGAAAAATGAGATCAACAACAACAAAGTCTGGAAAAAATTGGTTGCTGACGGTAAGATGTCGGTAGGGATCGTAGACCTCAGCGACGTCAACAACATAAAGTATGCAGGCCTCAATGATCAAAACATGATGTACGCGGCCAGCCTGCCTAAAATTGCCATCCTACTCGCCGCCATGGATGCCATGGAAAACGGTGAGTTGAAGGATACTCAGGAAGTACGCGATGATCTTCGTCTGATGATCAGTAAATCAAACAATGCCGCTTCTACCCGTATGATCGATCGATTGGGATACGATAAGATCGAATCTGTACTCCGCGGTCCGGAAACGAAATTGTACGACGAAGAAGTTGGTGGAGGACTTTGGGTGGGTAAGCGCTATGCTGCCGGAGGCAAACGGCATCCGGACCCCTTAAAAGGCTTGAGTCACGCAGCCACTACCAGTCAGGTATGCAGTTTTTACTACCAACTGGCTTTGGGCAATTTAGTGAGTAAAGAGCGCTCCAAGGAGATGTTGGAGATCATGAAAGATCCCGAACTGCACCACAAATTTGTAAATACGCTTGATCGTATCGCTCCCAAGGCTACTGTTTTTCGTAAATCGGGATCCTGGAAAAATTACCATTCTGACTCCGTTTTGGTATGGGGTCCGGAGCGTAAGTACATTTTAGTAGCGCTTTTGGAAGACAATAAAGGAGAACAGATCATCAGAAATTTAGTGGTTCCTATTGAAAATGCTCTAAAAAAATCCCGTTCTTTGGCGCTGAACTAGACAGAGCGCGAGCATGTTAAATCATTTTCTGGAAAAAGCATTTAATCTAAGAGATGGGGAGCTCCGCATCTCTTTTTTTATGCAGTGCTATATCTTTTTGCTGATCACGGCACTGCTGATCGTTAAGCCAACGGTCAATGCTTTATTCCTCTCGCAATTGGGTGCCGACGAACTTCCTAATGGATACCTGCTCGTCGCCATCACTGCCGTGATCAGTTCCTTTTTTTACAATAAAGCCTTAAATCGCTTTTCCCTTCGGACCATCATTGGATTTACCCTGGCTTTTTTCAGTCTGAGCTTTGTGCTGCTCAGCATTTTGCTATACAACAACCTCATCTACGATTGGGTACTTTATGTCTTTTACGTAAATGTATCCTTGTTTGCGGTCATGACGGCCTCGCAATTCTGGACCCTGGCCAATCTGGTATACAATTCACGGGAGGCCAAGCGGCTCTTTGGTTTTATAGGAGCTGGGGCGATCGCCGGAGGTATTTTGGGCGGCTATCTGACCTCCCTCATTGCCGGTCTCTACGGTAACCGAATCGCAATTCTGGTGGGCGGACTGTTGATCGTCTGCTGTACACCTTTACTCCATCAGGTGTGGAAAATGCGGGTACGCAAGATCAATCGCTATCGAGTCGCGCAGCGGAAAAATCAAAACAGGCAGCGGCAAACTTCCTCTTTCCGGCTTATCATTAAATCCAATCACCTGATCCTACTGGCCAGCATCGTTGCTGTTAGTGTATTGATCGCAAAATTGGTCGATTTTCAATTCAGTGATTTTGCGAACCGGGCCATCCCCGACTCTGATGAATTGGCGTCGTTTTTTGGATTCTGGTTCTCCACCTTCAATGTGATCGCCTTACTCTTACAGCTACTGTTGACCAACCGCTTGATCTCCTATTTGGGAGTGACCTCTACCCTCCTGCTCTTACCGGTGGGTATCGGAATAGGCTGTTTGCTGTTCCTTACCTTTCCAGAACTTTGGGTATTGGTGCTTATTAAAGGGATGGACGGTAGCTTTAAGCAATCCATCAATAAGGCCGCCCTTGAACTCACCATCCTGCCCATTCCAACACATATTAAGAATCAGGCGAAATCGTACATCGATGTGGTGATCGACAGCCTGGCGACAGGAATTGCCGGCTTTCTCTTGATCTTTGTCATTCGAAAATTAAATCTGAGTACCTCCTACGTCACCGTCATCGTCTTGTTTTTTCTCTTTATCTGGCTTTTACTCATTTACAAACTCAGAGACGCCTATTTCAATTCCTTCCGCAAGAATATTCAAAGTACCTTAAATGCTGAGCAGGATGGCAAAAGCTCACGCCGGGGCCGGACCATTGCCACCGCTATTCGCGTGATGGAATCCGGGAAGGATCAAGAGATCCTAGACCTGCTGGATCACTTGAGTGAATATACCTTGAGTCCATTAAAATCCAGTTTGATCCATTTGCTGAAGCATCCCAATAATCAGATCAAAGCAGCGACCATCAAGCAGCTCTACAAATACGATAAGGGTACCGCGGTACAAGAGGTTGAAGGCTTGTTGACCGTTAAAGACGACGAACTGGTTCACGCTGCCATGGAATATCTGCTGGGACACACCCGAATCAAGGAAGAGTACGTATTCAAAAATTATCTAGATCATTCCAGCGATTATATCGCTAATGCCGCCCTCCTTTGCCTGGCGCAGGAAGCGGTAGACAATCCCAAGATGGCCCTTAAGTACGATCTGATGCAACGGGTGGAGGCCAAGATCAAGGAGTTCTCCCAACCCAATAGTGACAGTCGCAGCACGGAGATCGCCGAGTTATTAACCACCATAGCCTACACCCGCAATAAAAAATTCTATTCGTTTATCGCCGTTCACTTCAACCACAAAGAGGAACATGTCGTCAAACATGCCATTGAAGCCGCAGGAATCACCGCAGCTCCTCAATTCATCAACCCGCTTCTTGACTTCTTGGGAGAAAAAGCATTCCGAAAAACGGCCCGAAAAGCGCTTCAAAATTACGGAGAGGAAATCACCAAGACCATCCTCCGCTTGCAACGGGAAGAGGTACTGAAAGATCCAATTAAAAAACAGGTCCCTAAAGTGGTGCAATCCTTTAAGACGGTCAATACGGTTTCCATATTGTACCAATTGTTGGAGGGAAATGACGTGGTGATTCGATTGGCGGCTGCCAAGTCTTTGGCGGTGATCAATGCGGAGGCTTCTTCCATTCGCTTACAGCGAAAAAAGATCAGCAAAAGCCTCACTAAGGAGATCGCTTATTACAAGCGCACTTTAAAAGTGATCGCTTTCCTTACTCCCATGGTTGCTGAATCGCTGCAGCTGGCGGAAACGGAAGACGCAGAAACGGAACGACGTCTGGCGCGAGAGGCGCTTTTGGAAATCCTCGATGATCAACTCAACAGCAGCCTGTCCTGTATTTTTGAATTGCTCAGCCTGCAATACGAGCCGGGTGACATCAAAGTCGCCTATTACGGTCTAAAAAGCAATAAACCGGAAGCTCGCGCCAATGCGGTGGAGTTCTTGGATAATCTGCTGAATAGTAAATTAAAAAGTGAAATGCTTCCTTTACTGGAATACCATGTGATGGACAATGATGCCTACAGTTTACTGGACAAGACCGGACCTCCGCCTTCGGAATACAACTACCTGAAAATGCTGTTGAGCAACCGCGGAAAACGTATTAAGATGGCGGTACTTCACTTGATCTATCAATTGAATGATTCCCGCTACCGCAGTCTGGTCACTCCCCTGCTCAAGCATAAAAACAAGGAAGTACGTCGATTAGCGGAACGCGTCATCAGACAGCAACAGGCTGTAATTCCTGCTTAAGCTAAACAGCGGTTAGGTACCAATCAAACCGTCTAATTGTCCGGCCAGGTACATATGAGCTCCCGCCGAATTCTTATTGAGCACATTGGTCATCAGACAGACGATGTACTTACGCCCGTCCGGCTGCTCCACAACGATGACAGAATTCATATAGTTAAACACATTACCGGCATAATCGCCGCAATTGGGATTCTTCTGTCGATCGCATTTGTAAAAGCTACCCGACTTAAAATAGACCGCGGCCTCGTTCAATTTGGGCGATGCTGCATAGCGAATCCGCCGATCAGTCAGATACATGAGTCGCTTCATCTCCAGACTGCTCAACTGATCGATGGCCAGTCCCTGTTCCATTTTTACTAGAAATTTCATCAATCCTACCGGAGTACCGATACTTCCGCCCATCCGACTGACATACTTATCCGGCCCGTTGGTGAAAAATCCACCTAAGCGCCACTCGTCTTCTGTAATACCCATTTCCCGAAGGGGCTCATTCACGACGCGATTCGATAAGAGGGTGAGGCTGTCTCGAGGGGTTTCCTTGAAGTAATTCTCCGCTTCTTCGGCGGTCAGTCGGGAATAATCCTGACCAAAGGCAGCCATGAGCATGGTCTCTCGATAGACGACACTGGCCGCTCCGTTGTTACTGACCGATAACATATGATCAATCCATTCGTAGAGCGAGAATTCGTCGCTGGCTACCACCTGCCGACGGGTCAATTTGTCCTTTTCCATATCGTAGATGGGTATGGTGTGGTGGTCACCTGTACCCCAGTAGCGAGCACCTACCCGCTTGTTGCAGAGCAATCCAGTACGCAGATCAAAATTATCGGGATACAATTTCTGCAGCTGATCGAACATCCCGACGAGGACTGCTAATTTGCCTACACTTCCGGGCTGATACCCTACGTTTTCACGAAAAGCAGCATACTTCAGATCCTCCGGATTGGTCATATCCAATACCGTGGCCGAATAGCCACTGCCCGGAAATAGGGCGTTAAAGCGTTTCGCGAAAGCGGGATCTTCCTGAAGAATGGTTTCCATTTCCGCGGTCTGACGATCGATCAGGTTGAGCTTGATCTCGTCCAGATTCTTAAGTGCTCCCACCGGAATCCGCTTGATGTCGACGCTATCGGCTCGCATGCGCTGGAGTTGCTTTAAGCGTGCAATACCGGTAGTTTCGTAGCCGTCAATGGGATACAAACTCGCCCATAGGGTGATCAATACCAAAAAGGATAGGGTGGTTATTTTTGTGATGCTGTTCATTTAGTCAATATTTGCAGATAAGTCGATCTTGCGATCGTAATCAATGGTTGGTGCGATAGCATTCAGATAAGTCGACGACTTGGCATTCTTATTCTCCACGAAGGGGCGAATTTGGAAGAGCCACAATTTGTTGTTGGCAAAGCCCAATTCTACATCATAAGCTCCTTGTTGGCCTTCTGCCGCCGTGTTGGGCAGTTTCTGGCGAACGGTCTTGGCCAATTGGCGAATATCGTTCAGGTTTTTTTCATTCAATATGGGACGGTTAAAGGCGGTGTGTTTTCGCGTGGTTCCTCCGGTCTCCGGGAGTCGGATGTAATCCGGTTGTCGGGCCGGGGCCAACAGCACATTGGTTTTAGGAGTCACCAAACGAGTTTCCGCTGATTGGCCGTCTACCGCTCCTCCGGCTCCTCTACTAAAAGCCACCGTAAGGTCGTCAGACGAGCCTACATTGATCCCGGTGGTGATCAAAACCCCGGAATACTCCACATCCACGCTGGGGATGATCAGGATGGAAGGAAATACATTTTCCGGATTGGTCAGGTACTTTTGTCTCCATTTGAAACTACGCTCCGTATAGGGTGACGCCCATACTTCTCGTATGCCTTTTAAGATCCGCTCTTTATCCAGAATATTGAACAGGGTCAGATTAAGTCCGGCTCCGGTAAACTCCTTTAGATCCTCCATATTGGTATCGGAACGTAAAAAAACGGGTACACTACCCATCGATCCACCCAATGCGCTTCTGAATTTCCGCTCCAACGAGGCTTCAAAATCCGGTTTAAGGGGCATGGTCAGGATGGCCTGACGTAGGGTATTGAGTTGCGCTAACTGGAACTTCTCCGCCTCGGCTTCCGTACTTCCTGAGCTTCTTAGATTTTCCGCTTTCGCGAAAGCGTTATTCAAGAACTCCCAGTAGCTGCCTGAATAGCCGGGCATGGCCTGGTCCATATGGTCTTTAAAGATCCCAAAAGGAAGTACCAGACCATTGACTACCTGCTCGGGGAACATGGATTTGAGCTGGCCCAAATTAGCGGCTTTGGGACCGCAGAGCTTCCCGGAAGCCGAGCCATCGACCTCTGACAAGGTGAGTATCTGCTGCTGCTCCAGTTTGATCTGAGCGGTGGGCACCTCGATCCGATTGGTATTCCGTTCTTGCTTTTCGAATAATTGCTGTTCAGTTGCGGTCATGGCCTCGGCTTTCTTGAGTACCACATTGCCTTTGTTAGACACCGCGTAAAAAACTCTTTCTCCATCGTACTCCTGAAGGGACCTGAGGTCACTATCGCTAAGGGCTGCATTGGGGATCCCTAAATTCCTGGCCAGTAATTGTACGTGAGAGACCAGGTTCCCCTCGGAAACGGTCATGATGCCTGCTACCGGCTTCAAATCGGAGGGTGGTTTTTGAAAAATATAGATCTTGGTGGCGTCCACTTCCAAACCTTCGGGCGAACCGTTGATCACCTCCAAAACGCCCATGGCATAGCCCGGATTGAGTCCGCGAAGTGCATTCTGATCCAGGTCCATAACTTCATTCTTTAGTGCCGACTCCTCCGCGATAAAAGCCGCCAATTCACTTACGCTCTCCCCCAGGTCTAAATCGACGGAAGAACGGATACGATCATCAATAAATCCGGAAGCCAGGGGTTCAAAGCTGCTGTAGCGCTCCACCACTTCTCCGTAGTTGGCTTTGACCAGCGCTGTGCTCCACTCGACTGCACTACGCGCGTAGCGCAGAAAAGCGTTCAGTTGGCTTAGATTCAAGGCTGACTCTCCCAGGTAGGCCTGCAATCGTGGATTCAATTCATTCCACTCCCAGATCTCCAGCAGTCCGGCGCCGGCGGCAGCATAGCTGAGGGCATAGATCTTGTTCATCAGGTCATTCACCGTAACCGGCTTCCATTCCTGGGTATTGCGCAAGAGTATATTCTCCAGTTCATTGGACAGGTCTAAGACGGTCAGTCGGTCTTCACTAGATTCCAGACCCGTAATATCCTCACGGATGCAATACAGCATATCCGCCAGAGCCGGAACCAACATGGCCGGATCGGTCTTACTGTCAAAATCATCCAAAAAGGCGGCGATCTTATCTTTAAGCGGACTGGCGCTCAGGGCAGCCAGTTGATCGCGAAGGGCGCTGGTATTCATGGGCGCGTAAAATTGCCTCATGGTTTCCAACAAAGCCTCCAACTGCTTTCGTTGCGGTGGGTTTAGGCTACTGCCCTTTTTACGTTGGAACTCCTGGACCATGGCAATATCGGCTTGTTCCGGTTTGCCGTGAATTTTGATCCGGGCATCCATAAAGGCGGGTACCTCATCGGCAAGCACTTTGGATTGACTGCGCATCTGCTGAGCCAAATTGCTGTCACCGTCATGAGGAATGTCCCTAAGCGATTGGCGGAGTAAGTAGTAGTGTTCCTTGAGCTTATCATCATCTGAAAGCATCATTTTGTAAAAGTCCACGCCCCAGGCCTGTTCGTCTTCGGCTTGTACCGCCCCACGATAATACTGCCCCTTTCTCAAGATCCAACCGTCATCAACGCTGGCCAGGTATTTACCCAATTGATATTGCTTCAACCGGCTTTGTTGGTTAGACTCGTCCCAAAACGCCAGCGGATCAGCTGCAGCCAGAATTTCTCCAAAAAAGATATGGTGACGGTCTGCCAGGCGCCGCACCGACTCTTTATAGGTGGCGTGTTGAATCCCCTCCATTTCATCGGGACAAGGATCTTTAGGGTCTCTTATGGACCCGTCTTCACAAAACCACTTGATGCGGAAATACGGACCGCGAACGTCCTTTTTCAAGGCGGCGATTTCATTTTTGATCTCTTCTACTGGCAAGTCCTGAGCGCTTAGCCCAGCCGGAACTATTAAAAGAACAGTAAGAATATAGAAACTCAGTAATTTAGTCATAAGAGGTTAGGCCAGATAAAGAAGAACATAAGTACAACGAAGAACAATTTCATGTCCATAGCTCCTCTTTGCTTTTCGAGAGGAAAAGTAGACATATACGCAGGCTCCTCAGGTAAAATTAACACAAATTAACTCGGCATTCTACTATAAGGAAAATTGTCCTTCATGCCCATATTTCACAGGGTATCCAGGGCTTTCATGATCTGGTGTAGCGCTTGCGTTTTTCGTGCTCCCAGCGCTAAGGATTCTAAAAATTTGATCTGCAGGCGTTCGATGCGCATCCTTTTCTTACTGTTTAGCAATTGAAAGGTGTCTTCGAAGTAATCATTGATCTGGTTGACAATCTCCTCTTCCCGGTTATCAGTGAGCAGGAGTAAGCAAAAGGAGATTTCGGTGACTCCGATCAGGGAAGATACATCCAGGCCTTTGGGATCAGCTTCCTTAAGTCGCTCCAACAGCTCTTCACAGAAGGCGACGGGCGCAAGCTCTGTAAACTCGCTTAGGTGCTTTTTCAATTTAAAATCACCTTCTGATTCCAACAAATGACCACACAGGATCATATTGGAAACCGCATCCAGCGACTGAGCATCCAGAGGATCTCTGTTTCTACGGTAAGACTCCGTATAACTCTCCAAAGCCAGCAGGAGGTAGTTCAGGCGCTTTTGGCCTTTGGTGTATTGAGTCGCAAACTTATACGCATTTCCAACGATATTCAGGCGCGTACTTGTTCTGCCCACGATCCCCAATTTAGAGATCTCTTCCAGCTCCTGTTCCAATTGTTCCAAATGGGCCGAAAGATTAAGGCTACGCAACAGACAGAAATGCTCCAATACTTTGACCGAGAAATTGGCGTCCTCCAATTCCAGAATGGAGCGGAAGGTATCCAGGGCATCCATGGGCATGTCCAATTCATCGTAGATCAAGGCTTCCCGCTCCCGAACGGCGCCGTCCATCAAGCCATTGCGCGTGGCATTCTCCAAAATTTCGCGTAAGCGATCCAAAACAGACTCCTTATCGTAATTGAGGTGCTTTAAGCTGGAATACAGATTATCCAGATCGATGTGTACCTGCGAGGCCAACACATAATCATTGCGTTCCCCTTCCCGCTGGCGACGATCGTGAAATTTGTAGTGCTGGTCGCCATAGCACTGATAGGCTGCCCAGGTGTTACTATGACCGTGTTGCTGATAGCAGCTTTTCCGGGCTTCCTGAGCCGCCTCTCCAAATTCATACCCTGCGATCATGTTGTGGTAGAAAGCTTGCGCGAAAGTTTCTGCGGCGGCATCATCAACGGCCCAGCCGGTGATCATGATCGCTTTGACCCCCATCCGGATCAGCTGCGGACCCACATTGGCCGCCAGATCATAGCGGGCGCTGTAATAGCGTTCATCGGAAGCATTCATTTTCCCGCTGAAGCAGCAATTGATGAATACAAATTCAGGCACATAGCTCAGCTGACCCAGCATGGCGGGACTGATCAATATGCCATCACCGATCACGATACCCACTTTATCGTCCTTGGGGTCGTACAATCCGTGCCCCGAGAAGTGGAGCATTTTAAACTGCTGGGTGTAGAGCTCAAGCATGATCTCACTGGACGCTGCATTGATCAAGGCGATCGTTTTGTAGCCCGCCTTACGCAAGGTTTCGTCCACAAACAGGGCCTCTTGCTTGGCTGCCGGCAGTTGGGTCAATTCGTCCATTTCATAGAGGGGATCCCCAACCACCAATGCAGTATTGCTTTTGGTGCGTACCGGGGTGCTGCGGTAATCTGCAGTATAGAGTTGACGCATCAATCCCGAATTCACCGCTGCTGGAGTTTCGTCCGACTCAAAATCGTGGAACATCTCCCAGGGAAACTGAGCCGCATCCGTATCCATTTTCAATACGATATTGTTCTGATTGCGAATAATGTCCTTAAAGCTATTGGGTATGAGTAGTTCGAAAAGGGTCTTGGACAACTTCTTGTCCCAGGCCGTCTGCTGCGCCATTTTTTCGAGCAGCACCTTGATCTGCTTTAAGCCATTGTGCACGCGCTCTTCCTCTACCCGAGCCAAACCGCTGGAGGAACTGTACTTGAATCCAATGACCTCACCTTCCTTATTTTTCAGGCTTTGAATGGTAAAATTGTGCCACCAGTCGCTGCGATCTTCAAAGGCTCTTCGCTTTCGCGAACCTTCTTTTGTCTCAATGCCTTTGACCAGATTGAAACGATAGCGCTGATCAGCGGCCCGCATGCGGTTGAGCGCCCAATAAGCCTGACTGGCAAACTCTTCGTAATAGTTGATGAACTCGACCTGGGTGATCGGCTTGAGTCCGTTGCCTTTGCTGGTCAGGATCTTATTCGCTTCGGCTACCCCTAAAATAATCCCGCGCACAGAATCTTCGATCTGTAAGCGACCGTACCCCGTACCGATCAACAGAAAGGAGATCCCTTCCGCATAGCGTTTGGCCCGGGCCAGCGTATAATTATCCCGCATAAACATGGCGTACTTTAAGGTGGCCATCTCCACCGTCTTAGACAGCAGGTAATGGGTAAGCTCTTCCCGTTCTCCCAGCCCAGCGATGATGGCACCCCGGGGATTCGTATTCAAATTAAAAAACACCTCGCTCTCGCCCACTTTGCCGGGATAGTAGCCCATATCGTGACGATGGGAAAGACGTTTTTCCAGATAGCCGTCCAGCGCTTTTTCAGCACTAAAGATCATGTCATTGAAAAAATGCCCCACCATCACCGGATACTGGGATACTTTAAGATCCCCATTGGTCACCCGAACATTGATCTCCGGAGTCTCCTCCTGTGCCTGAGCTCGGGAGCTTCTCGAAATGCCAAACAACACTTTAGCCGTTTCCTCAGGGTCCAGCATAGGCTCCGGTTCTTCATGAATTTCAGTGATCACATTTCCGGAGCGTAAGACCGGTTCAGTTTTGGCCAATCGGGAGGTTCTCCCCTCTTTCAATAGATCGACAATTCCGGGAAATAGGGCTTCATCATTGGCCAGTTCTCCATGCTCGGTGTTGCAATAATACAGATGATCGGCAGGCAGCTGGTTAGGGATTCCGGTTTCCCAGGTGACGCTTCCATCTCCTTTGGGGGTCGCCAGATAGACCAGCTTCTGTCCTTTACCAAAGGTGCGGTCTTTCAGTTTGTAGTCAAAGACGGTCTCGTCTGCCTTACCCGCCAGATAATAGACCTGCTTTAAATCGTCGGCTTCCAGACCATTGGTAAAATGGAGCACGCGTTCTCTGAATTTTTTGAAATGCGTCAGGTCTTTTTTGAGGGGCGGCACCATATGTT
Source organism: Flavobacteriaceae bacterium YJPT1-3 (assembly GCA_029866965.1). GTDB lineage: Bacteria > Bacteroidota > Bacteroidia > Flavobacteriales > Flavobacteriaceae > Croceiramulus > Croceiramulus getboli. The sequence continues at coordinate 2,023,116 of CP123444.1, read as the reverse complement.
TGCCACTGACTTCTTTGATCTCCGCCCAAAAGTCAGATTCCCAGAAAGGGCGTTCACTGACTTCCTCGACCGGGAGCAATTCAAAAATTCCCGGATATTCTCTAAAGACCTTCAGCAAGTCCTTTTTGTTATTCCTGAAATCGAGCATGGCTAACTGTTTGACCCGTCGGGCGTGACCGCTAAGGACTTCCATGATGAGGTAGGATCCTAACCAGGGCGTACCCAACATCAGTAATTTACCGCCGGTTCTGCTTTTCATTTCCTTCCAGAGCTCCGGAAAATCCATCATGAACTGGCGTGCCACCAGCCCGCCCATAGAATGGGCTACGATCTTGACGGGTTGGTTGTGGTCTTCTAGTAGTCGGCGTACTTGTCCGGCCAATGCTTTAGCGGCGTCGCTTACCGAGCGCCTCCAGTCAAAGGGATAGGTAATGACATCATGGGTCTTTTTCAAGTGCAGGGCCAGTTTGTTGTAAAAGCTCTTGATCACTCCGCTGGCTTTGACTTCATCGGCCTGGATGTGCAGTTTGGATTTGATCCCGCCTTTGCTGATCTCTTCAAAATCGATCCATTGGTTGGAGCCGGCATGATCTAAGGTCGAGCCCATGATACCGGGGATCAACAGGACGATGGGCCGGTTGCCACTGACCTGATCGTAAAAGACCCCACTCATGGAGATCAATCGCAGCAGCACTCCCCGATCGCCCTGAGACACGGCTCGATAGGTATATAATTTGGGAAGGCTATTTCGCTTTACCAGTACGGCTTCTTTCAGAGCTTCCCGACTGTTGGAATTTCGGAAGTAATTGAAGTGATTCGTATCGCTGTCTTTAGATAAAAAGGTATAGAGCCCTGCCTGTCGTCTCAATCCGTGTTCCATCCGCATCGAGTCGACGACAAAATCATTGGCTCGCCGGTAAAAAAGATTGGTGAATATCACTTTCAGGGAGTGCCCCAGCGAACTACCCAATTCGGCATCTCCGGCAATGACAAAGAGCCGGTCTGAGGAAAACACTTCCGGATTGTTGAGGATCTTTTGAAAGGTGCTCTCCGGCATCATGGCGTTTAGGCCCGGCATGGCTTCGGGACTTTCTTTTTGACGAACCACTTCCAGCAGGAAGAGTTGTACCGTTGAATAAAGCACATTGGCTTTTCCGCCCACGGTCAGGCCTATGGCATTGAGCACTCCATTGAAGAAATGATCCACACGTTTGGAGAGAATGGTGGTTCCACTGGCCGGGGTCGCCACGCGTATAGTTTTATCGATTTCCAGGGTTTTCGATCGTGCGAGCTGATTGATCTCTTGCATCGCTTTCGCGGAAGCGGAATCTTCCTTTTCCATAAGCTCAATCTCTGTATCCGAAAAACCAATGAGCTCATTGCGATGGTCACAGCGTGCCAGGACATCGGCCACGACGCCCCCACGGGAGTGTGCCAGCAGGTCCAGACGAATTCGATCGGGAAAGCACTGCAGCAGGTCGACCACGTTGTGCAAGGGACTCTTACTCAGGGTCTCGTGCTCCAGGGCCAGAACACCGGCTTTGTAGCGATTGTACAGAATTTTCCAGAAATCACCCGACTTCAAATCTCCAAAGGCCCCCAGGGTGGTGGATAAAGTACCGTGCAGTAAGAGCAAGGTCTTTCCGGAGCTTTCGCCCAGTTGGGTACAGGGACTCAAATACATCCCGCCATCCACGCGATAGAGACCGGGATTGGGCATGACCTTCTGATCAAAGCTTGCGGCCAGGTGTTCGGCGGTATCGACGGCGGCCTTATTTAGAAGTTTAGGTCTGAAAAGCTTGAAGAGCTCTACAGCGAGACTGGAGACGACCCCCCGCTGATTTTGACGGGTTTTGATCTCTGCGTCAAAAGTAAATTCTTGAGGAGCGGAGCGTTGATCAGCCGGAATACGTCCGTAGATCTCGGGAATATCTTCTACCGCTCCTATCCATTGCGAATGGTCTTCGAAGACCATTTGTACGATATCGCCCGGACGAACATCCAAACTAATCTTTTTAGAATTAGAACGCGTTTTTTGCAGACGAACGGCTTCGATCAATTCAAATTGAGCCAGGTCGGTCGTGAGCGTGGGGGTATGCTCCTCATTAAGGAAAGATGTCCCGTATACCAATGCTTTCTTCATAAAACGAGCGTTTTAGCATTTTTAGGGGGAAATCGTTGGGGCTGTGGAAGGTACAAAAAAATCAGACTTTTCTTTATTGTAACCTACTCTTAATGAGTAATTTAGGTGTTTTAACGTGAATATTGGGGCTTTAACCCTTTGATAATCACTAAAATTTCCTTTTTTTTGGCTCCCAAAGTTTAACCATTTCATGAGATATTTATTCATCGCCTGCACCGTTATTGCCTTGAGCTCTTGTCAGTGCAGTCAGCGCGTACCCCCTGTGACTCCGCAAGAAACCGCGCTCCAATCGGCTAAGTTCGTGCCCCTTCAGAATTACGGCTCCAAAAAGGTGATGAAGTTTGCCAAGCAGATCGATGTTCCTGATCTTACCGCTCTGCTCTATACCTACGCTTCTGACGAGTTTGAGGGCAGAAATACCGGGACTCCGGGACAGCGTAAAGCAGCGGCTTTCCTTAAGGATTATTATCAGGATCTGGGCATTCCTCCCGCCCAGGGCGATAATTACTACCAGTCCATACCCAAGTCTTTCTTTAATGAGAACAGCGGGATCGAAGGTTCAGAAAATGTAGTGGCGGTACTTAAGGGCAGTGAAAAACCCGAGGAGTATATTGTCATCAGCGCCCATTTGGATCATGTAGGGGTGAACAAAGACGGTGAAGTCTACAATGGAGCTGACGATGATGGCTCAGGCACGGTAGCCATACTGGAGATCGCCGAGGCCTTTAAAAAGGCGTCTGACGCCGGGTACCCTCCCAAGCGTTCTATCGCATTCCTGCACGTGACCGGAGAAGAACGCGGACTGTATGGCTCGAAGTATTACGTGGAAAATCCCATCTTCCCCTTAGCAAACACCGTAGCTGATTTGAATATTGACATGATCGGACGTCAAGACGAGGCTCATAAGGAAGACGACAACTACGTGTATCTGATTGGCTCTGATAAATTGAGCGAAGAATTGCACAATATTTCGGCGACGGTCAATGAAAAATACACCAAACTCAATCTGGATTATCGCTACAACGATGTGAACGATCCTAACCGCTTTTACTACCGTTCTGATCATTACAATTTTGCAAAGAACAACATTCCGGTAATCTTTTACTTTAACGGCGTGCATGAGGACTACCACAAGATTACCGATACGCCTGATAAGATCAACTACCCCCTGCTGGCCAAGCGAGCCCAATTGGTCTTTGTGACGGCCTGGGAACTAGCCAATCGCAAAGAGCGGATCAAATTGGATCAACCTCAAGAAGAATTTAAAGACTGATTAACCAATCAATTAAGTCGGAAGGGCCTCTCTGTTTGGAGAGGCTTTTTTTTATGTCATTTCGATACATTGCTGCTGTCGCAGCAACACTCAATGACCGATAGTCGGTAGACGGTAAAACAAAAAAAGCCCTTCATTGCTGAAAGGCTTCTACTTTTGGGTGGAAGATCGGTCTCGAACCGACGACCTCCTGAACCACAATCAGGCGCTCTAACCAACTGAGCTACAACCACCATTTTTCAATCGATGCTAAAGAATACCCCACCCCATGGCGCTGTATTTTCTAGCGGGTGCAAATGTAACACAATTGCCAAATTTTAGCAACCCTTTTTCATGAAATTCATTGCAATTCGTCGGCTATTAGATCAAGTCAAAAATCGAATCGACGGCAGGCAATCGCCCTACGGTAAAGCCTTCTGCGTGTTCGGTATTAATCAATCGACCCAAATCACGAGCCCTGTAGGTTATGCTGTCTTTAAAATTTTCGCTGGAGATGGGGGTTTGATCGCCCTGCTCCTTCGGGTCGTAGAACTGGGATTTATAGGCCAGGACGGCTTGCAGTTTTTGATCCATAAAACCGCTGACGTCAACCACAAAATCGGGTTTTAGATTCTTCCATTGGATGTAGTGGTAGACCGCCCGCGGTCTCCAGTGGGTCTGGGCTTGACCCGCGCGAGTGGTCTCGATCATTTTCAGTCCGCTTAAAAAACAGGCATCCGAGGCGAGTCGGGCGCCCTTACCGTGATCAATATGCCGGTCTTCCAGGGCGTTGCATAAAACGATCTCCGGTTGGCACCAGCGGATCACTTCAATGATCTTGAGCTGACTGGCTTTGTCGTTGACTAAAAATCCGTCCGGCAGGCCACAGTTTTCGCGAAAGCGAGCCCCCAGTAATTCAGCGGCACGGGTGGCTTCCTGGTGACGGATTTCCGGCGTTCCCCGGGTGCCTAATTCCCCCCGGGTCAGGTCCAGCAAGCCTACGGTTTTTCCTTTAGCGATCTCTTTGGCCAGGGTTGCGGCACAACTCAATTCTATATCGTCCGGATGGGCGCCTATCGCCAGTATATCTACTTTCATACTTATGCCATTGTGGTTTGTGCGCCTACTGCTGCCAGGGCCTGATTGATGTCCTCTTGCAGATCGGCCAGGTCTTCCAGGCCTACGGAAAAGCGCAGTAATCCATCCGCAATACCCTGATGCGCCCGTTCTTCGGGACTCAGCAAGGCGTGCGAGGTCAAGGTGGGAGAAAGAATGGTCGATTCTACTCCGGCCAGACTCATGCTGGGTTTGATGAGCCGCAGAGCCTTTTGAAAGGCGGCAGCATCCCATTGACCCTCCAGTTCAAAGGAGAGCATGGCGCCAAAATCATGCATTTGACGCTTGGCCAGTTCGTGACCGGGATGCGATTCGAGTCCGGGATAGTACACCCGCGACACCGCTTCTTTGCTATCCAGCCATTTCGCCATTCGATGCGCATTCTCGTTTTGAGCCCTGACGCGCACCCCCATGGTCTTTAAGCTGCGCTCCAGCATCCAGACCGTAAAATCACTCAGACTACCGCCCAGATTCTTGGCCAACTCCCAGATGCGTTTGATGTGCTCGGCAGAACCGGCTACGGCTCCTGCACACAGGTCACTATGCCCCCCCATGTATTTGGTGGCACTGTGGATGACCAGATCGATCCCAAAATGCTGGGGCTGTTGATTGACCGGAGAAGCGAAGGTATTGTCGATCATGGTGATAATTCCGTGAGCTTTGGCTAGATCAGAAACCATCTGCATGTCGGTGATGGTCATCAAGGGATTGCTGGGGGTTTCGATGTACAGCACTTTGGTTTTGGGTGTGATCGCTTTCGCGAAAGCGGCCTTCGTGAGATCCTCGGTAAAGGTGTAGGTGATCCCAAAACGGTCAAACTCTTCGACCACGAAATTATAGGTCCCGCCGTAAAGTGTTTTTTGCAGCACCACATGATCGCCCTGCTTTAAAAAGGCCAACAAGGTGGTACTTACGGCAGCCATACCACTCCCAAAGATGAGGGCGTCTTCCATGTCTTCGAGCATGGCCATCTTCTTGCACAAGGCTTCCTGATTGGGTGTATTGAAGTAGCGCGGGTACCGCTTGACATCTACGTCCATAAAGGCATAGGAGGAAGACATGTAAATGGGAGAAACGGCTCCCCGAAATTGAGTATCCTCCACCTCCCCTACATGGGTCAGAATGGTGTTGATACCGGGTTTTTTATTCGTCATGATGCGATTTTAAAGAAGGACTAAAATACGAAAGCGGAAGTTATTAGGCGGAGATGGTTGATAAAAGAGCTGTAGGAAGTCCTCATTCTATGCCTGTTTTTTTATACCTTACCCTAACTAACCTCCTAGTTCATTATTATGTTACCCGATTTTAAACTCAAACCAGAAGGGCCTCTGAGTAAAATGCTGATCAGTCGCGGGGATTCCTCTTACCTCCAGGTGGTTGATCGTATTGCCCGGCTGCCCTACGGGCGAAATACAAACCCCGCTGATTACGCCTCTCTATTGGAACAAGGCCACGGCAGCTGTACCACCAAACATGCATTCCTAAAGGCAGTAGCCGATGAAAATGGCTTTACCAGCATCAGTCTGAATCTAGGCATTTACAAAATGACCACAGACAACACCCCTCACGTGGGGCCTATTCTCAACAAATACGGTCTGGACTTCCTCTTCGAAGCCCATGTGTATTTGCGGCACGATGATGAGATCTATGATTTTACCTTCCCGGATACCACCGATGTGCTGTGGGAGGAGGATCTATTTACGGAATTCGATATCCAGCCCAATCAGATCACCGATTACAAGCGGGACACCCATCAATACTTCCTTAGGGAGTGGATTAAACGAGATACCGTTCCCCATGATTATACCACCCTCTGGAGTATACGTGAAGAATGTATACAAGCCATTGAGGAAGGAGCGATGGCTCATTAACCCTAACACCAAGTAATTTATGAAAACACTACAATTTGCATTGCTTTGCGTGCTCTTGAGCGCCTGTAAGAACATAGCAACAAAAACGGATGAAGCCACAAATGGAACCTCTGAGGAAGTGGCTGAGTCTAAGGAGTGGACGGCTGATGAGACGGTCGCCGACTTTGACATTACGCCCATTTCGCACGCGACGGCGGTGATGAACTGGAGCGATCAGGTGCTTTACATAGACCCGGTGGGTGGCGCAGAAGCCTTCAGTGGGCAACCGGCACCCGACCTTATCCTGGTCACCGATATACACGGAGATCACCTCAACGTGGAAACCCTGGAGGCCGTGATGATCGAAGAAACCCAGTTAATCGTGCCCGAAGCGGTAGCCGAAAAGCTATCCGCATCATTGCAGGAGCAGGCGCAGGTACTCAACAACGGAGAGACCAAGACGTTTTCCGGCTTTGCAATCACCGGAGTACCCATGTACAATCTGCGGGAAGAGGCGAAAGACTTTCACACCAAAGGACGTGGCAATGGCTATGTGATCGAGCAGAACGGCCTGCGGGTGTACTTTTCCGGAGATACGGAAGACATCCCCGAAATGCGCAATCTGGAAAATATCGACAAGGCCTTTGTTTGTATGAACCTGCCCTACACCATGCCGGTGAGCAGCGCTGCCGATGCCGTACTCGACTTTCAACCCAAACAGGTCTATCCGTACCACTACCGGGGCCAGGGTGGACTCAGTGACGTCGATCAATTCAAACAGCTGGTCAATCAAGGCAACGAAGCCATCGAGGTGGTGCAGCTGAATTGGTATCCCAACCGCTAAACACAAAAAAAGCCCGCGATTCGCGGGCTTTTCTTTTTTATATATCGTTGACTTAGTCTAGTGTAAAGGTAGACTGGGCAATGACACGGCCACCGTCATAAATGTTGACCTTGTATAGACCTTCAGCAAAACGCTTGTCAATAGGAGACAGGTTCTCGCAAATGTCTAAAGCACTGTTCTCATAGTAAAACTTAGAGATCGTACTGTAGGTGACGCTGGTCACGCTATCGATCTGTACGGTTTGGTTCTCTCCCAAAATGCGGTCCTGAGGATCGATCACCTGTACATAAAGCATCTTATCACCGGGTTCCGCAATACGGTTCTGAGGAACGGTATAGCAAGCACGTACCTTATCAACACGACGGGCGTTGTCATTTTCTACCAAACGTCCACTGGAACGCTCGATCACCCCTACTCCGCGTAAGCGATTGGCTGCTAAGCTAGCACCCAAGGCCACTCGGCTCGCCAATTCTTCTGATTTGGCCGCCAGGGAATCTTTCAATTGCGTTTGCACTTCCAATTCATAGGTGGTGCTGTCTACGCGCATGGCCAAAAGACGATTGGTCCCACGCAGGGAATCGTTTTGAGCGAAAAGGTATTCACGCTCTTGCTTCAATTTGGCCACTTCGTTACGGTAACGACGAAGCAAGGCTACGTCTGCCTTCATTCCCTGTACAGAATCGATCAAGCCCTGGATACGATCGCGGGCCTCGTTCAACTCGGTATCTTTCAAATTATTCTCCTCAATCACAGCGTCGTATTTACCGACCATTTGCTTGAGGTCATTAAGGACGATATTCTTCTCCTTGGTCAATTCTGCCTTGGTATTTTTCTCCTGATTGTAGAGTTTAATCGCAAAGGCGCCGGCGATGACCAGCAAGACGGCCAGTATCCCGGTAACTATTTTTATTCCTGAATTATTATTACTCTCGTTTTCCATAATCTTCTTAGTTAAAGTGTTTTGATGTGTGTTAACTATGCGTGTAAACGCTAAGTACCGTTATAAAGTGCTCAATCTACGGGAATTTTGCAAAACTTTATGAAGTTTTAACGCCTAAACAGGCCTAAATTCCGCTGTTAAATTGCTGTTATTCAGATCACTAACTTACCATTGCGGCAGCTCAGCTGCAGCTTCGCGATACTCGGCAATGATCTCTTGGACGATGGCTGCTGCGGGAAGGATCTCATGGATCAATCCGGAGATTTGGCCGATCTCCAGTTCGCCCTGCTGTAGGTCGCCTTCAAACATGCCTCGTTTGGCCCGGGCCCTGCCCAACAATTGCTGCAATTCTTCTTTGGTAGGATTCTTTTGGTAGAGTTCAGCCACCTCTTCGTAGAACTGATTTTTGATCAGGCGTACCGGGGCCAGCTCTTTTAAGGTGAGCACGGTATCTCCCTCCTGCGCCTCGACCACCGCTTTCTTAAATAATGCGTGACCGCTGGATTCTTCACTGGCGACAAAGCGGCTACCCACCTGTACGCCATCAGCGCCTAAGACCATCACGGCCAGCATGGCTCTTCCGGTGGCGATCCCTCCGGCAGCGATCAAGGGTATATCCAGCTTTTCCCGTACCATGGGGATGAGGGTCAGGGTGGTGGTCTCCTCCCGCCCGTTGTGACCGCCAGCTTCAAAGCCTTCGGCCACTACCGCATCCACCCCTGCTTCCTGAGCTTTTAAGGCAAATTTGACACTGCTGACCACGTGCACCACGGTAATGCCGTGGTCTTTCAGGTGTTGGGTCCAGGTCTTGGGATTCCCGGCGCTGGTAAAAACGATCTTGACACCTTCGTTCACAATGATCTCCATCAATTGATCAATGTCCGGGTACAGCAAAGGTACATTGACCCCAAAGGGTTTATCGGTCGCCTGCTTGCATTTTTGAATGTGCTCACGCAGCACCTCCGGATACATAGAACCGGCACCGATCAGGCCCAGGCCTCCGGCATTGCTGACCGCGGCAGCCAGGCGCCAGCCACTGTTCCAAACCATTCCGGCCTGGATCAAGGGGTATTCGATATTAAAAAGGCTAGTGATCTTATTCATAGTTTATGAGATAACGCCCGATCCCAGGCATTCCTCCCCTGCATACCAGGCCACGAATTGCCCTTCGGCTATGGCGGTCTGCGGTTGGTCAAAATGCACATAGAGTCCATCTTCGGTTTGGATCAGCGTAGCGTCTTCCAGCGGCTGGCGATAGCGAATCCGGGCTAGTACCCGTCGTTCTTCGCCTACGCTTAGCGCGAAATCAGGACGAATCCAGTGTACTTCTTCTGAATGCACCTTTAAGGCCGAACGCAGCAGTCCCGGATGTTGTTTGCCCTGTCCGGTATAGATGATGTTGTGCTCCACATCGGTGGCGATCACAAAGAGGGGTTCTGCGGTACCGCCTACGGCCAGGCCTTTGCGTTGGCCTACCGTAAAGAAATGGGCGCCCTGATGGGTTCCGACCACCTGGCCTTGCTCTGGACGGTACTGGGGTTTGGCCGCTAAGCTCGCCAGATCAGGCGTATCTGCTCCCGAAGCCATGACGGGCTGCTCGACCACCGCGGCCGGGATCTCGATGATCTCTCCGACTTTGGGTTTGAGTTGCTGTTGTAAAAAATCGGGTAAGCGCACCTTCCCGATAAAACAGAGGCCTTGCGAATCTTTCTTTCCGGCGGTCACCAGCTGCTGCTGAGTAGCGATTTCCCGTACCTCACTTTTTTGCAGATGCCCGATGGGGAAAAGGGTTTTGGCCAATTGCTCCTGGGTGAGCTGGCATAGAAAATAGGATTGATCTTTATTTTTATCGGCTCCGGCCAACAGACGGTGTACGGGTGTTCCATCTACTTCGATGGTATCCCGCTGACAGTAGTGCCCGGTGGCTACATAATCAGCGCCCAGATCGAGGGCGATCTTCATAAAGACGTCGAATTTGATCTCCCGGTTGCAAAGCACATCCGGATTGGGGGTGCGGCCTTGCTCGTACTCCCGAAACATATAATCGACAATACGCTCTTTGTACTGCTCGCTCAGGTCGACGTTTTGAAAGGGGATGTCCAGTTTGTTGGCCACCAGCATGGCATCGTTGCTGTCTTCCAGCCAGGGACATTCATCAGAAATGGTCACCGAATCATCGTGCCAGTTCTTCATAAAGAGTCCAATGACGTTATAACCGGCCTCTTTGAGCAGGTACGCGCTCACACTGCTGTCTACGCCTCCGCTTAGACCAACGACCACTGTTTTACTGCTGTTTTCGGGATTCTTTTTCACGGGGTAAAATTACGAAATAGTTGGCGTATGCCTCGGTTTCGCGAAAGCAATCTGACCGAAGCCAAATCATAAGAAAATGTGAAAAAGAAATATTAAGAAGGCTTTCGCCGTTGGAAGACTGATGAACAACAATTCTTTTAAAAAGGCAGGTGGGTTTCCCCTGTGATCGAACCCCTTCCCATTTAACATGGATTTGGGGAAAAAGGAGCGACCGACCGCTATATTTAAAGGAACACTAAACTAAAAACAATGAACACTTTATCAAAAATAAGCCGGCTGTGGCTCGTAGCAGCACTTGTATTGGGTCTAAGCTCGTGTAGCGATGACGATGACGGAGGTGATCCGGTACCGGCCACCCAAACCATTGCAGAGATCGTGACCGACGACTCCGATTTTTCCAATTTATTAGCCGCATTACAGCAAACCGGCCTGGATGCCACCCTGGCGGATGCGGATGCGAACTTTACCGTTTTTGCACCTACCAATGCAGCTTTTGAAGCCTATTTGGGAGATACGGCCTTGAGCGAGGTGCCCAACGACGTATTGACTGCTCTTTTGCTGAATCACGTCTTGATCACCGAAGAAATGGCGTTTGATCTGGAAACCGGATATTATGCCACTGCAGGAACCTATGGAACCAGCTCCAGTAATATCGATCTGTACGTAACCAAGAATGGCGACAATGTATTGATCAATGGTGGAAGCGCCCTTGACGGAGGTGCCAACGTAACGCTGGCTGATGTGAACGCGACCAATGGGGTCATACATGTGGTCGATGCCGTGATTGAATTGCCCACCATCGTCACCTTTGTTAGTGTAGACCCAAGTTTTGACACCTTATTGGCAGCCTTGTCTCGTGATGACCAACCGGACTTCCCGGGGATCTTGTCGCAAACCGAGGTAAGCGCAGGTGCTGATTTCAATCCACCCTATACCGTATTCGCACCGAATAATGATGCGTTCAACGATTTGTTATTGGAGTTAGATCCTACGGGAGAAACTGCCTTGGGAGATATTGACGGAGCAACCTTGACTGCGGCTTTATTGCTGCACGTGATCAATGGAGCCAATGTGACTGCTGCTGATCTGGAGGCCGGAGTGGTTCAAACCGCCGGCGGAGAAGTGACCCTAACCCTGGATACACCGCCTACCATTACGGATGCCCGCGGCCGCGTAAGCACCATCCTGGTGACCGATGTGCAGACCTCCAACGGAGTGATCCACGCCATTGATACCGTATTGTTGCCCCCTTCAGAAGAAGAGCCGCAATAAGACCGAGCTAAGCTCAAACTACCGATTACGAAAGCCGTTCTTTTTAGAGCGGTTTTTTTTTATGCTAAAGCCGGATTTTGCTGGGAACGCGAGCGTTTCCCTGGTAAGTAACCCCCTCATTGTCAGAACGCTGTTAATACAATTTTACCATTTTGTTCAATTATTTTAACCTTTCGTTAAACAAAACTACGACCTACTCCCGCTAATTTTAAGCGAACAAAAAAACCAGAACAATGAAAAATCTATTTTATTTATCCCGACTGTTCTTAGTAGCAGTCCTTTTAGTTGGATTCACCTCCTGTAGCGACGATGACGATGGTGATGTCCAAATGACTGAGAATACCATCGCCGATTTTGTCGCTGACAATCCTAATTATTCTTCCTTATTAGCCGCCCTGCAACAGACCGGACTGGATGCCACTTTGGACGGAGCAGGTTCCTTCACCGTATTTGCTCCAGACAATGCGGCCTTCGATGCCTATTTAGGCGGAACCGCTCTGGCTGACGTAGATAATGACGTACTTACTCAATTACTCTTGAATCACGTGATCGGTCAGGAGTTACCGGCCAGTGCTATTTCGACGGGCTATATTAAGACCTCTGCGCAAGAATCATCTACTGCAGCGAATATCGACATGTATATTGATACCACTTCCGGAATCACCATCAATGGTGAAGTGGATGTTGATGTCGCCAATGCGAACATTGAAACGGATAACGGAATCATTCATCCGGTTAACGCTGTGATTGAAATCCCTACCATCGTTACTTTCGCCACTACCAATCCGGCTTTATCCTCTTTGGTAGCCGCCTTGACTGATGAAGGCAATACGACTTTTGTAGGTCTGCTGTCTGACACCAATGCTGATTTTACCGTATTTGCCCCAACCAACGCTGCTTTCGACACCTTTTTAGACGGAGCGACGCTGGACGATATTGACAATGCGGCCTTAGCACAAGTGCTTTCTAATCATGTAGTACCCGGAGCTGTAGCCTTGTCTACCGGACTGTCTAACTCCTATGTTAACACTGCGGCAACTTTTGACGGGAATGCCGATGAGCCTATTAGTTTATACATCAACACCGATCAGGACGTTACTCTGAACGGCTATTCAGATGTGGTGCAGGCTGACATCGTAGCCGGAAATGGTGTGGTGCATGTCGTTAATGCCGTGATCGACCTTCCGGACGTGACTACCTTTGTAGTTGCTGACCCGAACTTTAATATTCTATTGGATGCCCTCACCCGCGAACCCGACTTTACTTATGTAGCGACTTTACAGGCCTCAGGGACACCAGCACCTTTTACGGTCTTTGCTCCCAACAATGAAGCCTTTGCTGCTTTATTGACCGACTTACAATTGGAAAGTTTGGCCGATGTACCGGCAGCGACTTTAGCGGCAACCTTGGAGTTGCACGTCATTACCGAAGCGAACGTGCGCTCAGAAGACTTGCCTGCACTTAATGATACTCAGGTCACTACCCTGAACGGAGCCGACATTACCATTGATGCCAACACCCCCGGGGTATTGGATCCGGATGGCGGATTGAACGAAATCATCGTAACTGATGTACAAGCGGCTAATGGAGTGATCCATGTGGTGAGCCGCGTGCTTAGAGATTTGAATTAATTATTGGTAATTGCCCTTTATCTCTAAAAGAGGGAAAGCCACTCCGTAATGGAGTGGCTTTCTTTTTGTGGTCAGGTGTTTTGAATCTTAGCGTTTACCGGCCTGCTTTTGCTTTTCGGCTTGCTCCATCATCTCAGCCATTTTACGCTGGAAGCGATTCTGCTTTTTGGGCTGCTTCTTTTTTTCTTCGATCTTGGCGTGAATCTTATCTTCATCAATGATGTACTTCTTGATCACCAGGATGATCCCGATGGTCAATAGGTTAGACACAAAATAGTACAAACTCAAGCCGCTGGCGTAGTTGTTAAAGAAGAACAACATCAACAGGGGTGAGAAATACATCATGTATTTCATCATTTTCCCCATATCGGGCATGCCTTCCTGAGTAGGCGCCTGACTCATTTGATTGCCCGAGGTCAATCGCATGGAGAAGAAAATGGCCAAAGCCGCCAAGATGGGGAATAAACTCACGTGATCTCCATAGAACGGAATGGTAAACGGCAGTTCAGCGATCTTATCGTAGCTGGACAAATCTTCTACCCATAAAAAGCTCTTTTGACGCAGGTCAAAGGCCGAAGGGAAAAAGGTAAATAAGGCATAGAACACCGGGATCTGCAATAAGGCAGGCGCACATCCGGCCATGGGACTGGCCCCGGCCTGGGAGTACAACTTCATAGTCTCCTGCTGCTTTTTGACCGCGTTGTCTTTGTACTTCTCACTGATCACCTGGATCTCCGGCTTTAAAATTTTCATTTTCGCCTGGCTCACGTACTGCTTGTACTGTACCGGAGAAAGCATCAGCTTAAAGACGATGGTCAATACAATGATGGCCACCCCGGCGGGCATAAAGCTCATCAAGAAGCCAAAGAAGGGGATGACCAGGTATTTGTTGATCCAACCAAAGATCCCCCAGCCTAAAGGCATGGCTTCATCCAGGTTGCGGTCGTAATTGTTCAGCACCTGATAATCCGTAGGGCCGTAGTACATATTCATGGCGTAATTGAGTCCGCCGTTCTCTGCTTCTAAGAGCATGTCTGCCTTGTAGCGCTTGGTATAGACCGTATCTACTTCGGCATCTTCCACCAGGTCGTACGAGCTTAGGAGCACTTCCGGAAAAGGATTATCGGTCAAGAGCATGCTACTGAAGAAATGCTGGCGGTAGTTCATCCAGCTCACGTCCTGCTCCAGTTCGCTGTCTTCTCCCGTGGGTGACAGCTTGTCGTGCTTGCCGTCTTCGTATTCGTAGGTCAGACGGGTATAGCGGTTTTCGTATTCGATACTGCGGGCGTGGCGGTAGCCTTTAAAATCCCAGACCAGGCGCATGGGCTCGCTGGTGTCCAAAGTCTGCTCCAGGTTTTGCGTGCGCAGGCCAAAATTCAGCATATAATCGTCCGGTTGCAGTTCGTAGCGGTACTCCATAAAGGCATCCGGGCCGGTTTTCAGGCGCATGGTAAGTACATTGTTGTCTCCATTCTTGCTCAGTTGGGGCTCAAAGTAGAGATCGCGGGTGTTCAGCTTACGGTTATCGGTGGTGTTGAAGCTCAGATTGAAGGTCGAGTTCCCGTCTTTGATCAAATAGACCGGCAGGGAATCGTAGGTATTGAACTGCTTGAGGCGGGCTTCGGTAATGTAGCCTCCCTTGTTGCTTACCTTGAGTTCCATGACGTTATTCTCGATCACCGTGGTGCCTTCCTGAGCGCTGGGTAGGGTACCCGAATAGGCAAACGCGCCTAAACGGCTTTGCAATTGTACCCGAGCCAGGCTGTCGCCGGCGGCGGCTCGTACCGTAGGATCTTCCAGGGTGGTGGTGGCGGGGGTGGATTCCGGGGCTTCTACCACTTGCTCTTCCTGAGCCTGCTCGGCTGCCTCCTCTTCAGAGGGGGCGCGATCGTAGAGCATCCAGATGAGAATGGCTCCGATGAGCAGGAACCCGATGGTACTTTGAATATCAAATTTCTTTTCTTCCATGTGTTTATTCATTCATGCAGTGGGCTTGCACTGCGCGGGGTATTATAAAAAAGTGTAGGTATCAAAAAAACGTCCGCATTGGGTTAGGGTGCCACATTGACGGCTTGTTTTTGGTCTGCATACTTTTTGGCGGCTTTGACAAAGGCGACAAAGAGCGGATGCGGATTGGCCACCGTACTCTTGTATTCGGGATGGTACTGCACCCCGACAAACCAGGGATGCTCAGGGATCTCGACGATCTCCACCAGGCCGGTATCCGGATTGGTCCCCGTGACTTTAAGTCCGGCATTTTCCATTCTTTCGCGATACGCGTCATTAAATTCATAGCGATGGCGATGGCGCTCATCGATCTTGTCGGTGCCGTAGACCTCACGTACGATGCTGCCTTCCTTAAGTTCACAGTCCCAGGCGCCCAGACGCATGGTGCCACCCATGTGGGTGATGCTTTTCTGTTCCTCCATGATATCGATGACCGGCTCGGGGGTGTTAGGATCCATTTCGGTGGAGTTTGCTTTCGCGAAATCGAACTTGTGAGATTCACGACCATCGGGAGAGCTTTGCGTTAAAGCGGACTCAGACTCCTCAGAAGTGCTCTCCAATTTTGCGAGTACATTACGTGCATACTCGATCACGGCCATCTGCATGCCCAGGCAAATGCCCAGGAAGGGGATGTTGTGCTCGCGGGCGTATTGCACCGCGCGGATCTTGCCCTCTACCCCACGCTCGCCAAAACCGGGCGCGACCAGGAGGCCGTCCAGGCCGGCGATCTGCTCGTTGATCACCTTATCGGTAATGAACTCGCTGTGGATGGAGACCACATTGACGCGTACTTCGTTCTCTGCCCCGGCGTGAATAAAGGCTTCCTGTATGGATTTATAGGAATCCGGCAGCTCGACGTATTTCCCGATCAGGCCAATGGTCACTTCGCCTTGTGGATTCTTATGCCGCTGTAAAAATTCGTTCCAACGCTTCAGGTCGGGCGCGTTCTTTTCGGGCAGGTTGAGTTTTTGCAGGCTGATCAGGTCCAGGCCTTCTTCCAGCATCATGTTGGGCACGTCGTAAATGGTGGAGGCGTCTATGGACTGGATGACGGAGTCTTTTTCTACGTTGCAGAAGAGCGCCAGTTTTTCACGCAGGTCGTCGCTGAGTTCGTGTTCGGTACGGCAGACCAGGACATTGGCCTGGATCCCGCTTTCCATAAGGGTCTTGACCGAATGCTGGGTGGGTTTGGTCTTGAGTTCGCCGGCAGCCGACAGGTAAGGAATAAGCGTCAAGTGAATGACCAGGGAATTTCCGGCGCCCAGTTCCCATTTGAGTTGGCGTACGCTCTCAATGTAGGGCAGGGACTCAATATCGCCTACGGTGCCGCCAATTTCGGTGAGGATGATGTCGTATTCACCGGTCTTACCCAGGATCTGGATGCGTTCTTTGATCTCGTTAGTGATGTGAGGCACTACCTGTACCGTTTTGCCCAGGAATTCACCGCGACGTTCCTTTTCGATCACGCTTTGGTAGATACGCCCGGTGGTCACGTTGTTGGCCTGTGAGGTATTGACATTAAGGAAACGCTCGTAATGGCCCAGGTCGAGATCGGTTTCGGCACCGTCTTGAGTGACGTAGCATTCGCCGTGTTCATAGGGATTGAGCGTACCCGGATCGACATTGATGTAGGGATCTAATTTTTGGATGGTAACCCGGTAGCCGCGGGCCTGGAGGAGTTTTGCCAGGGAGGCGGCGATGATGCCTTTCCCTAAGGAGGAAGATACTCCGCCCGTAACGAATATATACTTGGTTGTGGCCATGAAGGTGACAGTACGTTTACGGGATGCAAAGGTAGGGATTCTGATTGAAAGGGAGGGAAGGGGGATTTGTTAATGTTGGGGGATGATTCAGTCAATAGCAAACTCGGCTTGAATCATAAATCTGTTAATAAGAGTTGATAAGTGCTGAAATTCCGTGTATTTGAATGGTAACATATCTTTTATTTTTACAGAGATTTTTATGTCAAAATCAATTAGAAAAAGAGGAATGAAAATTTTTATATCACACTCATCCAAAAATGAGAATTACGGAAATTTACTAGTTGGGTTATTGAGGGATTTAGGTGTGAATGAAAAAGAAATAATATTTACAAGTAATGTGGCATATGGAATTCCTGTGGCAGAAAACATATTTCATTGGTTAAAATCACAAATAGAAGAAAAACCATTTGTTATCTACCTTCTTTCTAAAGAATATTATAAAAGTATTGCGTGCTTAAACGAAATGGGAGCTGCTTGGATTGTTGAAAGTGAGCATGCAGCAATTTTTACTCCTAATTTTGATTTATCAAGTCAGGAATTCCAAAATGGAGCACTTGACCCACGAGAAATAGGTTTTAAAATTAATGATGAAGATAGATTTTTATCGTTTATACAAATACTATCTAAATACTTTAAAATAACAGAGAGTCACGTTATAATTTCTCAATCTGTAAAAAAGTTTATTGCAGATATTAATAGGATAAAGGAGGAAACGACGAATGTTTTGCAAGTTTCTCCAGAATCAGTTAATATGAAAGCTTCTTCTTCACCGAAGAAGGGAGTAAAATTGGTTCCAAAAGCTGATTCCAATTCTACCAATAAGAATAAAGAAGATTTATTCTCCAAATTCTTAAATTTAGTAGTAACTGATAAACTAAAGCAAGACGAACTGCTCTTATTTCATTACATAATCGACACGACTAATGTGAGATTGAAAACCGGATGGCAAGAGGAGCAAGAAATTTTAAAAATTAAGGATTGGGAAAAAATCAATGATATTAAAAATATTCTTTCTAAAAATTATTCAGGAGTTTTAAGAAAATTTGAACTAAGAGGTTTTACTGAAGTTTCACAAGTCACGAGTTCTGATAATCCCAAAGAGGTTAAAGTAAAGGACGAAATAGCACTAAATGTGTTGGATTTACCAAATAACGTACTTTCCAAAATTGAAGAAGTCGTACAAAATAATTTCTATGAGCATCCAGAAGAAGTTGAAAATGAAAATGATTACGATAACCTGCCATTTTGAAAAAATTATTTCCTGAAGAAAGTAAATCGATAGCTAAGCTTGTTTCAAATCGCTCTTAAAGTTGACTAATAGCTCTATCTTCAAATCAACAATGCAAAATACTATGTCGAGATGAGACCACTAGTATCAGTCAAATATTTAATTAAAATATTATGCTATTAAAGAAAGCTGCCTTATTTATCACTTGTATTCTATCCTTTCAGGCTTACTGTCAAAATGATAAGGTCGTTAGTTGGATAAATAGCAATGCCATAAAAATAGACAATGCAAGTCCTGATACAGAACTTTCGTACTTCAAAAATAACGCTCCCGAAAAATTTAAAAATGCCAAAATTTTTGGATTCGGGGAGGCTTCTCATCACGGGAAAGAATTCTTTGATATAAAGGCCAAGTTTTTTAAGTATTTAGTACAAACTCAAAATGTAAAGGTTTTTATCATTGAAGATTCGTACACTGCAGAATCAGGTATAAATAAATGGATAAGCGGAGGAGAGGGAGATATAGAGACTATCGATGAAAATTTTAAAATCGTGCCATGGAAGTGTAAGGAAGTAGTTAATCTTCTCAAGTGGATGAGAGAATATAATCTAAACAAAACCGAAGATCAGCAAATTCGATTTTATGGCATGGATATTCAAAATGTTGATAATATAAACTTTCAGATACGAGAGCTAGTCAATAACTATGATATTCCAGTATCTGAAGACCTCCTGGTGGAACTGGACAGGTCAACAGAGAAAAAAGTCGATTATGAAAAGACAACAGATTGGGCAGATATTCAAATGCCAAAACTAGAGGAAATACAAAGCATCTTGGTCAACTTTCAAAGTAGAGATTCCAATTTAAATGATGCTGAATTTTATTCGGCAATCAGAGCCCTAAATTATCTAAAGAAATATACCTACTTCATTCAAAATCATTACTCGCAAGATAGAGATTTGAAAATGTTTGAAAATGTCAAATGGATTGTCGAGAATCTGTCAAAGAATAGCAAAGCGTTTATTTGGGCGCACAATGAGCACATAAATTACAGGGGATTTGGGAACTATAGTAGACGCAATATTTACAATCTTGGAAAATACCTAAAAGAATATTATAATGATGATTACTATAGCGTTGGATTTGACTTTGGAATAGGAACTTTAGGTGGGTATGTCTTTAAAAAGGACAAATCAATAGAGTGGAAAAATTACCAAATGTCAGAACCTTATCCAGGATCCTATGCAAAAACATTAGTAGAGACAAAGGATGACATTTACTTTATTGATATGCAAATGGCACTAAACGATAAGTCCATTAATTTTTTTAATCAAAAAGCTAAGCAGATAATGCTCGGTGGACCTGGTTACAACCCTGACAATGTTACCCTTTTTAAAAAGAAATTTTCAGAAATGTACGACGGATTAATTTTTATTAAAAATATATCAGTGGCAGATTATGGCTGGAACAGTAATTAATTATTTTTCATCAAAACATAACCGCAATTCCAGCTTGTTTCAGTTCAACTGCACCAATTAAGTAGAATAATAAACATATCTCCTTGAGAAAGATCTGTTTTTAGATAAGACCTTTCTCCCCTTTTGTCCAATGCTCCAACCCATTAAATCCACCCTGGACCGTGCTCTTGAACTGCTGACTTTCGTTTTAATCGTAGCGTCTGCTTTGCTGCTGGGGGTTTATTATAATCAACTCCCGGAGCATGTCCCCCTCTATTTTAACTGGCCCTCCAAAGACGCGAATGGCCTGGGTGCCAAAGACCTGTTGTGGACCAACCCCCTGCTGTTTGGCGTGATTGCTGTCGGTCTCCATCAACTCCTGAAACACCCCTCCCTCTTTAACTATCCCACCCGGATCACCCATGAAAATGCCCGCTTTTACTATACCCAATTCACCCGGATGTTCCGCTGGCTGGGCCTGGTGCTCGCACTACTCTGCTTCTGTCTCACCCTGGCCTCCGTAGTCAATGGCCTGGGCAACCCCACCGACTTTGACCCCTGGTTGTATCCGCTTTTTCCCATCCTGCTGGTGGGAGTGCCGGGGGTGTTTCTTGTGAAGGTGATAGGCAATAGGTTTTAGGCGATATAATGGTTTAAGGGATTAAGGAGTTAATGGTTTAATGGGTTAATTTGTTAATCGTTTAGATGTTGAGTCGTTTAGGTGTTGAGGACAGACAAAGATCTCAAATGGCCTAAGAAAGTGGACGGATCAGGGATGCCGAGCGCGCAGCGATTAGGGAAAAATTCTTCGAACCTCTTGATATCTTGTCATTGTACTCGTGATCAATTAAGGTGGATATTACGCTTACGACAGCTTCATTTTTACCCGCAAGCGCGACCGCAGACCCCGGCCAGTTTATTAAGCCTGGATTTTTTTGTTTCTTTTTTCATCCAAGGAAAAAAGAAAAGAACAAAACATTAAAATACATGTCATTTTGAATTTAACATTGCTTTTCTCTCCAACATTAGTTTGAACGGCGGCTACATAGAAGTAGTATTATTGGGTTAATGGGTTAATTTGTTGAAGCGTTGAATCGTTGAGGTGTTGAGGTGTTTAGGTGTTTAGGTGTTTAGGTGTTGAAGGAATCAATGGATTAAGGAATTAATGGGTTCATGGATTCTCCATGTATTTCCTTAAATGAATTAACTTTCTGATTCTTTATTCCCACCTTATGAAACAAAGCGTCCTTTTCCTTGCCCTGTTGCTGACAGCATCCGTCTTTGCACAATCCTCCAATCCCGCTTACGCGGAAGATGTCCAATCCATTGATGCTATTATCACCGCCTATTACGAGGTGGTCTCCGGCTCCAGTTCAGCCCCCTGGCAATTTGAACGGGATCAATACCTACATTCCAAAAATGCGGTCATCACCCGTTTCGACACAGAGGGCCAGGCGGACACCCACACCCTGGAAGCGGAATACATTCCCTTGGCATTGATGCCCAAATCCGATTTATATGAAAAGGAATTAAAACGCAAAGTGAGTCGGTACGGCCGTATGGCCCAGGTCTGGAGCGCCTTTGAAATCCGCACCGATCCTCAAGTGCCTACGGACATTCACGGCCTGAACAGCATCCAATTGCTGTATGAGAACGACCGTTGGTACATCGCCAGCTGGACCTGTGAGATGGAATCGGAGGACAATCCAATAGTGGCTAATTTTTTGGGGGAAGAGTAGGTTTTAGGTGTCAGGCGATATCATGGGTTAAGGGATTAAGGAGTTAATGGGTTAATGGGTTAATGGGTTAATGGGTTAATGGGTTAATGGGTTAATGGGTTAATGGGTTAATGAAAATTGCGATTTTCAGATTAACTCTTCGAAATAGATTAGCTTCTTTTTTAACTTTTCCTCGAATAAAGCTACTAACAAACTGGACCATTTCTTTCACTCGGCCTATGGAGAACTCTAAATCAACATTTGTTACCGTCCTTGCCTGGATCTTTATCATTTTTTCTGGTTTAGGCGTATTAATGAGTGCGCTTCAAAATATAATGATCCATACCGTTTTCCCTTCCTTTGACGCTGTTTCAAAGGTAGAAAGTGGTCAGGATTTCAATTGGACTGACTTTATGTTTGCGAACATAGAATGGATTTTCGCCCTAATCGGCCTTGCTATCCTGCTCTTTTTTATTAGTTCCATCGGCTTACTCAAACGAAAAAATTGGGCGCGACTGACAATTATTGTACTACTGATCATAGCCAACATCTACATGATCGTGACCTCCATTTGGAATTGGTTGTTCTTCTACGACTTCGACTTGAGCACGTTTGACGAAAACTTTGCGGTATTTGAAATCGCGGTGACCGTTTTTACTTTTATTATTGTTTTGGCCATGACCATTCTGTTCATTTGGATCATCAGAAGATTAATGTCAGCATCCATCAAAGCGGAGTTTGTTGACGGCTAAATCCATCACTCCCAAACCACAACCCATTCTACCTCAACGGATTTAAGTATCTTAAGCAATCGTTTTAGGGATAGACGGCACTCTTTTATACGATCAGAACCCACTGATCCACATCCGGATCCCTACTAAAACCACGACCATGAACCCACGGCTTTGGATCCTTTTTGTACTTGTTCCCGTCAGCCTGCTCTCGGCACAAACTTCTCTAGAAGCGATCGATCTGGATCAGGGACCCTATGCGGTGGGATTTCAACACTATACCGCGACTGACAGCACCCGCAGTTACCGCATCCACAACGCCTTTAACAAGCAACAGATCAAGCGGCCCATCCCGATCAGTATGTGGTATCCGGCCACGCCTACTCCTACAGCGGAAACCTTAACGGTTCTGGATTATCTGGAAGTCCTTAAAGCCGAAGAGGAATGGGAGCATTTGCCCAATTACTTTCTACTGGACTGGTTTCCCTATCTCTGGAACACTCCGGAAAACCAGGCCCATCTTTCAGAGCAAGTGCAGGCGTATTCGAGCACCACTCCCCTGGCCGGTCCTTTTCCGGTGATCGTTTACGCCCCCAGCTACCAGGACTCCTCCATCGAAAATTTTGCCCTGTTTGAATATCTAGCCAGTCAAGGCTTTGTGGTCCTCTCGAGTCCGTCGCGAGGCACTGAAACCCGATGGCTGAGCGGAGGAACCACCAAGGATATGGAAACCCAAGCCCGGGATGTGGAATTTCTGCTTAAGGAGCTCCATCGCTTCCCTCAGATCAATCCCAACCGTATCGCCCTGATGGGCTTTAGCTTTGGCGGCCTGGCCAATGCACTCACCGTCATGCGCAACCCAGGCATTAGCGCCCTGCTCAGTCTGGACGGTACCGAGCGGTACAACTATCCGGTCCTGGCCGCATCCTCCTATTTTGATCTGGAGCGTCTGGACATCCCCTACGCCCACCTGGCACAGAAGGTCATTCCGGAAGATGTTTTGAAAAGCGATAAGATCCCGGCGGAATTGAATACGGAATTTCCCCTGTACGATTCTCTGACCCAGAGTAGCGTCTATCGCTATCGCTTTCACGATCTGACCCACTCCTATTTCAGTTCGTTTGGGGTGTTGTTCGCCAACCGGGACCCCAGGCAAGATAAGAGCGAAGCTGAGATCATGGCTTCCTATAAACTCCTTGCCGAGCACAGCTTACAATTCCTCAAGGCTACTTTGGAACAGGATGCTGCGGCCATTCGGTTTCTGGAAAACAGTCCGAGTCAAAACAATATACCCGAGCAACTGCTTTCCAAAAGCCTAAAAAAACCGCAGGGCGCCGACTTTGACTACCGGGATTTTAATGATCTGGCGGTAGGTCAGGACTATAAAGGGTTGATACCGCTTTATCAACAAGTGATCGCCAAGCATCCCGAATTGCATTTGGAAGAAGGCATGCTGAACACCCTGGGACTGCATTTGTCTTTCGATCCGCAGCGGGGGGAACAGGGCCTCCGGGTTTTTGCATTGGCGCTCTACCTGTATCCCGAATCGGCCAATTTGTACGACAGCCTGGCCGAAGCGCATTTTTATCAGAACAACATGGAGGAGGCGATTTTAAATTTCGAGAAATCCCTGGCCTTAAATCCGAACAATCAAAATGCCATTAATCGATTGCGAGCGTTGAGGAATTAAGGGGTTAAGGGTTTAAGGGGTTAAGGAGTTAATGGGTTAATGGGTTAAGGAGTTAATGGGTTAATGGGTTAATTTGTTGAGTTGTTGAATTGTTGAGTTGGTTAGTCGGTAGTTAGTAGTTAGTAGTCGGTAGTCGGTAGTCGGTAGTCGGCATTTCGATACATCCCGTACGTACGGGACACTCAATGACCGTCTTTAAGCACTGAGCCAGCTACTGGGTGTCCGCCTGGTGACTGAGTGATGCCGTATCTACGGCATTGTATCGAAGTCCAGGCGGATGTATCGAAGTAGGGTTAATTTGTTGAAGCGTTGAGTTGTTGTTGAATGAAACGATACCTGAGTGAGGGCAGTTAAAAAATATCTCCACGCCACTGCACTGATTTACCTATCTTTAAACGCCTCTCGATCGATTATAGAATTATACCTGCGTGCATTATGCGCCCGCCTACCAAAGTCTTGTACGGAGGAGAGGCAGACCGGATAACGCGACCTTAAATAACTAACCATTCTATGATCAAATTCTTCCGGAAAATCAGACAACGGCTCCTCGTTGAAAACAAATTCACCAAATACCTGCTCTATGCCCTTGGGGAGATTGCCCTGGTCATGATCGGTATTCTGCTGGCTCTGCAAGTGAATAACTGGAATGAACAGCGCAAGATGAAAGCGGAGGAGCAGGAATTGCTAGCGAATCTAAAATTGTCCTTCGAACAAAAATTGCTGGAATTGGAAGACAAAATGGAAGGTCGACAAAAAAACGTAAAGGGGATCGATCGATTGTTGGAAACCATCGCCCAGCCCGAGCCATCCATTACCGAGGATGATCCCTTTACCTTGCTGCAGCAGCTCTTTTCCTGGTATGCCGTCAATGAAGAGTTTAGCAGTATCCAAACCTTGTTCAGCACCGGAAAGATCAATTTGATCACCAATGATGCACTTCGACTACAGCTCATTGCCTGGCCCGATCGAATGGAAGAAATGCTGGAAGAACAGCGGGTAATTCAGGATCTGGTGATTCACCAGCTCAACCCTTTGATCAGCACCTATGTGTCGTCCAGCAATCTGGCCAATAGTTATTTTGAGAATAATATCGATCTGAAAAGGATTCCGAGTCCCTACCCCAATGATTGGAACGGACTGTTGACTGACCGGAAATTTGAAAGCCTGATCGCTCAAAAGAAAATTTATTTGATCGCTAATATCATCGATACCCAACCTCTGATCGACCAGGCCAAAACCATTTTGGAATTGATCGAATCTGATTTGAATCCATACGCCGGCCGCTCACCTAACTCGAACCTCCTCCCATGATCCAATTCTTTCGGAAAATCAGACAACGGCTCCTCGTTGAAAACAAATTCAGTAAATACCTGCTCTACGCCATTGGAGAAATTGTATTGGTAGTGATCGGGATCCTTATCGCCCTGCAGATCAATACCTGGAATGAGCAGCGAAAAAACCGCATTGAAGAAATCGCCATCCTACAAAGTCTGCGTGACAACTTAAAGCTGTCGCAGAAGCAATCGGAGTCGCTAGTTGCCCAAGAGCGGAATTCCAGGGAGGTTATGCTTCAAGTCCTTGGCTTGCAAGCTGAAACTAGCCCTACTTTCAAAGATACCCTCTCCGATAAATTGTTTAAAGATGCTTTTTGGAATGTCGAAAGTGACATCCCGGTCATCAACGCCTACACCGATCTTAAAAACACCAATAAATTAGGAGTCATTCAAAATCAAAAAATCAAGGAACGCTTTACCGGCCTGGAAGTCAATTTGAATGAATTGAAAGGGATGCTGGAAGACCGTTTGAATGTGCAACAGATCCGCATTGATGCCATTGCTGAGCATGAAATTAATTTTGTTCCTTTAATTCAATCTTCTATCCCCTCCATCTCGATGGCCAGAGAACAACCCAATGACTACGCACAAATTCTGATTAATCCCCGCATTCGGAATCTTTTAGGTATGAAATTGAACTTGACCCAGGACGTATTGAACTACCGCGTGAATCTCGACCAGGAAATCAAGGCCCTGCTTCAACTCATTGAAAAAGAATTGGCCTCTTCCTCTTAATTACAAACAAAGCATGAATTAGTTGTTAAATCATACCCTTTGAACCCTCAAAACATAGATCACTCATGACCTGTCGCCGATGCCAATCCACCAAGATCATTGAAGATGCCCGGATCACCGACTTTGCCCACGGCAATGTCAAGAAAAACCTTTCGGTGCACATCAAAACAACCGACAAAATATTCTTCAACCAATTCGAACAGGGCGAGTTGCTCGCACAGATCTGTGGTTCCTGCGGCCATGTGGAATTAAAAATCCGCGATCCTCAAGCGCTTTGGGAGGCATATCAGAAGAGGTTATAGGTAGTAGGTATTCGAATTAAGGGATTAAGGGATTAAGGGGTTAAGGGGTTAAGGTGTTCAGGGAAATGAATTCAGGGATTAAGGAGATAGGGTTTTGCTGATATAAGCGTGGAGTTGTGGACAGGCTTAGAAAAATACGCTAAATGAAGTTCTTTTATTTAAAATGTACTTGTAACTAGCTTATAAAGTTCAAATGATTTAATTTACTGAACCTAAGACGAATAGGTCCAATTAGGAATAGATTGAGCCTAAAAGTGGAATTACAATTAAATAGCCAAGGAACACGATGAATCTAACACAGCTAGAGCCGCAATTACTCAACATGTATGACATTGCGGAAAAGGGAGCCACGGCCGGCGTGGGTCATTTGACCGGAGAAGATGAGCAGTACAATGGACGGCAAATCACCATAGCCGGTAAAAAAGGAGTTGTGGTCTACACCGGAAACACACCTGCTGACTTGAAACTAAAGGCAGGGGATGGCTTTTTCTCAAAGGCGAGTTATCAAGTACAATTCGAAAAAGAAGGATACGAAACGAAAATAGTCCCCGTAGAATTTAAATTGGACGGCTGGTATATTGGAAATCTTCTTTTTGGCGGGATCATTGGTTTCCTCATCGACGATCCGGCAACCGGAGCCATGTATAAACTGGAAACGGAATTCCTTAACGAGACGCTGACTTCCTCTACAGCGCATATCCAAACCGAGGGATTGAATGTGTATTCTCTAACCGATATTCCCAAGGAATGGGAGAAACACCTGGTGGCTCTAGACAACTAGAGTAAGCAGTACAGCTAAGTTACCGACTCTCCCGACAACAACGGATTGTGGCGCCCGACTGACGGCCTTTCTGAAGAGGCTGTAGTCGGTAGACGGTAGTCGAGAGTTGGCATTTCGATACATCCCGTACGTACGGGACACTCAATGACCGTCTAAAAGTATTTTGCCGGCCACCGTGTATCCGCCTGGTGACTGAGTGATGCCGTATCTGCGGCATTGTATCGAAGTCAAGGCGGATGTATCGAGGTCCAGGTGGACATTAAGTTCACAGGCCAATTACCGCAAACAAGACCCATCAATCCTTCTTTTTAAACACCAGATCCAAATAATTACCGGTGTTTAAATACTCCTCTTTCAAGGCTCTGAGATAAGCCACGAGTTCCTCGCGCTGCGGATAGCGAGGAGCTAAGCAATCGTTTAGATCATGATCCCGAACCGTTAGCAGCACATACCAATGCCCCCATCTGGAAGTATAGGTGTCCTCGAGCATAGGTCCTACCCCGGCCCGGTCCAGTCCGGCATCTACAAACATCGGGAACAAATTCAAGGTTTTGTTAACGCGTTCCCGCTCATAGAAGGAAATCAAGTACTGGGAATCTTCCAGGGTAAACGGAATATTAGAAGTGAACCCCGGGTAATCCTGATCGTATTTGGTATTGATGAATTCGAAAAAATCATCAGCGTCCTTGGGGTCTTTAAACACAAAAGCATATTGCCGGGGGAGATCGCGCTTGAATCGCTTGGCTTTGACGACTTTATCGGTCTTGATATTAGGCGCTAGCTTTAAGGGGATACAGGAACAGACTAAAAAGCTAATGGACAGGAAGTAAAGAAAGCGCATAGACCGATGGTTTCTTTTTTCGGCACAAGAACTGTACCAGCCCTATGCCCTGGATAGGAATACCCAAAAGTGAACGCAGCATAGCAACAACCTTTAGATGGTGATTTTGTTGCAATGCCAAATGCAGAATCATCATTTCTGCTCAACCACCCTCCCATTTTTATCATTTCCTGATCCATAAACGCTGTTCTAGCCCGATAACAATGTTTATCTTTCCACTTCAACTCTTAAAACTGTTTGGAGCTTATGGCCTATTTCGATTTTTCCAACCTCAAAGGAGACATTACCGGCGGACTCGTAGCCGGCGTCGTTGCCCTACCCCTGGCGCTAGCTTTTGGGGTGCAATCGGGTCTGGGCGCTACGGCCGGACTCTATGGTGCCATCGCCGTGGGTATCTTTGCGGCCCTCTTTGGAGGTACCGAAACCCAAGCCAGCGGCCCCACCGGACCCATGACCGTAGTCTCCGCCGCTCTGGTCATTGCGGCCGTCGAAATGAATGCCACCTTAGACAACGCCATTCCCATTATCCTGGCAGCTTTCCTACTGGGTGGACTTTTCCAGGTGATCTTTGGTTTTCTCAACATTGCCGGATACGTCAAGTATTTTCCCTATCCCGTGATCTCGGGCTTTATGAGTGGTGTGGGTTTGATCATCGTTATTCTCCAACTATTTCCGTTTGCAGGGCTCGCTTCCGCGAAATCAACCGTAGCCATCATCAAGAATTTTGACCAATTATTTACGGACGCCAACTTGTCGGCGCTGCTGCTGGGCAGCCTGACCATCGCCATTTATTTCCTGTTTCCTAAGATCACCAAAGCGATTCCTGCTGCCCTGGTCGCACTGATCTCAGTGACCTTGATCGCCTACTTTTTTAAGATGGACGTGCCCGTGATCGGAGAAATTCCTTCCGGATTACCCACCTTCCAGTTGGGTGGCCTCCTGGAGATCGATCCCTCCGCCTTTTCCATCATCCTGGAATACGGATTGGTCCTGGCCGTACTGGGAAGTATTGACTCCCTCCTGACCTCGGTCATCGCCGATAATATGACCAAGACCAAACACAACAGCAATCGCGAACTTATTGGACAAGGTATCGGAAATATGATAGCTGCTGCCATTGGAGGTATTCCGGGCGCCGGAGCCACTAAAGGAACCGTCGTCAATATCAATGCCGGTGGGCGTACTCGCCTTTCGGGAATGATCCACGGACTCTTTTTGCTCACCGTCCTTTTGGGATTAGGTTCCCTCGCAGCGCACATACCGCTCTGTGTATTGGCCGGATTGCTGATCCCGATCGGGTTTAAGATCGTCGACTTTAAAGGCCTCAAGCACTTGACCAAAGTACCCAAGGCCGATGGCTTTATCATGATCCTTGTTTTGCTGATCACCACCTTTGGTAGCCTGATCAATGCGGTAGGTATTGGGATCGCCCTGGCTTGTTTGCTATTCATGAAGAAGTCCGGCGACATCGCCGAGCGAGGCCTGGATGTGGGCGACATCAGCGATCTGGACGGGTCCAAACCCTGGCAGGATGAAGAAGCCTTCTACGAGCGCTACAAGAATAAGGTCATCATCAAGCACTTGTACGGACCCTTGTTTTTTGGTTTCACCTCCTACTTTAAAGATCAGATCAAGAATCTGCCCAAAGAAACCGAGGCGGTAATGATCCGAATGGATCGGGTACCCTACATGGATCAATCCGGACTTTATACGCTAGAAGAGATCATTTACGATCTGCGCACACAGAATATCGAGGTCATTTTGGTGGGACTGAACGAA
This sequence comes from Flavobacteriaceae bacterium YJPT1-3, assembly GCA_029866965.1. Lineage (GTDB taxonomy): Bacteria > Bacteroidota > Bacteroidia > Flavobacteriales > Flavobacteriaceae > Croceiramulus > Croceiramulus getboli. Next base: position 1,993,389 of record CP123444.1, on the reverse strand, counting down.
CAGCCTCGCGACATGCTGGAAGCCGTTGATGTGATCCCTGATCTGGTTCCGCCTGAGGATATCTTTGAGACCGTTGAAGACAGCTTTGCGTATTTGATGGGAAGATTGAAAGCAAGACAGACGGAATAGAATCGGTCGTGATGACCATTTTAACACCTTAATTGATGCGTCTCCTATTCTATTTAGGCTTGATTTGCGTAAGCTTTACGCTCTACGCCCAAACTCCTGAATTTATCAGCGGGCAATTGCTGGACGCACAAACCGCCCAGCCCATTCCCTTTGCGACCATCAAGATTAAAAATGAGAACAAAGGGCTCATTTCGAATGAAGATGGTGGATTTAGGGTACCGCTAAATTTTAAAGAACGCGGGGATACACTGGTGATTTCGTTCATTGGCTACACCACTCGCGAAGTGCTGCTTTCTGAACTGGACACCACGCAGATCAACCGCATTCTGTTGAAGGAGCGTATTGAGCAGTTAGGGGAAGTGCGTCTCCGCACCCGAACGAAACCATCCCAACGTTTACGCAGTGCAAAAGACATCGTGAACCGTGCGATAAAAGACATTCCACTCAACTATCCCCAGCAACCCTTCTCTTATCTGGGGTATTACCGGGACTATCAAAAGAAAGGAGCACAATACCTCAACCTCAACGAAGCCTTGTTGGAAGTCTTCGATCTGGGTTTTGGCAGTATTGATTTTCACGGGACTCAAACCCGAATCTACCGCTACGAGAACAACGCCAACTTTCCCAAAGACAGCCTTGCGGCCCGACCCTATGATTACATCAACAAGAATAAGGTCATCGACAACGCGGTACTGGATAACCGCGGGGGCAATGAATACACCCTGTTACGGCTGCACGACGCGATTCGAAATCACCAGATCAATAGCTTTGATTATGTGAATAAACTGAGTGAAGATTTTATCGAGCAGCACGAATTTGAATTTCTTCCTCCTAGCTCCGTCAATGAGGTACCCCTTTATGCGATCAAACTTCAAAAATCGATCGGGAACATCCGCGTACAGGGGACGATCTATATCAGCCAAACTGATTTTAAGATCTACAAACTGGAGTATCGCGTTCGCGAGTCCGCAAACAACATCATCGTCAAGGGCATGCCTGATCGTCAAGACCCATCGAGCGGGCGCACCTTGTATGAGATCATCGTAGAGTATCAGGAACGAGAAGGTCTTATGTATCCCAATTACATTTCCTTTTTCAATACCTTCAAGGTGCTGCAACCCCCCAAGTTCACGATCACCGATGTGCGCGTGAATCTAGAAGAGCGTTGTTTTGAACTTCAGTTCAACACACCTCCTGATCCCGACGACGCCGTCAAAAAAAGATTCTACCGCTTAGCCTATCAAGGGGTACGAATGAGACTGGATCGAGCAGAATTACGGGATCAAACCGTGTTGCTCTACCCTAAGGATCCCGAGCTCATTTTCGACCCGAAAAGAATCGTATCCCTCCAACGCCTCAACGGCCAAGGATTGACCGTAGATGTGCGTTCTATTGAAGACACGCAGGGTAATAAAATTTTCGTCCAGAGCATGGAAACCTATAACCAATACCGGGAATTCTTTGTGCAGGAATTAAAATTGAATCCTTTCAAGCCCCTGGACAATCGCTATATGCGTAACACCCAACCCATGCATCGCGATCAACCTATCGTTGAACTGGATAATATTGATGAATATTGGTTAAATACGCCTTTAAAAAATTAAACCGCTTAAACGCTATTGCCCATGCTCACCCATATTCATCCTAAATTGCCCATGCGGAAGAAAAGTGTTACCCGTGATTTCTATACCGACCAACTGGGTTTTCGCGTTTTTGGCACTGCAGATTATGACGATTACCTCATGATGGAGCGGGACCGGGTACAGATTCACTTTTTTGCCTTCCCCGACTTAAATCCCCGCAAAAACTACGGTCAGATCTACCTCCGGGTAGAGGAGATCGATACCATTTATGCGTCTTTGCTCAAAAAGGGTACGCCCATCCATCCCAACGGCAAACTCGCTGATAAGCCCTGGGGCCTAAAGGAATTTGCCCTTCTCGATCCGGATTCAAATCTGCTGACCTTCGGAGAACAAATCCACACTAAAGATTGATTCTATGATTTTCTGTCTTTTTAATCAAACGAGCAGCAGACAACTCAAAGGATAAAAAGTTTACCTTAGTCGACTCATCTAAAAAATACCCCGTGAAACGAATTTTATCTGAAAGCCTACAAATTGGCTTCGGTATTTTACTGGCGAGTATTGGCTTGAAAATGTTTTTACTCCCCAATGGATTTCTCGACGGAGGGGTCACCGGAATTGCCATCTTATTGAGCGAACTCTTTTCTTTTGACATCTCGACCCTCCTCTTATTGGTCAGTATCCCTTTTGTTATTCTTGGCTGGTTCACTCTATCGCGACGCATATTTATTAAATCGGTCATCTCCATAGTGCTTTTGGCGCTGGTCATCCATCTGGAAAATTTTCAAGCAATCACGGAAGACAAATTATTGATCGCGATTTTTGGCGGACTCTTCCTCGGAGCAGGAATCGGCCTGACCATAAAAAATGGAGCCGTTCTCGATGGATCGGAGATCTTGGGAATTTTCTTCAATGAACGGCTGGGGATCAGCATTGGCAAAATAATTCTAATCTTCAATGCCATTCTTTTTTCCATCACGGCCTTATTGCTTTCTCTGGAAATCGCTATGTATTCTGTACTTACGTTTATTGTCACCGGGAAGGTCATTGATTTGATGATCGAAGGTTTTGAGGACTATGTGGGACTCATGATCGTTTCTGATCATTGGGAAGCAATCAACAAACAGTTGGTAGAACACATAGGAACAGGAACTACCCTGTACAAAGGGTCCCGAGGCTACGGTAAGCGAGGCGAAAAGACCAAAAATGATATCATCCATACGGTCATCAATCGGATTGATATTAGACGTACCTATAACCTCATTGAACGTATAGACCCACATGCCTTTATCATTGAGTTTGACATCAATAATGTTCGTGGGGGAATTTATACGCGCTACTTATCCAAAGAGGGTTTGAAAAAATTGACTCCCGCAGGCCTGCTGGGAACTGATAAATCCTTGCCTGGTTGATAGCAGGACAGCGTTGCTTTAGGATGATACTGCCTCTTAAAATTTCTAAAGGGGTATATCGTTAATTATCTTATATTTAGAGAAATAACCATTCTAATGAAATCAACCATCACTATCGGTAAGGGGCTGCCTTATGCAGTGCTCACCGTCCTTCTTTTAACCACCCTTAGCTGTCAGCAACAACACGAACACCAACACGAACATCCGGAACTCACTGCAGCAAAAACCAGTGAAACACCGGAGTATTTTATGCTCCGTCCCGAAGTCGAAAAGGCCTATGGCTACACCCATGCCATCAAGATCGGGAATGAGATCAAAGTCTCCGGAGCGGTAAGCATGGATGATCAAGGCAATCCTACCGCCGTTCGAGACCTGGCCCAGCAAATGAAGAATTGCTATGCCGATCTGGAAAAAATACTCGTCCACTTTGGCTGCAGTTTTGACGATGTGGTCGTAGAGAACATCTTCACCACCAATATGGAAGCCTGCCTGGAAGCTTCCGCCTACCGCCAGGAAATCTATAAAGACCAATTCCCTACCGGCACCTGGGTGCAGGTCGAAAGTCTGGCCCTACCGGAATTTATGATCGAAATTGAATTGGAAGTCTATAAAACTGATTAAATGGATCCCGCATTACAAACCATGATCAATAACATGCCGGAGAAGACCGGCAAGTCGTTGGAGGAGTGGAAAGCCTTATTGAAGAAAAAGAGTTTCACCAAGCACTCCGAAGCCGTAAACTACCTCAAAAAGGAACATCAGGTGACCCATGGTTTTGCCAATACCATTGTCGCGCTATCTAAACAGCAAGACGAAGCCCCGCAAGATCTGGTCGCCAACCAATACCAGGGCAAAGAAGCCCTGCTTCCCATTCATCAGGCCTTGATCGATTATGTAAAGTCGCTGGGCGATGATGTGACCATCACCCCCAAGAAAACCACGGTCAGCGTGATCCGGAAACGGCAGTTCGCACTCATCAAACCGGCCACCAAGACGCGCATAGATCTGGGACTCAAACTCAAGGATACACCCACCGGCAGCCGACTGGAAGATTCCGGGCCTTTTGGCACCATGTGTACCCACCGGGTGCGCTTATCAGCACCTGAAGAGATCGATCAGGAACTCAAAACCTGGCTTCGCAAGGCCTATGAACAATCCGTTTGAAAACGTCCATTAATCCTTAGAAGCAGCAACCCCATGAAAACTGATCTGAAAGGCATAGCCCGGAATTTTCTGATGGAGGCCGGAATGGGAAAGGTGGAACAGGCCTTTGAGACCTATATAGCCACCCACTTTATTCATCACAATCCCTATTTCGAAGGGAGCCGAGAGGCCTTGCTGAATGCCATGCAAGAAGCGCATCTAAGTCAACCCAACCAATCGCTACAGATCAAACAATGCTTTCAGGATGGTAATACGGTGATCACCCACACCCATGTTGTCAAAGAGGATATGGATATCGCCGTCGTGCATATCTTTCGTTTTGAGTAAGACACGATCGTTGAACTCTGGGATCTGGGGCAGGTCATTGATCAAAAGAGTCCCAATCAGAACGGTGCCTTTTAAAAACGGTAAGCGTAACATTTTGGCTTCCTGGTCGTCCTCTTTACAACCAACCTAATTTGTTTTGACCAGACTTTTCTACAATCCAGAGCAGCGACGCCTCAAGGCCGGATGGCGTATTTTCTTATTTCTGATCCTCTTTTGGCTCCTTGCAGCCTCTATTTTTTTGATCAAAGCCTTCCTTTTTCCGGAAACGGGTCGGCGTGAATTTATGGAGGACTACAGCCTACTGGTGGTCGTGGTTTTAGCCGTATCAGCGACCCTGGCAGTTCTGCTTTCGCGAAAGCTATTCGACAAAAAGTCTTTTTGGTCGTTGGGCTTATCGCACCGGAAAAGAGCCTTAGCGGATCTGATCTTCGGCTTTACCTTGAGTGCTGCGATGGCAGGAACTTTTTTTCTGCTGCTGCTGAGTCTGGGTCTGATTGAATTCAATGGGATCGATTTTAATAGCGCGCTATTTCCTGATCCAGGCACCTCTTTTGCTGAATTCATCAAGATCACCTCCCTGGGTGCTGTATTGCTCGTTTTTTTGGAACATGTACTCGTGGGCTATTGGGAGGAATTGGTCTTTAGAGGCTACGTTTTTCAAAACCTGATCGAAGGACTGGGACTCCCGCTGTCTGTGGTCATCTCCTGTATCCTCTATGGATTACTGCATGCCATGAATCCTAATGCCGGCCTGCTGTCATCACTCATCATCGTACTCGTTGGTTTTTTGAGGATCTACGGCTACCTGCTGACCAAGTTGCTTTGGTTATCCATAGGCATGCACATAGGTTGGAACTTCTTTCAGGGACCTATTTTTGGCTTTGCAGCCAGCGGACATGAAAAAGCCACGCTCATCAACCTCAGCATCACTACAGAGCAAGACTGGCTGAGCGGAGGAGCCTTTGGTCCGGAGGGCAGCGTGCTGATCATTCCCATCCTATTGCTTGCCCTTTGGGCCATGCGTACCTACGCCCGTTTGCAGGAGCGGACATCGTATTAGCTGGATAGTTGCTTATAGACTCCCTTTGAACCCGATGTAGGCCAGCTGTTTTTTGCTACCTTTAAAGGCAAAACGACTGTAATGCAGTGGTTATATTAATTATGAAGAACCATCCATGAAAAAACTTTTCCTGCTCGCCCTCACCGTACTCGTTCTCATTGCCTGTAAAAACAATTCAGAATCAGAGGACACCACCTCATCCACCCCGGAGACTTCCAACCGAACCTGGTGGAAAGAAGGCATCCTCTATCAGATCTATCCGCAAAGCTACCAAGACACCGATGGTGATGGTTTTGGGGATTTTCAGGGCGTCATTCAACGCCAGGATTATGTAGCCAGCTTAGGGATCGATATGGTCTGGATGAATCCCTTTTTTGAATCTCCACTGGTGGATAACGGCTACGACGTGGCCGATTACCGCGCGATACTTCCACGCTACGGTACCATGGAAGACTTTCAGGAGATGCTGGACGGTTTTCACGAGCGGGATATCAAATTCGTGCTCGATGTAGTGGTCAACCACAGCAGCGATCAGCACGAATGGTTCAAGCAGTCCCGCAGTTCGCGAGACAATCCCTACCGCGATTATTACCACTGGTGGCCGGCTGAAAAGGGCGAGCCTCCGTACCGCTACAGCCTGTTCGATCCGGAAGGCGGTTGGGATTACGATTCCATCAGCAATGCCTATTACCTGCACACCTTTGCGGAAGCCCAGCCGGACCTCAACTGGGAGAATCCCAAGCTGCGGCAGGAGGTCTATGACATCATGAAATTCTGGGCAGAAAAAGGTGTGGATGGGTTCCGTATGGATGCCTTTCAGTTTGCCAGCAAAGACACCACCTATCCCGATTTCCCGAAAGGGCACGAAAAAGACTTCATCAAGTGGTACGGGATGCGTCCACAACTGCACGACTATCTGAAGGAGATGTATGAGGAGGTGATCGAGCCCTATGACGTCTTCGCTGTGGCCGAAGGCGCCGGCAGCACCTTCCAGGATGCCCACGACCTGGTGGATGCCGATCGTAAGGAACTGCAAATGGCCTATCACTTTGAGTCGGTCGACATGTCCCGAACGCCGGAAGGCTACGAGCTCTCCGAATTCAAGGAAACCTTTAGCAAGTGGGATAGCGCTTTCGCGAAAGCGGGATGGATCGCCATCTACCTCTCCAATCACGACAATTCCAGATTGGTCAATCGCTTTGGAAACCCGAGTCCGCAATTCCGAACTCCCTCCACCCAAATGCTGAATACCTTCCTGCTCAGTATGCGCGGTACGCCCTACACCTATTATGGGGATGAAATTGGAATGACCAATATCGATATGCCCAAGATCGAGGAATACGTGGATGTGGATGCCCTAGGCAAATACAAAACCGCTGTAGCTCAGGGGCAAGACCTGGATGCCTTTATGGAGGTCCTCAATTACAGTTCGCGAGAGAACGCTCGGACCCCCATGCAATGGAACGATAGTAAGCATGCCGGATTTACGGAAGGTACCCCCTGGAAACGGGTGAATGATAACTATCAAGAGATCAATGTGGAGGTCCAGGAACAAGACCCGAACAGCATCCTGAACCATTTCCGCAAAATGACCCGATTACGTAAGGAAAATCCGGTACTGGTGTATGGCGACTACGCGCTCTTACAAAAAGAGCATCCGGACATCTATGCCTACACCCGAACCCTGGACGACGCTAAGATGCTGGTGCTTTTGAATTTCACCGATCAGGAATCGAGTATTACCCTTGCTGAGCTCAACAGCATCCAAGGGATGATGATCAATAATTACGATAGCACTACCCTCAACGGAGATACGGCCACCTTGATGCCCTATCAGGCGGTGGTGTACAAACTTACCCAATAGCCCATTGAAAATGATAGATTCTATACCTGTAGGTGAACAGATCAAAGCTTGCAAAAGACTCCAGAATGCCTATCGTATAGTGCTGGTTGGCCTACTCCTCTTCGTGAGCTACATGCCTACCTCACACGGTCAAGACAAATCCACCGCTGAAAAACAGCATACCTCCTTCACCCGTCTCGTTGACCTGTTCCAAGAATGGCGCAACTTTGAACAACCTCCCCTGCTTGAGGGAGCGGCAGATTATAGAGCGAAGACATTTAACAAACGCCGACCGGAATTTGAACGTTTGCGCCAGCAGTTACAAGCCATCGACACCACGGGTTGGAGCATTCCCAATAAAGTCGATTGGATGATCGTCTGGGCCGAGATGAACGGCTACGATTTTAATGAAAGGATACTCCAACCCTGGACGCGGGATCCGGCCTTCTATAAGCAAGTATGGACCTTTAAGAGCGATGTGCCGGCCCACGAAGGCCCTACCAATCATGCTACCCTCGAATTGTGGACCTACTCCTTTCCCCTGGTACCTGAAGAGCGACAACGCCTGCTGAACGAACTGCAAATCATCTCGCCTTTTCAATCTCAAGCCCGTGAAAATCTGACGGGGAATGCTCACGAACTTTGGATCGCAGGCATCAGAGACCTTAAAACACAAAGCAATGATCTTCAGTCTATACTCGAACAGCCGGGTGTAGCTACAGATAAAAAACTTAGACGAACCATTAAGGCCGCCATTCAATCCACCAATGATTTTGTGATCTGGTTGGAAGCGGAGGCCGAAGGCAAAGCGGGGCCTTCCGGGATCGGCAAGGAACAATACAGCTGGTATCAACAAAACGTGCACTTAGTCCCCTTGAACTGGGAGGAGGAAGTCATGATCCTTAAACGCGAACTGGCCCGTGCCTGGTCTTCCTTAAAAATGGAAGAACACCGCAACCGTGATCTCCCGGAGTTGCAGGCAGCCCATTCTCCAGAAGCTTATGATCGCATGGCCGATGATGCTGCCAAAAGCCTACTGAATTTTCTTAATCAGCAGGAAATCGTGACCGTAAAACCGTATTTTGAGCCCGCCCTTCGCGCCCATTTGGGAGCCTTCGTTCCCGAAGACCAACGGAATTTCTTTGTGATCGGTGAACACTACGATCCCCGGCCGCTCTATTCGCATTTCTATCATTGGTTTGAATTGGCGCGTATGGAAGAAGAACCCAATCCGAGAGCTATCCGAAGAGGACCTTTGCTTTACAACATTTTTGATTCCCGCAATGAGGGCACGGCCACCGCGGTGGAAGAACTATTCATGCAGGCCGGACTCTATGAGGACAGTCCCCGAACCCGGGAGATCGTCTACATCATGATCGCACAGCGGGCCGCACGTGGCCTGGGATCCCTCTATGCCCATGCTAATCTGATGACCATGGAAGAAGCCGGCAAGATCCACTCCGAATACACCCCCCGGGGCTGGATGAAGACCGAAAAAGAGTTACTCCTTTTTGAACAGCATCTCTACCTGCGCCAACCCGGTTACGGTACTTCTTATATAACCGGTAAGCACTTGTTGGAAGAAACGATCGCGGCCTATGCCAAACAAGTAGAATCTGAAGGTCAACCCTTCGTATTGAAGACCTTTTTTGACAGGCTGAACCGTATCGGGAATATTCCTATTACGCTAGGACGCTGGGAACTGACCGGTGAAGTACCAATGATGATTGAAACACCTGCTGATAACGACTAAAATACGTTCTGCACCCAAGGTCCCTGAATACAATTAAAATAGTATATTCACGCTAATATGCTGATTCAAATATGGTTACGTCATCCACACCTCCTCCATTGAAACACACTTTGTTGCGTTTGCTTTGGTTTTTCATGCTGCTTTACACGCTATTGTATGCGGCTTACGCCACAGCGCAACATAGCCAACGCACGGTCTTAACTCATACCCATATTGTCAACGTAGCCGATGGAAGTCTACTTGAGGATCAAACGTTGATACTTGAAGCAGGTAAAATTGCAGCCATCGTTGCAAATCCTGATCAGGCTGCGCTGGAAGGAGCGACAGTCATTGATCTGGAGCATCGATTTGTGATCCCCGGACTCATTGACGCTCATGTGCACCTGTTTAGACCGCAGAATCGGATCGAGATCCTAAAACAATTGCTTCAGTCGGGTGTCACCAGCGTTCGGGATATGGGTGGAGATGCGCGCCTGTATCAAAAACTGAATCAGCTGATGATGAAGGACAGCATTCAAGGCCCCACCATTTATTATTCCGCCAACCTCTTTGGCCCCGCTTTCCTGACCGATCCCCGCACTAAATTTGCAGCCCGTGGTTTTGAACCCGGACAAGCCCCCTGGATGCATGTCATTGAAGAGGATACGGACATTGCAGAAGTGGTCGCTTCCGCGAAAGCGGCAGGCGTTACCGGCCTGAAATTATACGATCACCTTCGGCCTGAACAGATCCGGACGATAGCAGCTGAAGCCCACAAACTGGGACTCCGCGTTTGGAGCCACTCCAGTGTGTACCCCAGTCGGCCCAGTGAAGCGGTCCATAATGGCGTAGACGTACTCTCCCATAGTCTGGGGCTCATCTTTGAGGTACAACCGGACATGCCGCCTAACTTCCTGACCGCCATCAGCCAGGTAGTTCCCACGCTGGACTTTAAGAATATTCAAGCGGATCAGTCGGAGTTTGACGCCTTATTTGAGTCTATGAAAGCCCAAAAAGTAATCTTCGAACCTACCCTGATGGGCTGGAGCGCTGACCTGCGCAAAAGACCACCTACTCCTGCTCCACCGGCAGGGAAAAATCCAACTGCGGCTCTGGCTCGTGCGGGGCAGCGTATTGATCGGGAAGCGGTCAGCGACTGGAATAAGCGCATTACCCGGAAGGCACATCAACAAGGCGTGGCCATAGCTGCCGGGACCGATATGAACCAAACCTTGCAATACGTGCAGGATGAACTGGCCTTGCTGGTCGGGGCCGGAATGAGCCCGGCCGAAGCTCTGCGGTCGGCAACCTTGATCAATGCGATGGCGATCGGGATCGAGGCCACGCACGGCTCTATTGAGGTAGGCAAACAAGCCGATCTGGTCATTTTGAATACCAATCCACTAGAAGATATACAACAGCTGAAAAATGTAAATCGCGTATTCAAAAATGGAGTTCTCGTTCAGGAGAACTGAAACTAATGTAAAGCTGGCCGCACAAAACTAGGCATTCATTAAAATTTTCTTATTTTGGCTCCGCTATTCCCCTAAGGAAAAGTGCGATAAACACCCCAGATCGAGCTTTGAAACTTACGTACCGCCTTATCAGTCTCTACTTTTCGAAAGAAATGAAAGCCGAGTTCCATCGGGTACTTTCCGCATGGAGTAGCTATTACAAGCATCTGGGCAAGCGACAGCAACGGGAATTTTTAGTGCGTACTCTGCGTTTTCATTACACCACGGCGTTCAATTCCACCCCCGACTTTGAAGTAACTCAGGAAATGATGATCGTGATCTCCAGTGCCTTTGTGCAAATCACTTTTGGTCTATCGGCAGATACCTTGAGCATGTTCCGCAAAATCTTTATCGCGCCTACCTCTTACTCCTACAAAGGCACCAAGCTGCTTTTTGATGGGGATGTTAATATTGCCACCCGGCAGGTGAATCTTTCCTGGCCGGCGGTTGAACAGGGCTTTGTGGTTACGGATAACGGAGTCAATCTGGCCATTCATGAATTTGGACATTGCCTCATCATTGAACAGATGCATCCACGATCGAGAGTGACCTTTTTTAGCGAGCGCAAGCTCAATGTCTGGCGTGACCTGGCCATGAACCAACTACCCTTGATCAGAAGCGGACATACCACTCTTTTCAGAGGCTACGGAGGATTCAACTTGATGGAACTGTTCTCGGTGTCCATGGAATCTTTTTTCGAGCAACCCGACGAATTTTATTCGGCTTCTCCGGTTTTCTATCGCTCGATGGCCGATTTGCTTAAACAAGATCCCCGACAACGCAGTAACCCCAGAAAGCATTGGAAATTGAGCGCTTAACGTTAATTTCCAAGGGATTACCGGCTAAAAATAATCCTGTTCAGGACAGGCTTTTACCTGAGCCCCTGACTTGGGGTCGGCGTCCCTTTTCTTATCTTTAGCAAAACTTGGTATGCATGAAATGTTCATTTTTACTACTTTTTTTAGGAATAAGTCTAAGCCTGTCGGCTCAAAGTCCTAAACCAGTTGATCAGGAACTGGCTGAATTTTTCCAAAAAAACTATAATGCGGGCGATGCGGAAACGCTGTATGCACGTTTCGCTCCGGTCATGCAAAATGCCATTTCTCTTGCACAAATTAAGGCCTTCCTCAGTCAGTTCAAGGAGGAGGCTGGAGCGATTCAACAGATGGAGTTCACGGATTACGTCAATGGAAGCTCAGCTCAATACAAAACCACTTTTGACAACAGCATTTTTAACGTTTTTCTCTCATCCGATGAAAATGGAGCATACACCGGTTTATTAATTAGGCCTTATGAAGAAGAGAATCTGCCCGTTTTGACGCGCAATAAAACCTCGCTGATCTTGCCTTTTAAAGACACCTGGACGGTGGTGTGGGGCGGAGACACCAAAGCCCAAAATTACCATGTGGAAAGTCGGGCGCAAAGACATGCCTTTGACCTGGTCATCACCGATAAAACTGGAAAATCCTACCGCGGAACCGGTGAAAAGAACGAAGACTATTATGCTTTTGGCAAAGAACTGACCGCTCCTGCTGCTGGCGAAGTGGTCCTGGTGGTAGATGGTGTGAAAGACAATGAACCCGGCACCAAGAATCCCCTCTATGTACCTGGCAATACGGTCATCCTTAAAACGGGTGAAAATGAGTACCTGCTTTTTGCCCATTTTAAAAAGCATTCCATCGTGGTTGAAGAAGGCCAGCAGGTGCAACAAGGAGATCTTTTAGGCCTGACGGGAAATTCCGGAAATTCGACCGAACCTCATCTGCATTTTCATATTCAAAATGTAGAAGACATGAATAAGGCCACCGGAACTAAGGCCTATTTTGAATCCATTCTGGTCAATGGAGCGCTGAAAACGGACTACTCTCCGGTTCAAGGAGAAAAAATTAGTAATGCTCAATAACCACTAAGACGCAGAACTACTTATCTTTAGATGCCTAACACCTTTCCTATGAAGAATCTATTTACCATTGTTTTATTCCTGGTGGCTACGTTCAGCTTTGGGCAATCCGATAAGGATATGGCTCAAGAGACCGTTCAGCAGAATACCCTCAAGGCACATATCTATTTTCTGGCCGACGACTTGCTGGAAGGCCGGGGCACTGGCACCAAGGGCAATAAGATCGCTGCCAGTTATCTTGCCAACAGTTTACGTAAATACGGCATTCAACCGAATCCACTGACCGGAGATTACTACCAAAAGTTTAGTCTGAGTCAAACAAGCCAACCGGAATCAAGCCTCCTAAAATTGGCAGGGTCTGTAGTCGCGGAACAGGTGACCCTGGACGGACCGGCCATGGAATTTTCCGGATCAGCGGTGGTTGCCGGTTACGGCCTGGAGGAAGACTATGCCAGTATCAATGTCACAGATAAAATAGTCATCGTTAAGGCTGGTAAACCAGAAGCCGCAAATGCCAGAACGGCCTATAGGTCCCGGGAAGAAAAAAAGAGCTCGCCCGGAAAAATGGAGCTAAGGGATTGATTGAAGTAGCTTCCTTCCAAGACGGTCTATGGGACCGGGTCAAGCATGCTCTGGAAGGAAGTGTAGAAATACCCACTGCACAAGATGATAAGGATCCTTTTCTTCATCTGTGGGTGGAAAGTAGTCCGGCCCTACTGATGGCTATGGAAAAACAGTCTGTGCCTCTTTCCATCACTACGGATGGTATCCATGAGGAAATGATTGAAACTCAAAATGTGGTGGGTTTTTTGGAAGGAACTGACCCCGACTTAAAAGAGCAATACCTGATGTATTCTGCCCACTATGACCACGTAGGCATAGGGGAACCTGATGCTACCGGAGACAGCATTTACAATGGCGCCAGAGACAATGCCATAGGGACCACCGCTGTGTTGAGCATGGCCGAGAACTTAGGAAAATACCCCACCAAACGCTCTGCATTTTTCATCTTCTTTACCGCCGAGGAAAAAGGACTTTTAGGCAGTCGTTATTACGTAGAAAATCCGCTCTTCCCGTTAAAAAATATCGTTTATGGTTTTAATACAGATGGCGGCGGATACAACAACACCGACCTGGCGACCATCATCGGTTTAGGACGTACCACCGCTGCAAAGCACATGATCGAAGGGGCTAAAACATTCGGTCTTAAGGCCATTGACGACCCGGCTCCGGAACAAGGGTTATTTGACCGTAGTGATAATGTCAGTTTCGCGAAAGCGGGAGTACCGGCGCCCACCTACTCCACCGGTTTCGATGCTTTTGATGATGAGATCTTTAAGTACTACCACCAGGCCAGCGATGAAGCCGATTCTTTGGATTATGACTATTTACTGAAATTCTTTAGAGGCTATGTACTCTCCGGCCGACTTATCGCCAATGATCCAGAAACCCCTTTTTGGGTCAAAGACGATAAATACGAAGCAGCCGGTAATGAGCTTTACCAGAGAAATAAAACCGTCAAGCAATAATTTAGAATTTCTTTAGCGGAGATTGCTTTCGCGAAAGCTTATCTTCCAGTATGCCTAAAGTCTTCACTTTATTATTTATCCTTACGCTGATGGGGTCTGCCATACAACTGCTTTATGATTTTAATGCTTCTTCCGATATCAAAGACTGGAACATCGTAAATGATACGGTCATGGGAGGGCGTTCGAACAGCGATATTTCGTTGACCAGTGATGGCCACGCCCTTTTCGAGGGGCACGTCTCTTTGGCCAACAATGGCGGTTTCTGCAGCATTCAGTATGATGTAGCGCCAACCGCCGTAAAGGACAACAAGCATGTGGTCATTCGTCTTAAAGGTGATGGTAAAGACTATCAGTTCAGAATCAAAGGAGACCGAGATACTTATTATTCCTACATCGCTACCTTCGCTACCTCAGGTCAATGGGAAGAAATTAGCATTCCGCTAGCCTCCATGGAGCCTTCCTTCCGGGGTCGAAAACTCGATCTTCCCAATTTCAATGGTGATCAGATCGAACAGATCGTTTTTCTTATCGGAAACAAAAAGGAACAGGATTTTACGCTGCTTATCGATCGGCTGGAACTGCGCCCGTAAAGGAATTCTTGTTTTTTTAGAGCTTGCCTGTTTGACAATTCTACAGTCGGCTAGTATGGGCTCCAATATTATTTATTTAAATTGTTAAGGTTTTGCGAGTAAAAGCGGCTGGTAGATCCGGTATCCTCTCTTAGACCCTGCTCGCAAATCGTATAGAATCAGATTTAAATCACGGCCAGCTTGTACTACCTGGGATATGACATCGGCAGCTCTTCTGTCAAAGTAGCGCTAGTCTCTGCAGAGACCGGAGAAAGCCTGGGCGCTCTACACGAACCTCCGGGAGAAATGGAGATCCACTCCCCTCAACCGGGATGGGCTGAGCAAGATCCCGAGCTTTGGTGGGAACTGGTCTGCAAGGCTACTAAGCGCATTTTAAATGAAAGCGGGATTTCAAGCGAACAAATCAGCGCAATTGGAATTGCCTACCAAATGCACGGCCTGGTCGTGGTTGACCCCGATGGCCAGCCACTGCGCCCCGCCATCATTTGGTGCGACAGTCGGGCGGTCTCCATAGGAAATCAAGCATTAAACGACCTGGGCCAGGACTACTGCCGCGATCATCTCCTCAATGCACCCGGAAATTTTACGGCATCTAAGCTGAAATGGGTCCAGCAGCACGAGCCGGCGATTTATGCCCGTATCCATCACTATATGCTGCCCGGCGATTATATCGCTTATCGCCTCACGGGTCAATACTCGACCACCCGCAACGGACTTTCGGAAGGCACTTTATGGGACTATAAACAAAACCAGATCGCAACGGAATTACTGGATTATTACGGCATCAATACCATGCTGACTCCGCCGCTGGTCAATAATTTCGAAGATCAGGGTACAGTTCATCAACAAGCGGCCGAGGCCAGCGGACTTCCAGCCGGAATTCCCGTACGCTACCGCTCCGGTGATCAACCCAACAATGCGCTGTCATTGAATATCTTAAAGCCGGGCGAGGTGGCCATCACCGGAGGGACCTCGGGGGTTATTTATGCTGTGAGCGATCATCTGCAACCTCAGGAAATCTCAAAAGTCAACCAGTTTGCCCACGTCAATCATACGCCAGACCAACAAATGATTGGCCGACTCTTAAATATTAACGGAGCAGGGATTCAATACCGGTGGCTTAAAAAAACGTTTCAGGTGGAGTCCTATGCTGTCATGAATGAAGAAGCTGCTAGGATTCCGGTAGGGTCAGACGGCTTAATCACGCTCCCTTTCGGGAATGGGGCCGAACGCATGTTCTCTAATCGTCGGCTCGGAAGTCAATGGGCGAACCTCGATTTTAATCGTCATCATCAGGGGCATCTATGTCGGTCTGCCTTGGAAGGAATTGCTTTTGCCTTTGTCTATGGTATGGAGCTCTTAAAAAAAGACCAAACGCAGATAGCAGTGATTCGCACGGGGAATGATAACCTATTCCGTTCAAGCCTCTTCGCGGAGACCGTCGCAACGCTCATTGGACACGATATAGAAATTTACAATACCACAGGAGCCGTTGGAGCCGCTCGTGCAGCAGGGATTACCAATGGTGATTTTGATGCGTTTAGCGATCAGATCAGTAGGAATGATTTAGTAACAACTGTTCGTCCGCTAGCGCAAAAGAAACCGTATCAGGAGGCTTATGCCCGTTGGAAAATATGCCTCAGTAAACACTTAAACACCTAATTATGGGAGATACCATTTACTTTAAAAATATTGATGCAATTCACTACGAGGGTAAAGATTCAGACAATCCTCTCGCTTTTAAATACTACAATCCCGATCAGGTGGTGGCCGGAAAAACCATGCGTGAACACTTTAAGTTCGCTATCGCCTACTGGCATACCTTCTGCGGTCAGGGTGCCGATCCCTTTGGCCCGGGAACCCAAAATTTTCCCTGGGATCGATCTTCCGATCCCCTGCAGGCAGCCAAAGACAAAGCGGATGCCGCCTTTGAGTTCATTACAAAAATGGGCTTTGATTATTTCTGTTTTCACGATTTTGACCTGATTCAGGAAGGGTATACTTTCGTGGAATCGGAAAAGCGACTTCGCACCATCGTCGATTACATTAAAGCCAAAAAAGAAGAATCGGGTATCCAACTGCTCTGGGGAACCGCTAATTGTTTTTCGAATCCCCGCTACATGAACGGCGCAGCCACCAATCCTGATTTTGATGTGGTCGCCCGTGCCGGCGGTCAGGTAAAACTGGCCCTGGATGCGACGATGGAGTTGGATGGCGAGAATTATGTCTTCTGGGGCGGACGGGAAGGCTATATGTCCCTGTTGAACACCGACCTGGGAAGAGAACAGGATCATATGGCTCAATTTTTAACCATGGCTAGGGACTACGCCCGGGGACAAGGTTTTAAGGGTACTTTCTTTATCGAACCTAAGCCCATGGAACCTATGAAGCATCAATACGATTTTGATGCAACTACCGCCATCGGCTTTCTTAAGGAGTACGGCCTGGACTCCGATTTTAAGTTAAATATTGAAGTGAATCATGCGACCCTGGCCCAACATACCTTTCAACATGAACTGGCAGTCGCTGCCAAAGCCGGCATGCTGGGAAGTATAGACGCCAACCGCGGAGATTACCAAAACGGTTGGGATACCGACCAGTTTCCAAACAATATTCAAGAAACTACGGAAGCCATGTTGATCTTCTTAGAAGCAGGAGGATTACAAGGCGGCGGCGTAAATTTTGATGCCAAAATCAGAAGGAACAGTACCGATCTGGAAGATATTTTTTACGCGCATATCGGTGGGGCCGATACCTTTGCCAGAGCCCTGCTCGCCGCAGACCGTATCCTAAGCTCCTCAGCCTATAAAGCACTTCGACAAAAGCGCTACAGCAGTTTTGACAGTGGAACGGGGAAAGCCTTTGAAGAAGGTAAATTGAATTTGAAAGACCTTTATGACATCGCCAAAGACCAGGGTGAGGTGGCACTACGCAGTGGCAAACAAGAACTGTTTGAAAATATCATCAACCAGCACCTCTGATCTACTGAAGGCGGAGACGTTTTAGTCGGTTTGCTTTAATCCTATGTTATTCTGTTGAATCAGGAACATCGCAGGTAGGAAACCGATTATTTCTTTGGAAATTCCCGTTGAACACGACGTACAAGGGGTTCTAATCCGTTGATCTTGATCTCGTGCATTTCCTGCAAGAGTCGGCCTAATTTACCCTCCGGGAATCCTTTCTGACGGAACCAGGTATAGTAGGCCTCAGGGATATCGACCAGGTAGTAATTTTTGTATTTCCCGAAAGGCATGCGGTAGTGTGCCAATTCAATGAGATGGTCCTGATCCATGTGCTTAGCGTGCGAAATCCTGATATTCCCGCAACCACAACTGGACCTTTTGTCTCCACAAAGCTTCTTGTGCGGGATTTATGGAATGTTGAGTATCACGGTCATAGTCTGCCTGAGCCTGTTGCCGTTCGCGCTCAATGCGTTGATACAGTTGTTTGATCTCCTGCTGGGAGCGTGAAGAAAAGGAAAACTGGGCGATACGCTTTCTGAACTTTCGAGCGAATACCTCCGAGATATCAAAATGAACCCGTTCGTGAGCCAAGACCTGTGCGTTGACTCGATTTCGCTTGTACCAGGAATATTGAGGATAGAAATTAGCCGTAACCACAGAGCTTTCTTTTCGAAAAAAACCGCGCTGATCGATCTCATAGGAATGACTAATACCACTGGCCGTATTGGCCACGTAGGCGACCTGGCGATCTGCGATGCCCTGAAAATCGCTCCAGTTCAGGGGACGATACGCATCCCAGGCGATACGCTCCTGGGCCGTAAGCGCTCCTCCAGAGATGAATGCCAACCAAAGAAATAAGCGCATCAGGTCTTTTGCTTTTTCTTGCGTGCCGCAGGAAAGAGCACATTATTCAGAATGAGACGATAGCCCGGAGAAGTAGGATGTAATTCCAGTTCCGTTTTGGGATCCCCTACCCGGTGCTGGTAATCCTCCGGATCATGTCCGCCATAAAAGGTAAAGAAGCCCTTGCCCTTGATGCCGTGAATGTAGCGTGCTTCTCCATTGGTCAGGTTTTCTCCCATGACCAGCACAGAGGCCTTAAGAACCTCCGGATCGTAAGCGGTGGTTTGGCCCATAAATCCTTTGACCAGGGCTGTGTGGTTTTGCGTGAGCATGGTGGGCACCGGATCCCATTTGGCCGAGTATTCTTTTAGGGTAAAATAATCCGTTTGCATAGGGATACGCCGTTTGCGGGTCATATCGATGGAAGAGAATTCGTAGACGATGGGTGAACGCTCCAGTTGAAAATTGGTAAATGCGAAAGTTTGCTGGAAGTCGAGCTTAGCCTGGTAGTTGGCATCCGAAGGATCGCCGTCAAACATGGGCTCACAAATGTCCACCCCCTGAGCCGACAGGGCAATATCAAAGCTATCGGTGGCGCTGCACATCGCAAACATAAAGCCGCCTCCCACTACGTAGTCTCTGATTTTTAAGGCTACCGCCTCCTTAGCCTTCGATACTTTATCGTATCCTAACTCTTTGGCCAGGGCTTCTGCGGCTTGCTTTTCAGCGATGTACCAGGGGGCTGCCCGGTAGCTGCCGTAAAATTTTCCGTACTGACCGGTAAAGTCTTCGTGATGCAAGTGCAACCAGTCGTAAAGAATCAGATCATCCTCCAGCACCTCCTTATCGTAAACCGTCTCGTAAGGGATCTCTGCATAGGTTAACACCATGGTGACCGCATCATCCCAGGGTGCATTGGAAGTGGGGGTGTACACCGCGATCTTAGGCGCTTTTTCAAGAACCACCGCTTCCATATTCTGAGAGGGACTGCTGATTTCATCAAGGATCTGCGCGCCTTTGGATTCGGAAATGACCTCAAAAGACACCCCTCTGATCTGGCATTCCTTTCGCGTAAGCTCCGTATCCTGCAGTAAAAAAGAGCCGCCACGGTAATTTAAGAGCCATTGTACTTTTTGCTGTTTGCTCAACACCCAATACGTGATTCCGTAGGCTTTTAAGTGATTCTGCTGCCCATCGGCATCCATTGGAATGAGAATGTAGGAGGCCATTGCAGGCGTAGAAAGCAGCGCCATCAAGAGTACCAGTAGGTACTGCCGGATACCCCTGATGGGAAAAAAGGATTTAAAAGTATTGGAATAGATACGCATAATTGTGTTCAAAATACAACGAAACAAAGACTATGCCTAGTATATGCATTTAAATCAAGGTCTGCCTATGCCATGTAAACCGTATAGAGACGTTCAAAAACGCTTTTTACGTCTTAAAAGGGTACTCCGTCGTCATCATCGGGACCGTCGGTATTGAATGAACTTCCAAAGGCCTGATCGGGACTGGGCAAATTACCCGGTTTGAAGGTATCGTCATTAGCCGCATCATTCATTTTGGAACCAAATTCATAAGGTGTACTGAAGTCTTCCAGATTGTCAAATTTACCAAGGTGTCCAATGAATTTCATTCGGATGTTATCGAGTCCCCCGTTACGGTGTTTGGCCACGATAAATTCAGCTTGCCCTTCGGTAGGACTACGCTCTTCATCATCCCACTCTTCAATCTTGTAGTATTCGGGACGGTAGATGAAACTTACGATATCCGCATCCTGCTCGATGGCTCCTGACTCCCGCAGGTCAGAGAGTAAAGGTCGCTTGCTTCCTCCTCGGGTTTCAACCGCCCTGGATAACTGAGACAGTGCAATGACCGGAACATTGAGTTCTTTGGCCAGGGCCTTCAGGTTACGGGAAATGGTGGAGATCTCCTGCTCCCGATTCCCATTTTTATTATTGGTAGCCGCCGTCATCAGTTGCAGGTAATCGATCATGATCATCTTGATCCCGTGCTGAGAGGCCAAACGACGGGCCTTCGCCCGCAGGTCGAAAATACTTAAGGAGGGGGTATCATCAATGAACAAGGGCGCTTTCTCCAGCGACTTTACCTTAACGTTCAGTTGTTTCCATTCGTGATCTGCCAGTTTACCGGTACGCAGCTTTTCTGAACTGAGTCCGGTTTCTGAGGAGATCAGACGGGTGATCAACTGTACGGAGCTCATTTCCAGGGAAAAGAAGGCCACCGGAATATTTTGATCCACAGCAATGTTTCTTGCCATGGTGAGGGTGAGCGCCGTTTTACCCATACCCGGACGGGCAGCGATGATGACCAGGTCACTGGGCTGCCAGCCGGAAGTTAGCGCGTCCAATTTATTGAATCCTGAAGGTATACCGGATAGGCCTTCCTGATTGGAAATTTCTTCGATTTTCTTTTTAGCCTGGATGACCAGGGTCTGCGCTGTTTCACTGCTCTTTTTAATATTGCCCTGAGTGACTTCATACAATTTTGATTCTGCGGTGTCTAGCAGGTCAAAAACGTCAGTCGTTTCATCGTAGGCATCTTCAATGATCTCATTGGAGATTTTGATGAGGCTACGCTGAATGTACTTCTGCAAAATGATACGCGCGTGGTACTCAATATGGGCGGAAGAAGACACTTTTTGGGTCAATTGAATGAGGTAAAAGTCCTTTCCGGCGGCATCCAGTTTTCCCATCTTACGCAACTGCTCGGAAACCGTTAATAAGTCGATGGGCTGTCCTTCTTCAAATAGCACGCGGATCGCGTCATAGATCAATCGATGGGCGTCTTTGTAGAACACATCCGGGGTGAGAATATCGATGATCTCATCAACTCCTTTTTTGTCGATCATCATCGCTCCAAGCACAACTTCCTCTAAATCAACTGCTTGAGGCGGTATCTTACCGCGTTCCAGCGAGATCACCTGACTGCGATCGGGTTTGTATTGTGGTTGGGTTTGCAGTTTTTCCATGGTTGCGAATGTAGTGTATTGACGAGGGGAAATCATGCAAAACGCATGCCCTAATGTTCACTATAAGTTAACAATTAGATTGTGTATAACTTTAATTTTTTGTTGAAAACCGTAAAAAAAACCGAAATCTTTGATTCCGGTTTTCCATTCCCAAGGTATTTATTGTCGTTTATCCTTTGAAGACCCCCATGTTGGCATATTTATCCATACGCTGCTCCACCAGTTCTTTTGGTGATAAGTTTTTGTACTCCTCATACGCATCGATAATGGCCTTGCGCACCGACAAAAAAGTCTTTTCTCGGTTGGCGTGGGCACCCCCTAAAGGTTCCTTGATGATCTGATCGATGATCTTCTGTTTTTTCATGTCCTTGGCGGTCAGTTTTAGCGCCTCAGCTGCGGTCTCTTTGAACTCCCAGCTGCGCCAAAGAATGGAAGAGCAAGATTCCGGGGAAATCACACTGTACCAGGTATTTTCTAACATCATTACCTTGTCGCCTACACCTATTCCGAGCGCGCCTCCACTGGCTCCCTCGCCAATGATCACCACGATGATGGGCACCTTCAGTCGGGTCATTTCCAGAATATTTCGCGCAATGGCTTCTCCCTGGCCGCGTTCTTCGGCTTCCAGACCGGGAAAAGCACCCGGAGTATCGATCAGGGTCACGACCGGGATCCCAAATTTTTCAGCACTTTTCATCAAGCGTAACGCTTTGCGATAGCCCTCTGGATTGGCCATCCCAAAGTTTCGATACTGACGAGTTTTGGTGTTAAAGCCCTTTTGCTGACCGATCAGCATATAGCTCTGATCGCCTATTTTCCCCAGGCCTCCAATCATGGCCTTATCGTCGCGCACCCCACGATCGCCGTGCAGCTCTAAAAAAGAATCCCCACACAAAGCCTTGATGTAATCGAGGGTGTAGGGACGCGAAGGATGACGGGATAATTGAACCCGTTGCCAGGCCGTCAGGTTCTTATAAATATCTTTCTTGGTTTCGGCCAGTTTTTTTTCGATCTGCTTGCAGGTTTCGGTAACATCAACGTCACTTTCTTCACCAATGACAGCGCATTTCGCCAACTGGTCCTCCAGTTCTTTAATGGGAAGTTCAAACTCTAAATATTCCATAGGTTTGGATAGGGTTATTTCTAGCTTACAAATATATAAGTTTTCATGCAGTCCCTTGAGCAGACTCTACCTTATTTACTTTTCTACGCGTCTTCAGGATCCCGTTTAGCACTACGGTGCTGAGTATCAATACGCCCCCTAGGTAAAACTTCGGACTCATATTCTCAGAATCACCCAAAAGCAGGTAGGCCAGAATGATCCCATAGACCGGTTCGAGATTGATGGTGAGCATCAAGGTATACGGACTCAGATAGCGCATTACTTTGACCGAGGCGATAAAGGCATAGGCCGTACATACGCTAGCCAAAATGAACAAATAGACCCAGTCCATGACCGGTAAAGCAAAGAATGTGGGGCTGTACGCTTTCGCGAAAGCTAAATAAATGGCAATACACAGCGTACCAACAGTCAATTCATAAAAGGACATGACTGTTGGACTGTTGTCCTGTACATATTTGCCATTGATCAGGGTAAACACCGCCGAGAGAAAGGCCGAAATGAGTGCCAGAACGATGCCCAGGGTGTATTCTGTCTCCACCTGAAAGATCAGGTACAGGCCGCCAATGACCAGCAAACCGAAGAGCAGTTCATACCCAATAATCTTTCGTTTGTAGAACAGGGGCTCCATCAAGGAAGTGAAGAAGGCACCCGTGCTCATCATGGCCAGGGTGATGGACACGTTAGACACTTTGATCGCGCCGAAAAAAGTGAGCCAGTGGGCAGCAATGACCACGCCGGCCAGGCTTAAACCCAGAAGAGTGGATCGATTCATGCGTAGCGACAGGCCCTTCCATTTAATGAAGATAAAGATCAGCACACTGGCGATCCCCATGCGCCACCAGACCAGAGGCACAGCGTCAATGGTGATCAGGGCTCCCAGCACTGCGGTAAAGCCCCAAATAAAGACGATCACATGGAAGTGGAGGTAGTTTTTTAGTTTATCGTTTAGCATGATTCAGGAGATAGACTGCTAAAACGGCGAAGACTATATTGGGAAGCCAGACCGCCAGGAGGGGCGAAAATTCCGATTGTTCAGCGATGGTGCTGAAGACCTTATCAAAAAAGATGAAGACAAACGCCAGGGCAATTCCGAAGGCCAGATTAATCCCCATCCCTCCCCGGCGCTTGATGGAGGAAACGGCCACCGCGATCACGGTCAAAATGTAGGCTGCCACCGGTAAGGAGAATCGTTTGTATAACACCACTTCATAGCGATTGATATAAGAAGAACCCCTCGCCTTTTCTTTCGCAATGAAGGTGCGAAGATCCGGAGTGGTGAGGGTCTCGGCAATGTACTCCACCGGGGTCAGGTCGTCAATATCGAAATCAAAAACGGTATCCAGCTTGCGTTGGGATTGCAGAATGTCGCCCTCCGGCGTAATAATTCGTTTTTCGTAACTGCTTAAGGTATAGGTAGTGTCCTCCGGATTGAACTCAATCACCCGTGCGGCGATTTTATACTTGAGTTGATTTTCTTCAAAGTGTTCGAGGGTAAAGTTCTGCCCTTTATTATTTCCGGTATTGAAACGACTCACATAGATGTAATCGTTATCATTGATCTGCCGATAGACATCCTGAGTCTCCCGCGCTTCTTTCCCCTTCTTTAAATACTTGTAACTAAACTCATTGAACCCCTGGCTGGCCCCGGGAGCGAGGTAAGTCCCTAAAATATAAGCTCCAACACAAACAATGGTTGCACCAATGATGTAAGGTCGAAGAAAACGCCAGAAGGACACCCCTGAACTCAGAAAGGCAATGACTTCGATATTGTTGGCCAGTTTAGAGGTAAACCAGATGACCGAAAGGAAGAGGAATAAGGGAAACAGGAGATTGGCGAAATAGACCGTAAAGTCCAGATAGTATAAGGCGACCTCAATGAAAGGAACCTCATTTTCCAGGATCTTATCGATCTTCTCGGCCAGATTGACCGTGATCCCGATGGGAATGAATAAGATCAGCATGGTCACGAAGGTGCCCAGGTACCGCTTGAGTATGTACCAATCTAAGATCTTCACTAGAGGCGCTTATCCATTTGTTTGACCATTTTTTCTTTCCAGGAGGCGAAATCTCCGGCAAGGATGTGTTTCCTGGCTTCCCGAACCAGCCAAAGATAGAATCCCAAATTGTGAATGGTGCAGATTTGTCGGCCCAAATATTCATTAGCCTTAAAAAGGTGACGCACGTAGGCTTTGCTGTACTCCGTATCGACCCAGGTAATGCCCATTTCATCCAGGGCGGAGTAGTCCTGTGCCCATTTTTCATTCTTAATGTTGATGTGACCATGGGCGGTAAAGATCATCCCATTGCGTCCATTTCGCGTAGGCATTACACAATCAAACATATCGACCCCCAGCGCGATATTCTCCAATATATTGATGGGCGTCCCAACCCCCATCAAATAACGCGGCTTTTCTTTGGGAAGAATAGCGGTAACCACCTCGGTCATTGCATACATTTCAGGCGCCGGCTCTCCCACAGAAAGACCGCCAATCGCATTACCAAAGGCATCCGCATTAGCGATGTATTCTGCCGATTGTTTTCGCAGGTCTTTGTAGGTGCTTCCCTGTACGATGGGAAAAAAGGCCTGTTCATGAGCGTAGGAATAGGGCGTTTTTGCCAAATGATCGATACAGCGATCCAACCAACGATGGGTCATGTGCATGGATTTCTTGGCATAGTTGTAATCACAGGGATAAGGGGTGCATTCGTCAAAGGCCATGATGATATCGGCACCAATATCCCGCTGAATTTCCATGACGCTTTCCGGCGAAAAGAAATGCGTAGAACCGTCAATATGCGATTTGAATTTGACTCCTTCCTCTTTGATCTTGCGGTTTGCAGACAGAGAATAGACCTGATATCCCCCGCTGTCGGTAAGGATACTGCGGTCCCAATTCATGAACTTATGCAATCCTCCGGCTTTTTTCAAGGTATCCATTCCCGGGCGCAGATACAGATGATAAGTATTGCCCAAAATGATGTCCGGATTGATGTCTTCCCGCAGTTCCCGTTGATGCACTCCTTTAACCGTAGCCACGGTACCTACCGGCATAAAAATAGGGGTTTCAATGGTTCCGTGATCAGTGATCAGTTGTCCAGCCCGGGCTTGACTTTGGGGATCCGTGTGCAGAAGATCAAAGCGCATGCGTTCATTCATAGGGCGCAAAGATAGGAACTATTGGAGGCTGAGCAATCCTGAGTGTCGGAATAATCAATCGTTGAAAGACCGCTTCAAAAATTGTTAGTTACTTCTCAAAATCGTTAATAAGTGTCCCAAAGGGCTTTTGCCCAGAGTGGTCTAAAACGGTATTTTTGGCAACAAATTGAAAGACTTTACCATGGCTGATCTGCAAGCATTACAGGATCTCGTAATTCAGGTACGAAGAGATATTTTAAGACAAGTACACAAGGTAAATTCGGGGCATCCCGGAGGTTCCCTGGGTTGTACCGAATTTTTTGTCGCCTTGTACCAGGAAATCATGCAGCGCAACGAAGGCTTTGATATGGATGGTCACGGTGAAGATCTCTTCTTTCTTTCCAACGGCCATATCTCTCCGGTCTATTACAGCGTATTGGCCCGCTCGGGGTACTTTCCGGTGGAAGAGCTCAATACCTTTCGCTTGTTGAATTCCCGCTTGCAAGGGCACCCCACCACTCACGAGGGATTGCCGGGTGTACGCATCGCCTCCGGATCGCTGGGTCAGGGAATGAGCGTGGCCATTGGTGCAGCACACAGTAAAAAGTTAAATGGAGATGATCATTTGATCTACAGTCTGCACGGCGATGGGGAGTTGCAGGAAGGACAGAACTGGGAGGCCATCATGTATGCCGCCGCCAATAAGGTGGATAATCTGATCAGTACGGTCGATCTTAACGGACAACAGATTGACGGAAGCACCGATAAAGTACTGGACCTGGGCGATCTTCGCGCCAAGTTTGAAGCCTTCGGCTGGGAGGTCCTGGAAATTAAGGACGGAAATGACCTGAGTCAGGTGATCGAGGGACTCAAGAAAGCAAAAAGCATGACCGGAAAAGGAAAGCCGGTGGGAGTTCTTATGCATACGGTCATGGGCCATGGCGTCGATTTTATGATGCACACCCACGCCTGGCACGGAAAGGCGCCCAATGACGAGCAACTGGAAAAAGCCCTGGCACAAAATCCGGAAACCCTAGGGGACTACTAAACGAAATAGGCAGCAACGCAGACTCAAAACGACATTATGAAAACATACGAAAATACAGGCAGTAAAGACACGCGTTCCGGATTTGGAGCTGGGCTCACCGAATTAGGCCGTTCCAACCCTAATGTAGTAGCGCTCTGTGCCGATCTGATCGGATCTTTGAAAATGCAAGATTTTATCGATGAGAATCCCGATCGCTTTTTTCAAGTGGGAATCGCTGAAGCGAACATGATGGGGATCGCTGCCGGATTGACCATTGGAGGTAAAATTCCTTTTACCGGCACTTTCGCCAATTTCTCTACAGGACGGGTGTACGATCAGATCCGTCAATCCATCGCCTATTCCGGAAAAAATGTTAAAATTTGCGCATCCCATGCAGGACTTACCCTGGGAGAAGATGGGGCAACCCACCAAATTCTAGAAGATATAGGGCTCATGAAAATGTTGCCCGGAATGACCGTGATCAACACCTGTGATTACAACCAAACCAAAGCGGCTACCATGGCTATTGCCGATCATCAGGGACCCGTATATCTGCGCTTTGGCCGTCCTGTGGTGCCTAACTTTACTCCCGCAGATCAGAAGTTCGAGATCGGGAAAGCCATACAGTTGCAGGAAGGAAACGATGTGACTCTGGTCGCTACCGGACACCTGGTCTGGGAGGCTCTGGAGGCTGCCAAAACCCTGAATGAGGAAGGCATCAGTGCAGAAGTAATCAATATCCACACCATCAAACCCCTGGACAAAACAGCCATTCTTGCCTCTGTGAAGAAAACCGGTTGCGTAGTCACGGCTGAGGAACACAATTACCTAGGCGGCCTGGGCGAAAGTGTAGCTCGCGTCCTGGCCGAAGCATTGCCAAGTCCGCAGGAGTTTGTCGCCACTCAGGATACCTTTGGCGAAAGCGGTACTCCCGCCCAACTCATGGAGAAATACGGACTGAATGCCGAGGCGATTGTCCAAGCCGCTAAAAAAGCGACCCAGCGGAAATAAAGACCTTCATAAAACGTTAAAGGTTTTGAAGATTTGAGGGGATGCCCTAGTATTCTCCTTCAAATCATTATTAACTTAAAACGACAATTATGAAAAAACTGCTTGTAATCGTATTTCTTATTTCAGCGGCCAGTTATGGTCAGAGTACAGAGTTTGGTTTAAAAGGGGGATTGAACTACGGTTCTACCGGAGATGTTGAGGGACTCAATGATGTTCCCAATCCCTTCAGTCAGAATGACGCTGATGATAAAGTGGGATACCACATTGGATTTTACTCCAAATTTAAGTTTGCCGGACTATTCCTTCAGCCTGAACTGTACTACACTCGATTGAGTTCAGATTACGGAAATTCATCCTATAACGTCAATAAATTAGACCTCCCGGTATTAGCGGGTATCAATATCATTGGGCCCTTGCACGTCAAAGCCGGACCTGCCTTTCAATACATTTTAAATAATGAATTTGAAGACAACAACTTTGAGGTAGAGGATCCTGAGAATTCGATTACCGTAGGCTATCATTTAGGCGTAGGCGTTCAGTTAGGACGTCTGGGTGTCGATGTGCGCTATGAAGGAGCCTTCAGTGAAAACACCGCTGTCGGGGTGGAAGATGTAGGAAGTGCCGGATTCACGGTAGATAACCGACCTTCTCAATTCTTATTTGGAGTCACCTACCGTTTGAGTAGCGACGACTAAATAAAATAGAACCGTCAAAAAAAATGCGAACCTTTCGGTTCGCATTTTTGCTTTTACGTATCCACTATCCCTTAGAGGGTATCCGGGTCTAAATAATCCGGAGTTCCGTCATTATCGGCGTCCGGAAAGGTGATCGTTCCATCCTCATTGATAATGATCTCTTCACGTGTTGGGGTACCGTCATTGTCATCATCCCCATCGCGATAATTGGGCGCATTATCCCCATCGGTGTTATCGTCTAAGACGAAGGAGTTCTCATTGACATCTTCCATAACGTTGGGAATGCCATCCTGGTCGTTGTCGGTGTCGGGACGTACTTTGTACAACTGGAAGGTAAAGATCAACGAATCGTATTGATCGATCAGTCCGCCGGGAGGAGGTCCGGCGTAATAGCCCAAACCACTAGGAATGAATACTGCTCCGATCCCGAAATCATCAGAGAAGGAAACGGTCCCGTCGGGATTGGTCATTTGGGTGGAGGCCCCTTTAAATCCGGCTACTCCATTGGCGAAACCAAAGATGGTACCGGCCTGTACGATCCAGAATGGGGTC
This sequence comes from Flavobacteriaceae bacterium YJPT1-3, assembly GCA_029866965.1. Lineage (GTDB taxonomy): Bacteria > Bacteroidota > Bacteroidia > Flavobacteriales > Flavobacteriaceae > Croceiramulus > Croceiramulus getboli. The sequence continues at coordinate 1,964,264 of CP123444.1, read as the reverse complement.
GCATTACTGTCAAAAATAGATCCGTAAGGAACCTGCCCTCTAAAGGTCATTAAGGTAGAATCGGCAAAGGTGGTCGCGGGCATCTCTTCCGCTCCTCTTCGCACCTGCAAGGTGCGTAAGGTATACTGCTGTCCTTCGAAGGTGACATTTTCAGCGGTCACCTGATTCGCTAAAGGAATCTTATCGCTATTCTCTCCGGCAATGGTGTCAAATTTGATCTGATAATCGAAATCTGCCGGAGGGGTTTCAAACTCTTCATAATTGTAAAAGTGCGTGTCCAGGTATTCCAGGATCAGGTTCTCACTCTCGGGAGCCTGTTCTGCACGATCACGCGGTGGTACTATCTGGACACCATTACCGTCATCATCATTGTTACAGCTGCTCATGCTAACCAACATCAGCGCACTGCATAGAAGTAAAAGGTTCTTGTTCATTGTTGCTTTTTTGTAGGCCGGCAAGATACCAATTTTCCTTATTTTTGCAGCCTTGATTCCAGCTATTAACGGGATTTTAGGCCTCATCACATGCGTATCGATAAATATTTATGGTGCACCCGATATTACAAGACCCGCTCCCTGGCTTCTCAGGCAGTGCGCAAGGGCCAGGTGCGTGTTAATGGAGATGTCGTTAAACCCAGCCGGGAGGTCTACCCACAGGATAAGGTAAGCGTTCGCAAGAACCAGATCGACTACGAATTGCAGGTATTGGACACGCCAGACAGTCGGGTGGGCGCTAAACTGGTGGGTCTGTACCGTACCGATATCACTCCGCCAGAAAATCTGGAAAAACTGGAATTGCTGAAGTACTCCAAGGAGTACTACCGTAAGAAAGGTACCGGCCGACCCACCAAGAAGGATCGTAGGGATCTGGACGATCTTTTTGATGATGATTTTTTCAGGGCTGATGAAGACTAATGAAGCCTATTGGAGCCAACGCTATCAGGCCGAGAGCACGCCCTGGGATATCGGCTACGCCTCCCCTCCCCTTACCGAATACATCGATCAACTCCCCCATAAAGACCTGAACATCTTAATACCCGGAGCCGGTCTCGGACACGAAGCCGCCTACCTATGGCAACAGGGATTTCATAAGCTGACCGTGATCGATATCGCCGAAGAGCCCTTGAAGCGTTTGCAAGCGCAGCATCCTGAACTACCCTCCAGCTGTCTAAAACACGAGGATTTTTTTAGTCATGAAGGCCAATACGAGCTGATTCTGGAGCAAACCTTCTTTTGTGCACTGGAACCCAGCTTTCGCGAAAGCTACGTCAAGCATATGCATCGGCTACTTGCACCCGGTGGACGTTTGGCCGGGCTGTTCTTTGACTTTCCGCTCACCGAGTCGGGACCTCCGTTTGGAGGTAGTAAGGCAGAATATCAAGAACGCTTTAGCCCGTATTTTGAACTACTGACGCTAGAGCCTTGTACAAATAGCATTCCTCCGCGTCAAGGAAAGGAACTGTTCTTTATCTTTGAAAAAAAGCCGTCATGAAAGTTGCCTTACAAACCGTTTTAGACCATCAGGCCGTGCAGCATAAAATCCGTCGCATCGCTTATCAGATCTACGAAAGCAATCTGGACGAGCGTCAGATCGTCTTGGCGGGAATAGCCGACAACGGATACAAGTTTGCCGAGCGATTGAAGACCGTTTTAGAGGCCATTGCTGGGCTGGACGTGCTTTTGGTCAAAGTCACCATGAACAAGAAAGAACCTCTGGGCACCGTAAAAACCTCGGTGGATGCGAGCGAATATACCGGGAAATCGGTGGTGCTGATTGATGATGTACTCAACTCAGGCACAACGCTGATCTACGGTGTGAAACACTTTTTGGATGTTCCCTTAAAGCAATTCAAAACAGCCGTCCTGATCGACCGCAATCATAAAAAATATCCCGTGAAGGCCGATTTCAAAGGAGTTTCTTTGAGTACCTCACTCAATGAATCAGTCAAAGTGGTTTTTAGGAAAGGCGCCGATAAGGCGATCTTAGAGTAAGGCTTGAATCTCTTCCACCACTTCTTTAGGTGATTTACCGTCAATGGCGATGGTGTATTGGGCTTGATTGTAGTAGTAGCTGCGCTCAAAAAGATGTTTCCCAACAAATTCAGAAAGCTTGTCTTGGCTGTCTTGATGTTGTAATAACGGCCGTTGCTCCCGTTCGTTCCAAAGTCGGTCGACCAATACCGGAATACCCGCTTTCAGGTAGATATTGAGGTGGTTGCTTGCATTGATGAGCGCCATGTTCGATCCGTAGCAGGGAGTTCCTCCTCCCAGGCTGATCACCTGGCCTGCTGTAAGATCGAGTAGGCGCTTTAGGTGTTCCATTTCCAGTTTGCGAAAATAGATCTCTCCTTTAGCTTCAAAGAGCTCTCGAATGCTCAGCTGCTCCTGCTCCTCCAGGTAGGCATCAAAATCGGTAAAAGGACAGTTCAATTCCCGGGCGAGGAGTTGACCTATGGTGGATTTTCCACTTCCCATATAGCCGAGAAGGAGGATATTTTGCTCTGATAAATTCAATGGTTTCAAGGGCTTGCGAACTTCTAAACGATGAAGGCCAAATTTAATTCAAAAGGCTTTGAAAAATTAATATAATGACTGTATATTTGCAGCCGCATTCAGGGAAAGCGACCTGGTAGCTCAGTTGGTAGAGCATCTCCCTTTTAAGGAGAGGGTCCTGGGTTCGAGCCCCAGCCAGGTCACCATCAAACGAAAACCCCGCCAAAATTGGCGGGGTTTTTTGCGTTGAGGAACAAAGCCAAGCTTGCTTGAGCATAGTGACGAAACGTAAAAAACAGCGCAAGCGAAGCTGGCGTAGGTTTTCATTTGCAGAAGGGGAGCGCTGGGTCAGGCGACAGCATGGAGCCAACCCCAGGGCTCTGGATAAAATCTCAAGACCCAAGAGAAAAGAAACGTAAAAAACAGCGCAAGCGAAGCTGGCGTAGGTTTTCATTTGCAGGAGGGGAGCGCTGGGTCAGGCGACAGGATGGAGCCAACCCCAGGGCTCTGGATATAGTCATAAAACCCAAGAGAAAAGAAACGTAAAAAACAGCGCAAGCGAAGCGGGCGTAGGTTTTCATTTGCAGGAGGGGATCGCTGGGTCAGGCGACAGCATGGAGCCAACCCCAGGGCTCTGGATAAAGTCTCAAAAACCCAAGAGAAAAGAAACGTAAAAAACAGCGCAAGCGAAGCTGGCGCAGGTTTTCGTTTGAAGTAGTGGAGCGCTGAGCCACATCCTTCACTCCTTTTCAAAAGGGCATGCCGAAAAAATTACCCTTCCAGTGCAAAAACCTGTCTGGCAATTTCTAGCTCTTCGTTGGTTGGAATGACCAGGATTTTTACCTTGGACCGGGCGGTATCCTCGATCTGCCGAATGCGATCAGACCGTTGCTCATTTATAGCCGGGTCGAGTACGAGGCCCAGGTAATCCATATTCTTGCAGACCAAACTTCGAAGAACGCTGGAATTCTCTCCTATACCCGCGGTAAAAATAATCGCATCCATGCCATTCATCGCAGCAGCATATGCACCTATGTATTTCTGTATGCGGTAGGCACTGAGTTCCAGAGCCAGTTGACAGTCACGATTACCTTTTTCGGCCCCTCGTTGTACTTCTCTTAAATCGGAGAAACCGGTCATCCCGAGCATGCCGCTTTCTTTAGTCAACATACCTTCCACCTCAGCCATCGTATAGCCCAGGGTCTCGACCAGATAGAAAATGAGGGCATGATCAATATCGCCGCTACGCGAACCCATGACTAAACCGTTAGAAGGAGCAAAGCCCAGGCTATGATCTATACTCTTTCCATCCTGTATGGCTGTCATGCTGCAGCCATTACCCAGGTGAATCGATATCAGTTTGGAAGTCTTTGATTTCATGTATTCCATAGCACGCTCTGAAACGTACTTATGGCTCGTGCCGTGAAAACCGTAGACCTGAATCCCCTCCTTAAAAAAGTGCGCCGGAATCGCATATCGCTTGGCTTTTTCGGGCAAAGTCTGATGAAAAGCAGTATCAAAAACCGCGATCTGCCTGGCGTGCGGAAAGATTCGTTCGGCCAGTTCGATCCCTTCCAGATTGTGGGGATTGTGTAGCGGGGCCAACGGTATTAATTGTTTGATGGTCTCTTTGACTTCTGCAGTAATACGGGTTGTTTTTGAATAAGTGCTTCCTCCATGCACTACCCGATGGCCTACTGCATCAATATCGGCTACGGATCGGACTACCCCAATCTCCTCATGCGTCAAATAGGCTATGACCTGATTCATCCCGTCCTGATGGGTTGCCAGGGAGCGGGTTTCTTTCTTTTCAGCATCAGGAGTTCTGTAGGTGATTCGAGCATCCGGTTGGCCGATTCGTTCTACCAAACCACTGCATCGTACCGCCGCAGCAGGCATTTCAATGACCTGAAATTTAATGGAGGAACTTCCGGCATTAAGGACTAAGACATTCATGATTGTAGCTGCATTGCATTGCGTTGGGCCTGTATGGCTGTGACAATGACCGTATTAAAAATATCTTCTACCGTACACCCTCGACTCAGATCGTTCACGGGTTTATTCAACCCCTGAATGATGGGTCCGATGGCTAAAGCCTTGGTCTCCCGCTGTACTGCTTTGTACGTATTGTTCCCCGTATTCAGGTCTGGAAAAATAAAAACATTGGCCTGGCCGGCCACCTCAGAGTCCGGTAATTTTGATTTTCCCACTTTACTGTCTACGGCAGCGTCATATTGAATGGGCCCTTCTACTTTCAGATCGGGACGGCGCTGCTTGACCAGTTGGGTGGCTGTTCGCACTCGCTCTACATCTTCTCCCTTGCCTGAGCTCCCCGAAGAATAGGATAGCATCGCAATTTTTGGGTTGATCCCAAAGGCTTGACTGGTTTCTGCGGACGCAATAGCGATTTCAGCCAGTTGCTCTGCAGTAGGGTTGGGATTGATGGCACAATCGCCATAGACCGAAACCCGATCTTCTAAGCACATAAAGAACACCGAAGACACGATGGAGGCATCGGGTTTCGTCTTGATGAATTGCAAAGCAGGACGGATGGTATGCTGGGTGGTATGAACGGCTCCAGAGACCATGCCATCGGCTTTTCCCTGGTACACCATCATGGTGCCGTAATAGGAAACATCTTCCATGAGATCGCGTGCCATGGCCAAATTGACATTTTTATGTTTGCGAAGCTCAAACAACGCTTTCGCGAAAGCGTCAAAATCAACACTTTCCACCGGATTGATCAGGGCTACTTTATCCAAATCGAGTCCAATGTCTAGGGTTGTATTCTTTTCAGCGATCTGATCTCGATCGCCCAGCAAGGTGATCTCGACCGCTTCGAGGTCAATCAACAGCTTAGCCGCTCGTAGTACCCGCTCATCCACTCCTTCCGGCAGAACGATGTGCTTTTTTTCGGCTTTTGCGGCGGTTAATAAATTATACTGAAACATGCGCGGGGTGATGCCCTGGGACTTAAAAGTAACCAGACGCTCTACCAGTTCATCTACCTGTACATGGGTTTGGAAATCTTTGATGGAAATTTCTATCTTCTGGGTATTGGCTGCATAGATTTTAGCTTTTATGGATCCAATCCTGTTCGTGACCGAGTAGGTTCCTGCCTGGACAGATAGAATGGGTACCACGTCAGACAATCCTTCAATGAGCAGTCGGATTGAATCTTCGGGCACCAATCCACCGGTCAACACAATGCCTGAAATCGCGGGATAGTTGGCCGAAATATTGGCCTGTAGCGCGCCCAGAATGATATCGGCACGGTCTCCCGGAGTAATGACCAAGCCATTTTCTTTAAGATGCGTCAGGTAATTGCGAAGCTGCATGGCCCCGACACTAAAATAGCCGGCTTGATTGTTTAAATAAGCTTCTCCGAAAAGCACGGTGGCATCCAGAGCATCGACAATTTCTCTGAGGGACGGATTGGAAAGGACAGGGTTGAGCGGAATGGCATTCACAATGACCCTGGCGGGGAGTTTTCGCTGCAGCTCAGCAATGATCTCGTTTTTATTTTCCGGTGCTACCTTATTGGCGATTACCGATAGGACCTCCACTCCCTTATCGGCAAAAGAATCGAAGGCGATCTGCAGGCTTCCGGTCAGATCGTCCATGGTCTTGCCTACTCCACTTGCCAGGATGATTGCCGGAACCCCAAGATTCTTGGCAATGAGAATGTTGAAATCAAATTCGATCAACGACCCTTCGCCGGAAAAGCTAGTACCTTCCACCAAAACGAAATCGAAGCGCGCTTCCACGGCTTTATATTTTTCGATAATGGTATTGATAATCTCGTCCTCCTTGTTCGCGTTGATCAAACGGATCACTTGGCTGATGGTAAAAGCGTACGCCTCTTGAAAATCAAGATCCAACTTGTAGTAAGCGCTTAGGGTATGGATATGATTGTCTATAGTTCCGGGAAGGAAATCATCTATAATTGGTCTGAAGTACCCTACTTTGGGCGTTTTACCCAAGATAATTTGCATCAATCCCAGGGAAGCGATGGATTTGCCACTGTCCGGTTCTATAGCGGTTATATACACTGCTTTATTTGTTGATTTTTGAGTCATATTAGAAGATCAATCTGAGCATCCCACGAGAGATAAGGACGCCTACAAAAGTAAGACCCCGAGCGCGTACTACCATCAGATTCGGGTACTGGAGGCAAATCCCTTCTCATTAGCTGCAAAAACAACCATTTCTAATGGCTTGGTGAAGGCGTGAAAAACCGCACCCCTTAATACTGATTAGGCTGTCCCGAGTCGTAGTAGTTAGCGACATTGTAGTAAATAGGATTTTCCTTTTTATTGCCGTAGTAGGTCAGATTTACTTGCTGATGCTCCCTCAAAGCGCAATAACTGGTATTTCTGTCCTGTTTCCTTTAATCGATACACCTGTACGCTTCGCAGCTGCTGCGGTTGACCCCAATCAGTGTATGTGGTTACTTTTAAATAGGTAGGATCTAACTTCTTGTTGCCGTGGTAGGTAATGTTGACCAGCCAGCTTCCTTTTTCCAAATCAACAATATTGAATTGCTTGCTGCTGTATCCCTTGGTTTTTTCCTGATAAATCAGGTCAGGATTGGCTTGCAGGGTATGTTCAAAGGTGTATACCCGAAGGTCAGGAGCCACAAACTCTAAATCAAACTCCGCTTCCGATGTATTCCATTCAAAAACCATACGCACATCATTCCTAAAATCGTTGATGTCTTTACTTTGAGGAACAAAAGTCTCGGTAAATTTGGTCTGATTTTGTCGATTGAAATAGAGGTACTCCATTTCCGTATAGATCATGGGCCCGATTCCTTCCCCGGCCAGATCGCTCTCCTGCATCAAATAACTCATGTAGGTACGCCAGGCCCTGGTGAATTGCTCATTTTCTACATACGCATTGGCCAGGTCCCGGTAAGACTGGGCGTATTGCGGTCGCAAGGCAGCTGTATTTTTGTACAGGGTGATCGCCTCCCGGGGCATCCCGAGTACTTGAAAGTGGTATGCGATGGCTTTCTGAATCTCGGGATTGGCCTCATGTTTTTGGGCCAGGTCCATTAATATTTCTCTCGCTAGAGCAATGTCCTTGTGTTGAGTGACAAATTTTTGAGCCAAAAATATCATACTGCTGTAGTCCTCCATTTGGTCTTTGAGTTCCACACTATAAAACGCAAAGGCCTCTTCTTTATCTTCCAGGGCGAGAAGCTTTTCTACACGGGTATTCGCGGTTATGTAGCCTGGATCGATAGCTCTGGCATCGTTACTATACCGCTCATTATTTCTGTATTTCTCCGCCATTACAGCAGCTCTGGAGGTGCTGGCGTCAAAACTACCCATCTTCGTTTTGATTACGATCACCCCTCCCGAGGCCATAGAGCCGTAGCGATTGGTCGCTGCCAGGGATTTTAGTACACGGATATCCTGTATTTGATTCAAGTCCAAGCCCAAGGGTTCGTCATTGGTGAACACCCCATCTACTTCCCAGGCGACAGGATAGTCTTGGGTCAAGGAGCCGTTCGCTCCCCGTAGATACGCTTTTCCATTGGTGTTATTGATGCTGTAGCCGGATACCTTACCTACCAGGGCTTCTTTCAGGGAGGAGTAGATCGGACTAATATCGGACCCATCGATCTGTCCAATGGCAAAGCCTGCTTTTTCAGGATCATAATTACCGCGCAGGGTATTGAATTCGGTTTGTTTGGCCTGAAAATCCTTAAGAACCGTGCCGTCTGTCCGGGTCACTGTAATGACCACTTCGTCCAGTTCATTTTCCGCAGGGACCAGCTGCAAATCGACCCTGGAGGTCACCTCTTCCACCACCAAATGAACCTCTCTGAATCCTACATGGCTGTAGTGAAGTTCATCTCCAGCTACCGCATTCAGCTCGTAAAAACCGTTATCATCCGTTTTTGTTTGTACCCCTCCGTCTTGTGTACGGATATGGACATCCACTACGGGAGTGCCCAGGTAGCGGATCGTCCCAAAAATACGCTGAAGTTCCAATGTTTTTTTTGGTGTTGTAGCAGTTTGCTGTGAAAAAGACAACCCATCAGCTAAGGGACGGGCATCTGCGTTGTAAAAATCTTTATTTAATAGTTTAGCGGCTCTACGCTTTTTTTCAAGAGCAATTATTTCTGGAGCTTTTGTCGTTCTCACGATAACAAGCCCTTTTGCTCTGATTACAAAAACATGTACAACATCAGCATATGAGATTGGCGGCGCGGTTTCGTAAAGAAATCCATCCACATCAAATTTATACGTGATCCCATATCTTTTATCAATTAATTTTTCCCCACCTCTGACCATACCCGCATACCTGTTTAAAGCATCTTCTAAGAGAGGACTTGCTATCTTTTGCAGTTCTTTCCCACTCATGTATTTGACCGGGCCATTTATTCTCTTTGGATTAATCCTACCAATGGAAGTTTCCAAATCAATATCAAAGTTTTTACTAAAGTTTAGAGTATCTGTTCTTTTACGTTTGGCTTTGACCGCCACTTCTCCCAGCGACTCTACATAATCGTCCATGTCGATGGAGAGCCTGGTGCTTTGCTGGGTTAAGATTAGCTTAAAATCATTGAAACCCACGTGACTAACGATCAACTCATCCCCCACCTGAGCCTCCAAGGCAAAACGTCCTTTTTTATCGGTTTGGGTACCTCGGGTGGTTCCCTTGATCAGGATATTGGTATCGGGTAAAGGCTCTTGCTGGAAAGTAACCACTCCCTCCATCTGGATGGTTTGGCTCTGAGCGAGTACCGGTTGTAGGCTCGTGCTACCCAGTGTACTTAGCAATACGATAAAGACAGTGGAGGACGAAAAGAAGGATCGGAACATAAGCGTATTATTGGGAGTAAATAGCTCACGCTCCTGAACTAAACGGTCAGGAAAGCAAAACTCAGCACTCAGTTTTTAACAACCCATTACTTCTTTCTCCATCCTAAATCGGCTTAAGAAATTAGCAATTAGGGAATTACTGTAAAATATACGCTAAAAAAATTATACGGTAATCCTTAAGACCTTGGCCATGGCGCGGTTGTCCGGTAATTACACCGTTCGGATCTAATGTTTTGGATTAGACTCGTTAAAGCTTGAATGCACCGTCAGTGGTCGGTAGACTGATATTCTTCTAAGAAATCAATCGCATTACCTGCTGACCTGTTGCGCCCTTACATTGGACGAAAGTTTAAGCAACTGCCATTTCAAATTCATTTTTTCTAAAGGAAAAACCTGGACTTCACTAAACTGGGTTGGTTTTCCCCAATCGTAGTAAGTCGTCACTTTGAGATAAGAAGGAGTGGATTTATTGTTGCCCAGATAGGTCAAATTAACCAGCCATTCCTGATCGCCCAGATCTTCGATGCTGAATTCTTTGCTACTGGAACCCATACTTCTTTCCTTCTGAAGTAACTCTGAGTTGGCACGGTAGCTGTGCTCAAAATTAAATACCCGCTGATCAGGACCTACAAACTCCAGCTCAAATTCTGCTTCTGAATCTGTCCATTCAAACACCAGACGTATGTCTCGCTCAAAATCTTTTTTATTTTCATGAATAGGTTCGAAGGTCTGTTTGATCTTACTGGCCTGCAGTTTATTGAAATAAAGCCATTCCATTTCACTGTATAAAATCTCTCCTATCCCCTCTTGGTTCTCGAGTTCATGATTAAATACATAAGCCATGTACAAACGCCAGGCCCGATCGTATTTTCCCGCCTCCAGATAGGCATTGGCTAAATCTCGATACGACTGTGCGTAGGTAGGACGCTGCTTGAAAATTTCCTCGTAATTCTCGATGGCCGCCAGATGTTGATCTGCCTGTTGTTGGATATAGGCCTCCGCTTTCAGTTGTTCCATACGGTCAGGAAGGTCAGCACTGAGCTCAGTGATGGCTTGAAGTGAACCACGAGCCTGATCATCGGCGGTGTATATGTTCTTGTTCAGTAACTTTTCCTGTCGCTGTTTAAACAGCTTCTCCCGATACTGTGGATTAAATTTAGTGATCACAGCAACCGCTTTTTCTTGCTTAAGAATGAACAGATGGATTATATCTTCAAAGTTAATGGCTGGAGGATAGGCAAATTGAACCCCATCAATAATGTAGTAAGCAGGGACGCCACGAATGAAAAGCAAATTTGATTTTAAGTCGAAGACCACCCCAGAGAATCTACCTCCCAATAATTCAGGTAAACCTGCCGCTGATCTTTTCTTTAATTCTTCGTTGCCCATATAGTGTATTAAACTGGCGCTCCGTTTTGGATTCAATATACTTCCATCGCGCAGTCTAAAATCGTAATCCAATCGTTCCGCAAATTGAAGGGTGTCTGAACTTTTCTTAGCTGTAATCGTAACTTCATCCAGACTTTCCGAATAATCGTCCATAGCAATTGTCATTGCTGTATCTTTTTCACTCACTCGTACGGTATGAGGTCGAAATCCAACACGACTAATCACCAACCGATCTCCTGGTTTCACCTGTATGGAAAAAAATCCACCATCATCCGTCAACGTACCGCGCTTGGTGCCTTCAACAAGGACACTGGCATCAGGCAAAGGCTTTTCTAAGTAGGTGACCTGCCCTTGTAATCGGAAGTTTTGATCGTTCTGAGCCTGAATAGCAGTACAGAGCAAAAACATGGGAAGGAGAATTAAAATAAGGCGAGTAATGATTAGTCTTTTCTGCATAATTATGTTAATTTTTTACATATTACGCACATTTATCATGCCAAACGCTAGAATAATTGCTATTTCTTCAAAAATAACTCACTATTTATCAGAATAGTACACCTTTGATGATCATTGCCTATGCCACTAAACGATAATCTTCAAAACCGTAGCCATGGCGCCGTTATCGGGTAACTGTACCATTCGGATCTCTTCTTTTTGATTGGGCTGACCAAAGTTGGAATAGACCGTGATCTTGACGTAAAGAGGTTGATTCATCACTCCGGGATCTCCTATGCGTTTCATATTAAACATCCAGGTGCCTTGATCTTTAGGGGTTAGAAAATACTCCTCCAAAGCATACCCTTGTTTGGTCTCTTGCATCATGCGCTGAGATTCTGCCGTGCGTGTATGAGACCAAGTAAAGAAACGCTGTTGGGGATTGACGATCTGCAGATCAAATTCGGCCGAAGGTTCATTCCATTCTACTACGATGCGTTTGTGCAAAGTGGCATTGGATTGGTATTTCGGCTGGATCTTGGAAGCATCCAGCAGCGAGCCATGTTGTGCCACCAGGTTTTTATAGTCATAGGTCAGCGATTCTTGCAGGCCGTTAAATAGGGTACTTCCGGTCTGCTTTAGACGTACAATTCGGTTGTGCAGCTCCAATGCTTTCTCATAAGATCCCGCCAGGTCATAGGCCACCGCAAGATCTCGGTACGATTGGGCCTGGGAGGGCTCCAACTCGAGAATGTATTCATAGAGTTGCACCGCTTCTTTCATGGCTCCTATATCCTGATAAAAATAGGCGGTCGCCCGAAGCAAGGGAATTTCCTTTTCATAACGTTCTACGGTATTCGACACAATCTTAGCGCTCAGGTAGTCGTTCTCCCAACCTTTAAAGTAAGTGGCTACATCCAAGAAGAACGATGATTTATCTCCATGGATCTTGCGCTGGGCGATGTAGGCTTCGTAAGCCTCATCAATAGTGGTAGCCTGCTTGAGTACCTCGATATAAGGCGCTTTGGGCAAGGCAGCCAGTTCCTGCGCGCCTCCTCTGTAGGTGGCCGTAGTGCCCAGTCGCTTCTCCTTCCCCTTATTCCCGGAGCCGGAAGCAAAGGCTTTAGTCTTGATCAGGATCACCCCGTTACGACCCAGGGTACCCCAGCGGTTGGTGGCGGCCAATCCTTTGAGTACGGTAATATCAGCCACATTTTGCGGATCGATATTCGCCAGGCTAAAGATATCTCCCGTTCGGGAATTTGATTTTTGCATGGGTACGCCGTCCACCACGATCAATCCGTAGTAATCGCCCTGAATACTTTGGGCAATACCCCGACCCACAAATTGACTGAGGTCCTGATTATTCTGCACGTTGATTCCCGAAAATTGACCGCTGACGCTTTGGACGATATCGGTATCTCCGGCGCTGATCTCTTCTTCATCGATAGACTGGACCGCGTAGCCCAAACTGCGTTTATCCACTTCGCCCAGACCCAGGTCCTCCGTTTGCTCCTCGGTTCCCGAGGTGGCCGTCAGGATGACCTCTTCTAGATTCTCATCCAGATAGTCCATGTTGATGTCATAATTACTTCTATCTTGTATTCGTATTCCCCGGGTTTTCTTGCCAGTAAAAGAAACGACCAATACGGCACCCTGCGGAGCTTCCAGCGTAAAATTTCCCTGGGAATCGCTAGTGGTACTCACGGTCGTATTCCGAACCCTGACCGTAGCTTCCGCTATAGGTCCGTCGTTGTCATAAACCACCCCACTTACCGTTCGCAAAACCACGGCTTCTTTAGCCTCCTTACTCGCATCAAAAAGATCGATGTATTGTCCTTTGGTAGCAGTAGCCAGCGCTTGTAGTGCCTTAGCATTCCGACGCTCCGTAGAATTGATCACAAATACTGGAGCATCTGCTGTTTGAGGCCAGTTGGAGCCGAGCGAGCGGCCATCGGTCATCAAGACGTAAAGCAGAGCCGATTGATTGAGATTTATGACCGAATAATCAGTCGCTCCGTCATAAATTACCCTTTGTAAATCGCTGCTTAGACGAGCCAGGTCTTCCGGGTTAATGGCATAACGATCTTCTTGATTAATGGCATTACTGAACTGCACCACTTTTAGCCGACTCGAGGTATAGGACGACAAGGTCTGCTGCAATTGATCAAATTCTGAGAACGTATTGCGCTCCTGCATGGAAAGGGAGGTATCGTAATAAACGACCACTTCGGTGTCGTTTTGAGCTCCCGTCCAGGAAACCAGCATCAAGAGCAAAAAGGTAACTATCCAATGACTTTTCATAAGGCTTAGGTGTGAATTCTTAAAGGTACTTTCAATATCCGAATTTTAAAAGTACGGGCTGTCAATCGGTGTAGGGAAGCTCCAGCAGTGACAAAAAGCGACGTTTTGGAGCGACAGTTTAGGGTTTACTCTTTGGCTACTGATACCTCATCTACTGACACCTCTACATTTCTGTTCCGGAACACAAACCATAAAGCTCCCAGGACTATGGCCAGGAAAGAAGCGGCCAAAATTCCAATTTTAGCGATTTGCAGCAAGCGTTCATCATCCAGGGCCAATTCTGCTATGAAGAGCGACATGGTAAATCCAATTCCGGCCATCATACCGGCGCCAGCGATACCAGACCAGGATGTCTGCTCCGGCAACCTGCCCAATTGAGCCCAAACTGCCACTTTGGAAAAAGCAAATACCCCAATCAATTTCCCCGCCAGCAGTCCCACGACGATTCCCAAACTCAATGGATGGAAAAGCATACTCAGGAAGTCACCTTCTATGCGGACCCCCGCATTCGCGAAAGCGAACAAGGGAATGATAAAGTAGGAGACCAACGGACTCAATTTGCGTTCTACCCGTTGCAGTGGAGTGCTGGCTCTTTTACTGGCTAAAACCACCTGCTGGATAATTTGATCCTGATTTTCCGTGAGTAAGGCGTATTCGTTGGTGGATTCGTTGTCAAAATCGCGGGTCCATTGCCTTAATTTCTCTTGGTATTCGCGTTCGGTGACTTTTCTTCGTGCCGGAATGGTCAAGGCCCCAAGTACTCCGGCCAGGGTGGCATGAATACCGGAAAGCAGCAAGGCTACCCACAAGCCAAGAACGCCTACAATGATGTAAAACCACATGTTCCTAACTCCCAGTAGATTGGCTCCGGTCATGATGCCCAGATAGATAAAGCCAGCAATCAATGCACCCAGATCGACCTGAGGAGTCAAGAAAAAGGCGATCACTAAGATCGCGCCGATGTCGTCTACCGTGGCCAGGGCAGTTAGAAATACCTTTAAATTGTTGTGAACCAACGTACCCAGAATCGCCACCAAACTGAGTGTAAAAGCAATGTCAGTAGCCATAGGAATCCCCCAGGCTGCTGAGGCCTCCGTTCCGTAGTTGAAAAGTAAAAAGAATACGATGGGCACGACCATGCCACCCAAAGCGGCAATGACCGGCACCGCGGCTTTGCGCCAGGTGGAGAGTTCTCCGGAAATGAATTCCCGCTTGATCTCCAGACCCACCAGAAAAAAGAAAAGAGCCATCAGGCCGTCATTGATCCATTTGTGGAGGCTTTCCGTCAGAGCATAATCTTCCAAACCAATGGTAAAATCCTGCTCCAGCAAATGGAAATAGGCATCGGCATAAGGGGAATTGGCCCAAACGAGAGCGATCAGGACCATGATGGTTAAAAGCACTCCCTGGGACTTTGAATCACCCACCAAAGCACCCACTCGATTGATAAAACGATCTGCAGGGGTCGATCTCATAGCCCTTAAAATTAAGCCTTCGCGAATTAGATTTAGCCTGGCAAACCTTAAGAATTTCAAAAAATACGACGCAGTCGATGTTAGAGAATCCCTAAATCAAGCCGTAGACGAATTTGGCTTCGTATTTTTCCTCTAAATATTCACGTTATGGCTAAAGACCACGGAAACTCCATCAAAAATGACGAACAATACGAAGCCCTGCGCGAGGAAGGCATGAGCAAAGAAAAAGCCGCCCGTATCGCCAACACCGAAAATGCCGGAAAAAAAGGCGGGAAGGCTGAACCTTATGAAGAGCGAACCAAGGAAGAACTGGTGGAGCAGGCCAAAGAAATCGGCATCGATAACTACAGTACGATGAACAAAGAGGAATTGATAGAAGCGCTTAGAAATCACTAGCAGAATTCCCGGGTTTTAAATTTCATTATTTCCTTTCGAAGTTTATCTTTGCAGCCCTCATTGAGATTCCTAAAATACATCCTACCCGGATGCTGGAATTGGTAGACAGGCACGGTTGAGGGCCGTGTGTCCTCGTGGCGTGTGGGTTCGACTCCCATTCCGGGTACAAAAACAAAAAAAGCGACCGAGTGGTCGCTTTTTTCATTTCGATATTTTCCTTAAAAAGCATACACCGCTCCTATCCCACCTCCGCCAAAGGTCAAACTGAGCGTAGACGAATGAGGCTCTTTAGGGTTGTATTTTTGAGCGTATTTGCGATCGAGATAAAAATCTATGGCTTCCACCATAAAGTAACTCATGGCCAGACTCAAAAAGACATCACTGGCCCAATGGGCGTCATTATAAATTCTGGACAGTCCCGGTATCAAGCCTACCGCGTAGATTCCGGCTTTGACCCAGGGACTCTTAAACTGCTTGGCGATCACATGGGCACTGGTGAACGTCAGTACCGTGTGTCCCGAAGGGAACGACCGGTAGGCCGAACTTCCGCCGAAAGGCTTAAAAAAGTGCTTCCCCAAGCCCGCCTCCGGGCGGGCGCGACCGACAGCCGACTTGGCCAATTGCTGTACAAATCCCGTAGCCGTCGCTGATGCGATCAGCAACACCCCGGTTCGTCGTAGCTTCTCATTGCGGGTGAACAAACCGTACAGATACACCGCACCCATAGCGCCGTAACTGTTCTGCGGATTTCCCGCGTACGTCCCATAATCAAGAATAGGCTCGGGTATATAATCCCGTTGTACGCCAAATTCCCGTCGTATATCCGTGTCGATGGTGTACAGCCCGAAAGTGGTCACGGCTACCCCTCCAAACTTTAGAAAATCATCGCCTTGCCAGTACAATGGCCGACTGTAAGCGAAACCGGTGCTTTTGAAGACATTGCCCATGTCATAGGTGAAATCCTGCCACAAGGTACGATCCGTTTCATAGGCTCTGGGATCGATCTGTACCTGATCGCTTTCATTACCTCTATATTGTGAACCTGCCTTGCGAGCTGGCAAGTCTTGCGCACTCGATTTCGCGAAAGCAAAACAAATCAATAGTAAACTGAACAGTAAAAAACGCATAATGAAGTGATTTGGTAGCCGCTAAAAATAAGAAACCCGCAATTTGAAAAAAATTGCGGGCTTTACTTTAATAAACATTTAGCGTATTAGCTCTTGTTTCGCTTGCGGTCTACCTCTTTCAAATAAATCTTACGCAAACGCAATGCGTTTGGAGTAACCTCCACATATTCATCTTTCTGGATGTATTCCAACGCCTCCTCCAAAGAAAACTTGATCGCAGGCACGATACGTGCCTTATCATCAGCTCCTGAAGAACGAACATTAGAGAGTTTCTTGGTCTTGGTAATATTGACGGTCATGTCATCCTGCCGACTGTTCTCCCCAATCACCTGTCCTTCGTATATACTTTCTCCCGGATCGACGAAAAACTTACCACGGTCCTGCAACTTATCGATGGAATAAGGAATAGCCTGACCATTCTCCATAGAGACCAAAGAACCGTTATTTCGCTCTGCAATGGCTCCTTTTAAAGGTTGATATTCTTTAAAGCGGTGCGCCATAATAGCCTCTCCAGCGGTGGCCGTGAGCAACTGATTTCGTAGACCGATGATCCCTCGGGATGGAATTAAGAATTCGCACACCATGCGCTCTCCTTTGGCTTCCATGCTCAACATTTCTCCCTTACGCATAGTAACCATCTCCACTGCTTTCCCAGAAACGTGTTCCGGTAAATCAATGGTCAATTCTTCAATCGGTTCGCACTTCACCCCGTCGATCTCTTTAATGATCACCTGAGGCTGTCCAATCTGCAATTCGTAACCTTCCCGACGCATGGTTTCGATCAAGACTGATAAGTGCAAGACTCCACGGCCGTAGACCATAAATTTATCTGCACTGTCTGTTTCTTCCACGCGAAGAGCCAGGTTCTTTTCCAATTCTTTGGTCAGACGCTCCTTGATGTGACGGGAAGTAACAAATTTTCCATCTTTCCCGAAGAAGGGGGAATCGTTGATGGTAAAGAGCATGCTCATGGTAGGCTCATCAATATCGATGGTCTTCAATCCTTCCGGATTTTCTGCATCAGCTATCGTATCGCCAATCTCAAAACCTTCCAGACCCACTACCGCACAAATATCACCGGCCATGACACTGGCTACTTTCTTGCGCCCCATGCCTTCAAAAACATGTAATTCTTTAATTCGGGTCTTTTGGATATCTCCATTGCGCTTGACCAGGGCTACGGGCATATTTTCCTTCAATTCTCCGCGCTGCAAACGACCGATAGCAATTCGACCGGTGTAGGTACTAAAATCCAAAGAGGTGATCAGCATTTGAGGTGTTCCTGTTTCTACTTTTGGAGTCGGTATGTGCTCGATCACCATATCCAATAACGGCTCGATCGAATCGGTGGGCTCTTTCCAGTCTTCCCCCATCCAGTTATTCTTGGCACTTCCGTAAACAGTTGGGAAATCCAATTGCCATTCTTCCGCTCCCAATTCAAACATGAGGTCGAAAACTTTCTCGTGCACTTCTTCTGGAGTACAGTTCTCTTTATCTACTTTGTTGATGACCACACAAGGTTTTAAGCCCAGGTTGATCGCTTTCTGCAATACAAAACGGGTCTGAGGCATGGGCCCTTCAAAGGCATCGACTAAAAGCAATACCCCGTCAGCCATGTTCAATACGCGCTCCACTTCACCGCCAAAGTCGGCGTGACCCGGAGTATCAATGATATTGATCTTGGTTCCTTTATAAGTAACTGCTACGTTTTTAGAGGTGATGGTGATGCCACGCTCACGCTCCAGATCATTGTTATCCAGGATCAGGTCACCGGTGTTCTCGTTTTCACGGAAGAGCTCACAGTGGTACATGATCTTATCGACCAGGGTGGTCTTACCGTGGTCTACGTGGGCAATGATTGCAATATTTCTGATTTCCATATCCGGCCTGTTTTTCGGCGCGCAAAGATACACTTAATTATTGGTTATTTCGTTCTCCCAAAGGCAAACTATTATTTTATCCTATCTATCCAGGACCACCCTATTTTACAGGGGTTCAACACCTTACTACTCAATGCGATCCTGCTCCTCTTCCAATCCGGTCTTGCGATTTCGGGCCTTTTTAATCTCATTGCTTCCAAAATTGTAGCTCAGACTAAAAGCAACATTGCGACTGTCTCCACCCCCGCTTCCATCGATAAACAGATCTCCAAATTGAGTGGTTCCTTGCCAGGGTGAGGTGAACAAAATATCGTTAAAAGCGAGTCGGGCTGTCCATTGATCGTCAGCAAATTTTTTCTGGAACGCCAGGTTCAGTGACCCTAAAGACCGGGTTTGATAGGTACCTCCCCATACGGAGGGCGAACTGTACCATCCGCTGACTTCCATGCGCAATCCGGCGGGAAGTTCGAAGGTATTCTGGGCATAGAGACTTAAGGTCTCCTGGGTCACCGGAAGGAACTCCGGACTTGTGGCGATATACCGACTCTGATAGGCGTTGAGACTCAGATATACATTCCACCAGTCGTTGATCTTTTTAGGATAACTGATACCCAAATTAATGATCTCCTGATTGGCCACATTGAGGGTGGTCAGGAAGTTGCTTCGCTCCCCATCAGCCACAGTGACCCGCGCAAAAAAGTCGGAGATGTAGCTATAACTCAGCGAGGTGGTCAATCGGTAGTTGAACGTATGAGATAACTTGATGTTATCCGTATACTGTGGCTGCAGGAAGGGGTTCCCGCGGCTACCGCTCAATTCATCCAATTGAAACTCAAAAGGGTTCAACGAGGCGTAATTGGGACGTTGGATGCGCTTGCTGTAGGTCAAAGCAAACTGATTTTTACGGTTCAATTGATAGGTCAATCCACCACTGGGGAAGAAATTGGTGTAATTCCGCTCTACCCGATCGTTTACATTTTCCTGGCTGCTTTCCAAACGCCCGTCTGAAATGGTATTCTCCATACGTAAGCCCAATTGCACGTTCCACTGATCCCATTTTTTATTGAAATTGAGGTAGGCGGCATTAATATTCTCATCGTATTTGAATTGATTGCTTCGCGCTTCATCCAGAACAAAGTTTCCCTGCTGTTGATTGAAAAAATCGAAGACGTTGTCAGTCTTGACCCAGGACAGCTTGAAGCCTAAAGCGACTACTCCACCCATAAAATTGCGTTCATAGTCGGCTTTAGCTGTAAAGATCTCAATGTCAATGGGGGTCTCCTGCCGGTTGATATTCTGGCTTAGGATGCTGGTCTCCTCTCCGTTAAAGTAGAAGTTGGGTTGAAAAACGTTGCGATCACTGCTGTATTGACCATAGTCCAGGTCCACATTGAGTAGGGTACCCGTGGTATCCTGGTAACGATAATTCAGATTGACATTGGCGTTATACGATTTGTTCGAATTCCGATTATTCGCGATCAACACGCTATCATTCTGAACTGTATTGATGGGACGAATAGGTGTGCGGGTATCGTTAATGCCGTGACTGTTATTGAAATTACCATTGAGAATAAGTCCGAAGGTGCTCTTCTCGGTGGCATAGTAGTCATAGCCCAATTTCACATTATTGCTGTTTTGATCGTAAATACTCTCGGTGCGGGCATCAAACTGTATCCCGTTTTGTTGTCGCAGGAGGTCTAAGAATCCAAAAGATCGACCAAATCGATTGCTGTAGGTCCCATAGAGATTGCCTTTTTCTCCCCGGGAATTGAAATTCACGCTGCTGTTGTAGCGACCAAATTTTCCCACCGTGAAACCGGCTGTCGCGGTCCCGTTGGTCCCCAATCCTTTATTCTTTTTGAGGCGGATATTGATGATCCCGGCATTTCCTGCTGCATCGTATTTGGAAGAGGGCTGGGTGATGATCTCGACGGCTTCGATGTCGGTGGCTTGTAGACTTTCCAGGTAGTTGGTTAAGTCTTCGCCTTGCAACACAGAAAGTTTTCCGTTGATGAAGATCTGCACCCCTGATTTCCCTTCGACAATAATGCCTCCATTATTATCAATGATAACTCCGGGAGCCTTGCGCAGCAATTCAAAGGCGCTGGTCCCGGTAGCATTGATGGTATTCTCGACATTAAAAACCGTTTTATCGGCCAGGACTTCTACCATAGGTTTTTCGACCACTACACGCACCTCATCCAGGCTTTCCGTACTGGTACTCATGATCAACGTTCCCAGGTTTACTTCCTGATTCTGTATCTCAAGGGTTCGCTGAATAGGTGTAAAACCAATACTGCTGATGGCCAATTCATAAGTGCCGGGCTCCACAGCCGGGATGCGGAAGCTTCCGTTTTCTTCGGTTATGGTCGCCTTGATCAAGGTGCCTTCCTGATCGTTCAGGGAAACGGTGGCGAACGGAATGGGTTCCTGGGTCTCGTTGAGAAGCACGCCTTTAACGGATTGCGCGTTCGCGAAAGCGGCCAAAAACATAAGTAATAGGGTAAGAATGATACGATACATAGGTTTTCATTTTTATCTGTACCAAAACTCCAAAGAAGGACAAGAGTGTCCAATCCTTATCCGATGAGTGGCCCTATGGTTCGCCGAGTGGACCCGGGCAGTTCATCGACCTATAGGACGATTCGTCTGAAGACACTTCTAAAGAGAAAACCTGCTGTTTAAGTTTGTTTCGAACATTTAAAAAAGATATGATGAAAACTATTCTACTTTTATTTATGCTGGTCAACAGCTTTTTGATTCAGGCGCAGAGCTATACTCATCTCGTAATTGACCGAGGGGAAGGCATGGAAAGTGAGATCAACTATCCACCAGGAACGGAATTCTTTTTATTTAATGAAGCAAACGATATGGTGCTTTCCAATGACAACCTTAAGGAACCTTATGCTATTAACGGACTACATACCCTTTTGGTCACTCCTAACTACAAAGAAGGAACCGATAAATATCGTATGGACAGTGGCCGAATTTATCTTAAAACTGTTGAATATGACAACAAAGTAAAGCCCTACAGTGAGAATAGGAAGGGTATTGAAATTACCGCTAAAAAAGAATACTTTGAAGCCAAGGATCCCGACAAAAAGAATATTCTGGTGATTTTCAATACCGGCCTTGTCTTTCGTTACTTTGATGGTGTGGCGCGTGCCTGGTACGATAATGAGGAAGTGGATGTGCGTGGGCGCTATCTGGTTGATACCCCCGAAGGTACCGCTAAAATCAGTTACAACCCTCAGAACGGAGAGCTCTGGTGGGTTTTTGATCGATCTGAGAGAAAATAAGTAAATTCGAAACCATGACAACAGCATCTCGACCCTTGAAAGCCTTAGGCATCAGCTGGAAGGAAATTACCGGATTAGTGCTCTTCTACTTCTTCTTTTCGCTACTTTATCGATTGGTGCTCTGGACCAATGGTAACGGATTCGCTTTCGGCACAGACAACTGGGGATGGTTACGACCGGACCGGTACTGGGACGGCTCGGGAAGACAGTACGCTTTCCTCTTATTGGCTTCCGTGATCATCTGGTTTTTGGGAGTGTATCTGCTTCGAAAACAGAAAATGAGCTACCAAATTCTGGCTATTTTCTTCCTCACTCCTACGATCGTTTATATCTCTCGCGAACTGAGGTACGATTGGCTGGATGCCCGGGGAATTACCCACTTAACCGGACCCGCTGAAGTCTGGGATTGGTACATCCCGACCCTTTTTCTCTGGATTCAGTTTGGGGTCTATTTTGCCTACCGCTACTTTAAGGAAAATCAGCGTAAGCTGCGCATCGAAGGGGAACTGCGTCAGGCCGCCATGAAAAGTGAACTGGCCGCCATCAAAGCCCAGTTGAATCCGCATTTTCTTTATAATGTCTTCAATACCATCAATGCGTCAGTACCTGCTGAGCAGGAAGAGACCCGCGAAATGATCGCCACCCTGGCTGATCTGTTTCGCTATCAACTGCAGGCTTCACAGCAAGAAACAGTTCCATTACGGGAAGAATTGGAATTCGTTGAAAAATACCTCAGTCTAGAGAAAGCCCGCTTTGAAGATCGTCTCAAGATCGAGGTAGACGTTCCTGAGAACCTGTTGAACGAGCAAGTACCCCCCATGCTGTTGCAACCCCTGGTGGAAAACTCCATTAAACACGGACTCGCCAGCCTGATCGATGGCGGGAGCATCAGCATTCGTATTTTTAAGAAAGAAGATCGTTTGCATTTTGAGATCGCCGATACCGGCGTGGGCATCAAAGACAAATCGCAGCTTTTCAATACCGGCATTGGATTGACCAATACCAAACTCCGACTCGAAAAAATGTACGATGCCACCCTGCTGGTGATGGATAATGATCCTCGCGGACTCAAAATCACCTTTGCGATATGAAGAAAGTAGTGGTCATTGACGATGAAAAGGCAGGACGCACCTTGATCCAGCAGTACCTGGAGGCCTTTCCTGATTTGATCGTGGTAGGCGAAGCCAACAACGGCGTGGATGCTGTCAAAGTGATCAACGAATTTAAACCGGATATTGTTTTTCTGGACATACAAATGCCCGGCATGACCGGCTTTGAGGTGCTTCCGCATTTGGAAGAAATTCCACAGATCATCTTTTCCACAGCCTATGACAAATACGCCCTGCAGGCCTTTGAGGTGCACGCGGTAGATTATTTACTTAAACCCTACACGGAGGATCGTTTCGCGAAAGCGATCGAAAAATTGAGCAACAATACCCAGGAAGTGGGGAATCTGACCCAAAGTCTGATCATGGAGGCGCCCTCCTATCCCGAACGCGTATTGGTAGAGCGCAATAAGAAATTAATCACCATAGCGGTGGCTGATATTGTTTGGATCGAAGCCTACGGCGACTATTCCAAACTGCACACTCAAAGTGAAACGCTGCTCAGCAATTACGGGATCAGCGCTCTGGAAGAAAAATTACCACCCAAACAATTCTTACGGGTCCATCGCTCGTCCATCATCAATCTGGGTGCGATCAAACAACTGGATAAATACGGCAAGAGCTACGATGTCACTATGACCAACGATAGCGTAGTGCGCGTGAGTCGGGGATATATGGACAAGCTGAAAGAGCTGATGCTCTAATCATTCTCCAGCAAATCCAAAAGACGATCCCAGGCTCTGTCATGAGCGGCTTTATTGGCGGCATCAGAGTCGGCTTCGGCACCGCGACGCATAAAGGCATGGCCTGCCCCTTCATAGATCACCGGCTCGTAAATGGCTTTGGCCTCCTGCATATAGATTTTGCTGCTGTCAATGGTGCTGTTCACTCGATTGTCATTCCCCCCGTAGTAGCCGTAGACGGGACTCTTGATCTTAGTGTAGGCCTCGGCTCCTTTAGGTCCGGTGCCATAAAAAACATGGGCACTCGTTAAATCAGGATTGTTGGTCGCGTAGCGAAAGGTCTGCGAACCTCCCCAACAGAACCCGGCCACGGCAACGGCTCCGTTTCCGGCATCCATCGCTTTCGCGAAAGCAAAAACCGCATCCAGATCTTTGGTCACGCCTTCCGGCGAAAGGGCATAAATGGCTTCTCGGGCGGCATCGCTGTCTTCAAAATCAGTGGTTTTTTCGATGCCTGGCTGAGCGTTAGACAGTAAGTCGGGTGCCAGAACGATATATCCCTTGGCCGCCAATTGATCGGCGAAGTAACGTGCCCAGTCATTGAGTCCGCGATTTTCATGGATCACCATCACGGTTTTCACTTGCTCACTCTTTTCCGGGTAGACCACAAAAGTATAGAGTTCCTTGTCGCCAACTTCCAAAGTCACCCATTCATGATGACGGGGTGAAGCATCCAGTTGTTCTGCAAAACTCATGGGGGTTGTGGCCTCCGTCATGGGTTCTTCCTTAGCATTGGCCTCGGTTTTGGATTGTTCCTTGCAGCTGAATAGGGCAATACAGCATAGGGTGGTCAGCAAATAAGCGTATGATTTCATAGTGTAGTATTTGCCTAAAGTTACGGCATGCCGGGCAATTCTGAGCAGGACTGCTGGAAGCAACCACAACAAAATCCTATCTTTGCAGCCAATTGATGATCTCATGAACTTAGACCGTATACCCAAGCTAAAGCATACCAATTCCAATACCTTTTTCCTGCTGGCCGGACCCTGCGCCATCGAAGGAGAAGAGATGGCTCTGCGCATTGCCGAGCAGGTGGTTCGCATCACTGATGACTTGAAAATTCCTTATGTATTCAAAGGGAGTTTTAAGAAGGCCAATCGCAGTCGGATCGACAGTTTTACCGGTATTGGAGATGAGAAGGCACTACGGATTTTACGAAAAGTATCAGAAACCTTTGACGTACCCACTGTGACGGATATTCACGAACAGTCCGATGCCCAAATGGCTGCTGAATTTGTGGATGTTTTACAGATTCCGGCATTTTTAGTGCGGCAAACCGACTTGGTGGTCGCTGCGGCCGAGACCGGGAAAGTGGTCAACCTGAAAAAAGGGCAATTTATGAGTCCGGAAAGCATGAAACACGCCGTGACCAAGGTAACGGACAGTCATAATGAGCAAGTTATGGTGACCGATCGCGGAACCATGTTTGGCTATCAGGATATGGTAGTCGATTTTCGAGGAATCCCCACCATGAAGCAATTTGCTCCGGTGGTCCTGGATGTGACTCACTCGCTCCAACAACCCAATCAAAGTAGCGGGGTGACCGGAGGACGGCCGGACATGATCAATACCATTGCCCGGGCAGGAATAGCGGCAGGCGTAGACGGATTATTCATAGAAACCCACTTCGATCCGGCTCATGCCAAAAGTGATGGGGCCAATATGCTGGACCTGCAGTATTTGGAATCATTACTGACCAACCTCAGCCGCTTACGGGCGGTGGTGAATACCTTCTAAAAAGACTTATTTACGTTTGCGGATTTCGTGCAGTTCTTCTAAAGTGTCACGAAGCAGTTGCTCATCAATATCTTCGGGCTTATAGTAGCGCAGAGAACGTAGATTTTTGCGATTCCCACCGGCGATCAATTGATTGTGCTTATTGTCTAAGCGATACCCATAAGGCAGACCCAGATCGATGTAGTCCTTTTTATGCTTCAGGAAGCAAAAAGTCTTTGTCTTGTTGAGGTAGAAAAAAGGAACATTCCATTTGAACCGCAAGTCCAGGCCGGGGACGGTAGACTCGATGATCATTTGTAATTGTAACATGATGGTCTTATACGGTTCGGGGGCGTTCAGGATATACGCTTGTGCTGGATTCATGCAGTGCTTTTCCACAAATATAAACACTTCCTCCTTTGGTTTTAACATTTAAGGGCCGAGCAAAAGTTAAGTTTATGCTAAAGCTAGTTAGCCTTTATCATCAAAAGTTCACCGCTAGCGCCCGGCTGTGACGGGTGCCGTACCAAGTTAGAAGTCTAGAATAGCAAGAATCACGGTCTGCAAAGCTGTGCCTTTTGTATTTTAGCCTCAGAAGTAGAAAATATAAATTCCAAAATCCGACGGCAGCATACTTCGTTAGTTTTGCTAAGGTCTATTGACAAGGTGTTTTTTTTTGACAGGAATATTTTTGGATTTTGGCTTATACTGTTTGATAAAGCACTGGTCAAAGAAGAGCGGTAGCTGCGGGAGAATGGAAATGGTTTATTTTTGGAGGAAAGACAATTTTATTTTTTAAATTCCTTTTTGAACCCGGTGGTCAAACACTTGACCAAATGATTCTTTAATTATTAGCCAAACTTGATAATTACAGACTACAAAATTAAAATTGACGATTAGGGGTTCCTGTTTTATGAAAATGACAAAAAAGAACATTTTTGATTCAGTCGTATTTATTATCGTACTCTCTCTATTTTTATATTTTTATTTTGGAACTCAAAGACGCCATGACTTGCTTACCAATGGCCCGGTCAGCTACACTATTGGAGAAATTACTGAACTAGAACGAGGTGCTAAAGTAACTCCATGGTTTACCTATAAGTTTCATATAAATAGTAATGAATATGAAGGAGCTTATGGTCTCGCTAAAAAACCATACTTAAGTGTGCAACTAAATGATTCATTAATCGATTATATTGGCCGAAAATATCTTGTGAAATATAGTTTGCAGAATATAAAATTCCATGAATTAGATCTAGACAAACCTGTCCCAGATAGTTTGATAAATTGTTTCAAATGTAATTGGAATAAACCACCTTTTTAATCATAACATACCCTGTTAAAGTAATTAATAATGTTACTTTCCCCGCTAACGCCCGTCTGTGACGGGTACCGTACAAAGTAAAATCTGATAACGCACTCGTTGCAAACGAGCGCTGGCAGGGAAGTTCCAAAATACCTTAAAGCACCAAAAAAGGATGGGCAGAAATACCCAAAAATTATTGTTTCAACAATGAAAATAGATATCAGTAAAAATTTGTTTAAATATCCACTTTATCCTTTAATTCTATTGACTACAATTTGTTTAGGTCAAGAAAGCTTTACTGGTGTTATAGAGTTTAAAACAGAAATTGAAACCACTGACTTAGCCCCGGATGACTATAAAGAAAAGTTGCTTTATAATTATGGGGAAAAAGTAAGTGTATTTTACTTAGAATCAGGGAATTTTGCACGAAAATACGAAAGTAACGGTGAGACAGGCCAATTTGTTAAATTTTATTTTGCTGAAAAGGGAATATTAATTTCAACTTATAAGAATATAACCGAAGCAGATACAATCGACGTATCTGTCAACTCATTAGTTCTAAAAGAAAAGAAAAAAGTCGCCAATGAAACAATACTGAGTTTGGATTGTTCTTGTTATGAATATAAAGCAATAAATAAATCCAAAGAAATGATTACCCTTACGTATTGTTACAGCGAGCAGACTCCCATATTGGACAGTAACCTATTCAAATTGCATAAGGATTTTTTCATTAGTGACTTCATTACGATGTCCAATAGGCCTTATTTGAAATTTTCTTTGCAGACAAGTCTGGTCAAAATGACTTTTACGGCAATTAAGCTAAGGCAAAAAAATATAACTATGAAAGATGTCTTAGGAATTGATTAATTTCCCACTAGCGCCCGTCTGTGACGTGTGGAGTCAAGACACATTTTATTTGAAATCTTTACCAAAAGTTGTTGGGTTCGGCAGTAAGACCTTAAAAGCACACGTCAAAGACGAGCGCTAGCTACGATTTAGTCTGATATGTAGTTGGACTCGCTCTGGTCTATTTGCTGGAAGGGATTATAAAGGGATAGCCCCTACTCCTTACCCTCCACGAAATCCTGAAGATACGCATAGCGGTCGGTCAATTTCCCATTTTTGGTCATTAGGGCCCGCTCCAGGATGCCATCTTTGTCCCCATTGAAAAAGGCCGGAAGGACGTGTTCTACAAACATATCTCCAAAACCTTCACTGGCGTCTTTGGGTAATTCACAGGGTAGGTTATCGACGGCCATTACCGTGACCGCACCCTCCTGATCGAAGGGTACTTCCTGTTCGCTTTGCGGATCGTAGCCGTAGAGCGGATCGGCAATGGTACTGGGGCGGATGGTGGTCGCCACCGGACCGTCAATATCGCAGGAAATATCCGCAACTACGCTGATCTTAAAATCGGGGTGCTTGGCATCTTCCCGGGTATACAGATAAGGGGCTCCGTCACCATAGAAATGACCGGCGATAAACAGATCGGTCACCCGGGCGAAGCGAAAGAAGTCGGAGCGGTACGCTTCCGGATGGGCAAAAAAGTCCTGTTTGTTGCCGCGTACTCCATCCTTCCGCTTATTGTAAGAGGCAATATCGATCTGGCAATAAACCGGATGATCGTAGGTCTTGTTTAGGTAGTCTTCTACAGAGATCTGAGGCAGTTCCATAGCATCCAGCATTTCCTTCGCACCTTTACCCACTCTCCCTTTACCGGTCAGTAAGATCTTTATGGCCGGCAATTGCACCTTTTTCAGTTCGCGTATCAGATGAGCCCGATCGTTTAAGGTTTCGGCTTTGGGCAAGTCAAACCCACCGTGTCTTTTTCCCCAGGCCCGAATGCCGTTGTAGGCTCCTACAATCCCGGCATAGCGACCAAAGGCTACCAAGCGCTGCCCGTTGGGGCGGGTGATCACCTCATGATCGTAGAGTTCGATGTTCTTCTCCAGAATGGCTTGCAGCAAGTCGCGGTTGTAGGGTTGCTTTTTGATGGTATGGCTAAAGAAAAAGTATTTCTTATTGGGGATGAGCGCTTCGATGGGCACTTCTTTCACCCCCAGCATGACCTCAGCATCCGATATGTCCTTTTTGACCTCGAACCCTGCTTTCGCGTAAGCGGAATCAGGAAAGACCCGAACCGAAGAAGACTCCACGATAAATTCGGCTTTTGGAAGTTGGGCTTGCGCTTCCTGCAGCTTGGTGGGACTCAGTACGACACGACGATCTGGCGGACTTTTACGTTCTTGAATAAGGGCGAATTTCATAAAGGAAACATGTATGGAGCACCTACTGCCAATCTGGCAAGCGGCACGGCTTTTGCTTTAAATGGGCCGCAAAGGTATTGAAATTAAGCTATCTTTGCAGGACATTTTGCTCTTTGAAATGGTCTAAATTGTTACTGTTTTCAGTAGGATTTAGCAATGGGGTCGATTTGGTTTTGACAGCAAGTCTAATCGAATGGTAAGCACGTCGAGCGCTGGGAAATAGCTCGTAAATCTCATTTTTCACACTTTTTAAACGGCGAGAATAACTACGCCCTAGCAGCGTAATCTGAATCACAGTAGGATTATGCCTCGGTCCGTAAGACGGACATGCAGGAAGTCACTCGAAGGCCTTGGTTTACGGCAATCGATTTAGTGGCTTCGTAAAAGTAAACCTATCGGGAGCAGGGCTTTGATGCTCCTGAGACACCTAATTGAAGATAAGCTGTGCGTTGGTCGTTCCTGACCGGCAAGCAGACGAAAACCTAAACAGGAACTAAACGTGTAGAAAGCTGTTGGGTTGCTTGTTTGGACGAGGGTTCGAACCCCTCCGACTCCACCTACGCTCTCCGGAACTTTGACTGAAAGGTCAAAGTGAAGGGGAGCTTTTTTTATTTAAAGGTCCTTCGTTCTTTATCCAAACCGGAGAGCTCCGGTGGACGGAGGTCCACACTGATTAATCTTACTAATTTCTCAGAGTCTCCAGAACTTTGAATGAAAGGACAAAATGAAGGGGAGCTTTTTCTATACCCACCAAAGCGTTGCTGCAGGCTAGGCGACGGTGGGTTTTTTATTCAATCATTCTAGCTTTCTTGCAGAAAATCGACGGTGGATTTTTTTCATGAGTAGCCTTTTTTGATGGACGATCGCTTGCTCTTTCGTTAAAGCTTCAGAGTACAAAGACGGTGGACGGAGGTCCACCCACGCCATTCATCCCCACAAAAACTCTGCATTTATAAATGGTCGGAAATTGAATGGTCAGTAGCTCATATCCCTGTTACTTTTTCATAATCTTTCTATTGCGTATCAATTCCAACTATGCATTTACCTTACACGGTGTACATTCTGCGCTGCTCAGATGGAACCTACTATACGGGATTCACGTCCCCTATTGGGAGACGTTTGGATGAACATCAGCGAGGCGAAGTCCATTACACTAGAGACAAGCGACCATTTGTTCTAGTTCATTCTTCGTCATTTATAAGCAAAATGACTGCCTATGATTTTGAACGATACTTAAAATCAGGTTCAGGAATCGCTTTTAGAAATAAACACTTCATCTAACCCGTGCCGTTGTATTTGCAGCATGGAAGGCCCAGGTTGAGGCGTAGCCAGCCTTTGCGTAACTTCAAATGAACATAGCAGTTTTACGGACTTTTAATTACACACGTACAGATTCCTATCGGTAATCTCCACAGAGCTGACCCGGGTAAGCCCAAGCATACTCAAGGTACCTCTCATGCCATCAGCCATGGCTTTTTTGTTCTCCGGTGAATTTAGAATCGCCCGTGCTTGTTTTTCAATGCCATCTTTGATCCGGTTTTCAAAAAACTTGACTAAGGAAGGTAAAAAGAACTCGGTCGGACCGTTAAGATCGAACTTGCCTTCCAGCTCCACCTTATCTACTTCGAAGGCTACCGAATTGTCGTAAGGTATGGGCGTAAGATGGATTTTTGCAACACGTTTCCCTTCCCAATTCAGGTCTGGCGCCCGGCTATCACGAAATCGCCGTAAACAGCCCGGACACTCCCCTTTGATCTCACTGCCATTGCCTTCAAATTCGATGAACAAGTAAAATTGCTTGCGCTTATCGTCAAAGGTGATCCAGCTTTTAAAGGAATTCAGGTCTTTGACGTAGTACTTCCATTTACGGGCCGGGCCTTGAACCTCTTTTTCCGGTATGGTAAATCTCTGGGTGTTGCCCATCAGTGTCACGTAAGAATCATCGCGATCCAATTTCACCTTTAAGGAGCGCGTGACGCTGTTACGCAGTAGGCCAGTAACGATACGCGTACTAATTTGCTGGCATCCGGTACTGGATTTGACTTTCATCTTATTCATGGAAGTGGCATTCAGTTTCACCGATTTGACGGTCGCTTTTTGCGCATGACCCGTATGAACCCATGCCAGGGTCAATAGGATCAAAAGGAGTTGCTTTGTAGTTTTCATTGTTGATGATTTTAGATTAAAAATTGGTTGCTGGGCTGTTCTAGTCCCCTATTTTGTCTATGTTGATGCTCTGAATAGCCAGGGGTTGAATATAGTCGAGTGAGTTTGCAGCCGTGTATGAGTTTTCATCAAACAAATTACCAATCCACACTTCTTGATTTCTCATCCCTCGAAACACGATCAGAACCTCATCTCGAGCATCATCTACATTATATTTCTGTGTATTCCTTCCATTCGTCTGGGCTAGTATACGATGGCCTCTGAAGTAGCGACCAGGGGCTAGCTTGATCTTCACGCGATATTCTGCACCTTCTTCTGCCCTGAATTTTAATTTGAGGAAAGTCCATGCCTGATAAGCTCCTCCCGAATATTTCAATTCAGGAACTACTTTGAGCGTATTGGGGGAGTATTCTCCAAAAAACTCGCTGATGTAGAGATCCTTGTCTCGCAACTTTTTGGGTGTTATTTCCCAGGAACTATAGGTCTTAACCTTTAGTTTTGAAGGATCTACGGTGGTGGTAGGCATCTTGATCAATTCCTTCATATTCGTTTTTTGCAAATTCTGCGTATTGACGCCACTAATCACTTTTTGTGATAGGTTTCGATTACTGATGTTCGTATTTCGAATTTGAGCAAAGGCCATCAGGGTCGATAGGCACATCACAACAAGGGTACAGGTGGTTTTCATAATTTTCTGTTTATAGTTTTATAAATTCTACTCTTCTATTCTTGGCTTTATTTTCTGGGGTATCATTACTTACAATGGGATTCGATTCTCCCTGTCCGCTGGTGAACAGTTGTGCCGGATCTACGCCATAGTGCTCTTCCAGGTAGGTTTTGACCGCCTGCGCCCGCTTTTGAGACAATAGTAAATTGGAGGCCTCATCACCGTCAGCATCCGTATGCCCTACAATCATGACCCGAAGGGAGGGATCGTCTGCCAGAGCTCCCCCAATTTGATCAAGCATGGACGTTGACGAAGACTTGAGGTTGGCCGAGTTGGTGTCAAATTGAATCTCATTGGTGGTAAAATTGCCTTCATTCATGAGTTGACTGCGGAGATCTTGGCCAGTCTCTGCAATTCGAAAGTCTTTGATGTATATTTCGTCTACATTTCTGCTGTCTCTTAGTCCGCGAGTGTAGATCTTAAAAATGTTCGCCGCTTCCGGTACCAGTCGGGGTACGTCAACCAATTTATTTTCATTAAGCCAAACCCGCAGGCGCGTTTTATTGACGGCGATGGAAATGCGATTTTGACCTTGAATCTCCTCCCGATAGTCAACTCCAATCTCGTTGCGTAATATTCTCTTTCCGTTTTCTACCTTTTCAATAGCGCCCGGTGAAGGGACAAACTGACAGGGGGAGATTTCAACCATGTTCCAGGTCTTGGCGCGATCAAAACCCGGGGTGTCCGCCCATAACAAAACCATAAACGCCTGGGAGTTAGTCCGATTATCCAAGCCCGAAGTCAAAAGGTCAAACTCGATGGTATAGTTTTCCGGAAGTTCGCGTTTCACCAGAGGGATATACATGGATTTGTTGGTCAGTCGGAACCATGGATCACCGTTGGCTTCTACAATTTCCCCGCTGCCATTAGTGTCCCATTGCGAGGGAAAATCGCCCGGCCGATCACGGCTAAAATCATCGGAAAATACAATGCTGCTGCCCGGTTCAAAATCGAAATTGGAATTGACGGTCATTTCCTGCTCTTCATAATCTCCATGTTCTTCTTCTTCCCAGGATTCATCAGATGCCGGATTGTCCTCTTTCTGCTTCCCAATTTTATTAGGAGCTTCGAAGATTTCGTCCACCGTTTGCTCCGTCTTCTCTTCCGTTTTTTCTTCTACCTTTCTGATGATGGTCTCCTCGGCGACCTGGCTCGCTCTCTCCTTTATTTTTTTCCAAAATTGCGCCTGAGCAGGAACTATGCCTATAAAAAAGATGCCGATGAATACTAGGACTATTTTTTTCATGATGGTTTTATTTAATGTGCTGTATTACTCTTTTGAGAAAAAGGTTTTTTTAATCACCTTATTCTTATTGATGATCAGGAGTTTATAATTCCCTTTTCTCAATTTGTTTAAGTTCAAATAGATCTCGAATGCCGGGACTTGATCAATGGACCCCTCATACCTCTGTTCCTCCATAATCTTTGGATCTTTTTGGGTGATTTTATCCCTAATACCTTGTTCTAAACTTTTGTGATGTTCACAATCGTAAACAAACATAGCAGCAACCAAAAGGGAAGCCTATGAAATATGTATCAAAGGATATAAAATTTGTAACAGCCCGGTTATACCGGAACTTTGAGAGTGTCAGGAAGACTTTCTCTGGCAGAATTCAGAAGGGGAACTGCCGTAGCTTTCGCGAAAGCATTTGGTAAAGTACGAGTGGTCATTAAAGCCCACCTGATAGCCTATTTCAGAAATATTGAGATCACTGTTCTCTAGGAGGGAAACAGCTAATTTTAATCGCTGGTTCCTGATAAATTCAGAAGTGGTTTGACCGGTTAAGGCTTTTAATTTGCGATGCAATTGCATCCGACTCATATGGAGGGCCTCAGCAAAGGCCTCTGCGTTGAAATCGGAAGCTACTAAATGCTCATCAAGCACTTGTTGCAGGGACTCCAGGAAGCGTTCGTCGTAGGAACTTATCGAAATCTCTTTAGGGGTCAAAATGACTTCCTGACGGAATCGGTTCTGTAGCTTTTTACGGGTAGTTAATAGATTTTCAATCGTTTGTTTTAGAATTTTACTGCTGAAGGGTTTAGTGATGTAGATATCGGCTCCGGTTTCCAAACCCTCCAATCGATTTTCATCACCGGCTTTGGCCGTAAGCATGATGACAGGAATATGGGAGGTGGCGTCATCCTTCTTACAATTTTCAGTGAGTTGGAGTCCGTCATCCTCTGGCATCATCAGATCGGTGATGATCAAATCGGGTACTTCCTGTATGGCTTTCTGAAATCCAATTTTTCCATTGGGCGCTGTGATGACGCGATACTCCGATTCCAAAATACCCGAAAGGAAGGTGCGTACATCTTCACTGTCATCCACCACTAAAATTATTTCTTGTTCCTCGAACTGTGTATTGATTCCTTCGGAATGATGGACTTCCTCTATCTCAATCCATTCTTTATGATCAATCTCAGGGTCCTGAGGATGGGTACTAGGTTCCGCCCGTTTTGTCGTTGTACCCTGCTCAGCAGCGGTGTAATTCAATCGATTTACGGGCATTCGCACCTGAAAGGAGACGCTATTCTTCCGGCTGGAGGCCACGATTTCTCCTTTATGAAGGCTAACCAGCTCTTTGGTCAGTGCTAAGCCAATTCCTGAACCTGTCTCCTGTTCATGGCTCCGGTGAAAACGGTCGAATATGGCGCCCAGTTGCATTTTATTCAGGGCAACTCCCGTATTTCGGACTGTGAACAGAAGTGTATCGGCCTCTACCCGGGCATTGAAATAAATATCAGCCTGTTCTGGACTGTATTTGATCGCATTGCCCAGCAAATTGACCAGAATTTTTTGAAGCACATCCGGATCGTACCAGTACTGTTTCTCCGATAAATCAGTTTCCATGTTCAGTCGCTGCGATTTTTTAGCTGCACTGTAGGCAAATGATTCCAATTGTAGTTTTAAGAATGACGAAAGCGGACCTGGTGTTACCTGTAGCTTATAGAAACCGGCTTCCAATTGGGAAAGGTCGAGCATTTGATTGACCAGCGTGGCCAGCCGCTCTGTATTTCGTTTGGCAATTTCTAAATTGCTCTTGCTGCGTTTACTCAGTTCAGGATTTTCAAGTTCTTCTTCAACCGGGCCGTGGATCAGGGTCAGAGGAGTTCTCAATTCGTGCGAAATATTGGTGAAAAAATTCGATTTGGCGGCATCTAGTTCCTTCAGTCGGCGATTCGTCCCTTGACGATTTCGATAGAGGATAAACAAGACTACTCCAGCCACACTGGTAATGATAATCCCGATCAACAGCACCGACCGTTGCCTTTTTTGACGGAGTTCCAGCAACTCACTCTGGATATTGAGCAAGGCTATTTGTTGTTCTTTTTTCTGATTCTGGTACTTGGCTTCCAGCTCTAAAGCCAGGTCTTTTTGTTTTCTTGCTTCCAGGGAGTCTTTAATGACCAGGGCCCGCTGATAAAAATCAGTGGCTTTACGATAATCGCCGGTCTCCCGATAAGACGCGGCCAGAGCATTCACAATCCCCTGTAATACCCCGCTATATCCAGCATCTGAACGTTGAAAATAGTCATAGGCCTTTTGTAAGTAGGGGATGGCCTCCTGATGTTTACCGATTCTCACTAAAAAACCGGCGTATACCCGGTTTGCCTCTGCAATTTCCAAGGGTCGTCCCGTTTTGGTGAGTAGATCAAGCCGCTTTCTGTAGTACGCTTCGGCCTGATCATAATTTTTAAGGTCGGTCTGTATAATACCTAAAGACCAGTAAATTAAAGCCGTGTTCTTGACCTCGTCCTGACTCTCAAAATACGTCAGGCTTTTCTCAAAGTACGGGAGGGCTTTACGAAATTCACCGCGTTGACCGTATATGTTCCCCAACATGATATAGCCGTAGTGCTCTTCATCAGTATCAGGAATGGCCAAGGCCATGTCAATACCTTTTTTGAAATAATCCTCCGCTTTTCCAATGTAGGTGGTGTCCTGCACACTGTACGATCGAAGCAACACTTTTCCCAAATTATAGAAAGCATTCACCACGTGTGGCTGTTGTATCCCCGTACTCTCGGCGATGGAGTCTATTTGCTGATAAATAGCAATAGCCTTATTGTCTTCAAATCGTGCATAATGCACGTTGCCTAGAGCCAAATAGGCTTGCGTGATGACCTCCGGCCAGCTATGTTCTTTTGCTAGATCAATGGCTCTTTCTGCATAGATCTGAGTAGAATCGAAATTATCTTTTCTAAAAAAGAGATCAGCGATTTCAGTCTGCGTTTTGGCCAATAGCAGCTTAGACTCTGCCAGACGGGCGATCTTAAGATTATCATAAGCCAGTTGAAGGGCCTGATCGTAATCCAAACGCTGGATCAGGGAGTCTATACGCAGTTGATTCGACTGAATTTTTTTAGGGTTATCCTGTCCCCAAAGGGACAGGGAGAACATTAAAAATGCAACCCGGACATATCTTCTCATGTGTAATTCACAATGCTAAGTTTCATGGGTTAAGTTAACTAAAAAAAATAGTCGGTAGGATGTTCAATGATCGTTGCATTGAACAAACGAGCTGATCGTGGACTCGAGTCGTATTTATCAGAGCCTACGCATTCCATAGGCCTCTACAAATTGTTTATTGAACGATGAGCCTTTCTGGAAAAACGAAAGTGCTTCTGTTGCATCGATTTTTGATCGCAAAATAGTTAAAATCCTGGAATCCTAGAATCATGGTCAGGTTATTGAGCTGAGCCTGCGGTAACCATTTAGATGTTTAGCGGTCTGCCTTTTTCTTTCCAAAATACCCAATGAGTAGTGCCGTTATCAACCACAACAAGGTCCAAATACCATCTTTGATCGGTTCATTGACCGTCTCCGATGCTAAGGCTACGTTCGAAATATCGGTACCCACATTCAAACTGGCGTGAAACACCACGGCCACCCAAATGACTTTCCGCTGATGGTAAGCCACCCCAAAACAAATGGAGAATAGCGTACAAAGCAAAGGCATGAATACAAATCCTCCAAGGACGGGATACTCCGGGTAATTATGTCCCTGTAAAATGGCCGGTAAGTGCCATAATCCCCAGACCACGCCTATCCAAATAAAGCCATTAAGATTGGCCTCTGGCGCCCACTCCTTCTGTAGATACCCCCGCCAACCGTACTCTTCTCCGAGGGTAAAGAATAGTCCGTATAAAAGTACACCCACCGAAAAAGAAAAAATATAATTGAATACAAAAAATGGAAGAGATTGAGGTGCCGCTCCAAAAATCATACTTACTCCTTTTACAGACACCTCTCCATGGGATATTGCAAAGAAATCCGATTTTAGTGCCCCAGCATCTAAGAGCAACACCCCGCTTAGGGTAAGAAGCTCAATCAAGAACGGAACAGCCAATCCTATCAATAACCACTTCCAGTCTCGTAGAGGATTCCAACAAATACCCTTAAAAAGACCCTCCTTATGCAGCAGCCTCATGATGATTGCCGCAATCGCAGGTATCCACATCAAGAGCAAGGTAAATGGAGAATCTGAGCCTCCCTCCTGAAGAATAAAGTAATAGGGGATCACGGAAAGTACCACGACCAGAATCAAAAACTGCCAGCCTTTTTTGGATTGAGGAATTTGAAATGCCATGAGTCTCGAGTTATGGGATTAGCTGCAAAAATGAATAGTCCTCTTGAATTAACTGTCAATCTCTTCCCGCAAATCGTGTTTAGATACAGCTCATGGCTTCTTTGGTTAAAAAGGACTAGATCTAATCGCCAAAATAGAGGCTATTTGGAACGATGATAACATGAATGCTTAACAAATAAAGACAGGGCCATAGACTAAAATTGACCGACCTTCGTTATGGTACCCTGTTACTTAACTAACCCCAATCTAAATGGATTACTTATGAAAAATTATCACTTTTCAAGTCTTCTTACACTTGTGCTTTTAGTACTCTTAACTTCCTGCAGTTCTGATGATGAAAATGCGATAGATGCCGATCTGATAGGTACCTGGCTGCTAACCGACACCGAGATCATCAATGGTGTGGGCACCTATTCCCTCAATCAGGAAACCGTAACCACGACCACCACTTTCGACTTTGAAGAAAATGGCAATGTATATACGGTGACTTTTACCGAAGGCGGAGCTATCAATGAATTTGGTGGCTTTAGGGGCGTACTTACCTTTATTCCTCAAAATGGTGGAGATGCCAGTTCCTTTGAGGGTTATTCGATCAATGTGGGTAACGCCGGTTATGAATTATTTGAAGGTACTTACACCGTTTCCTCCAACGACCTTCTTGTCAATCGAGAGGCGGTGAGCTATTCGGCTGATTATTCCATCAATGGAAATTCTTTGACCGTCATAGTCGATCTTGCTGCGGTTGAGAATGAGATCTTTCAGGATTATGACGTAGCGGTCTCCGGTCAACACCGACTTGTTTTTGAAAAACAGGAATAATTAATACAACAAAGAACTTCTAGATCCCTCTTGAGTGGTACCCTATTAAAGAGGGATTTTTTTGTCAATGAGTTTAGGATAAGGAACACCTACGCCCTATCACGTCCAATGGAAGAATCTTACTTTAATTAGCGCTTAGTCCTTCTCCCGTGGTCCGCTAAAAATCAATGGTTTAAATACTTTTTATATTTTTATGCCGCCTGATGTTAACCCTTAGCCTGACTTTACACTAATAAAAAACCAACACGATGAAAACTATGTATCTCTTTGCACTCTACACTGTGTTCGCAACCTTAATGGGTTGTCAGGTCGAACCGATGCTTGTAGAACCCTCCAATCCACTTTTTACAAAAGCAGAGGAATCTGCTGAGGTGACCTATGAAATCCACTTGCACCATACGGCGCTAACCTATACCCTGGCTGATCTGGAAGCCCGTAAAAAAGCACTTCAACTGGAAATAGAGAACGGTAATGATGAAGCCATTCCGCAATTAGAAGAAGTGCAACAAGAAATCAACACCAGTGAAGAATACCTGAATTTTACCTGGGAGATGATCGGCGTCTTACCGGTCCCGCCGCCACCGAAGCCCATTCCTTGTGATTACCCGGAACAAATGAACTGTCCGGTACCCACTCCTAAATCGCGTGTCGCAACCTTCCAGGAGCAAGGCGCCGATGGCTTTTCTTTTTCTATTGTCAGTGAAGAGGGTGAAGTCCTCTATAACACTACTGATTTTGATAGCTGTGAAAATGATGGGCAGTGCTATACCATGGAGTACCCGGAAGCAGGTAACTATTATTTCGTTGTCGAAAAGTTTTTTGAACCCGCCGGACAAACCATTCAATATCAACTGCGCATTGAGATCGATTGATGCGGCTTTCTTTTAAATTGATTACATTACTACCCAAATCATTGATTTGGGTATTTTGTATAGATGTAGCTCTATGATCCGCATTCTTGGCTTGGTTCTTTTTTTTACGTCCTACGCGCTTGCACAAACCCCGGCTGAACGAATCAATGAACATTTCTATGCGGCCTATCAAATCATGTATACCCAAAAAGATAGCGCTAACTATCATTTTGATCAGGCCATTGCCCTCAGTGCTCAGCAGCAAGACTATGGCACCTGCTTGCAGATCCTGGAGTACGCCATATATTCCAACGGATATCACTATGACCTAAACGCCTTTCGGAATAATCTGGAACGCTCAGAAAGTTATGTTCAAAAATTATCCGATACTACGGATACTCAAGGCTACAGGGATGCCTTAACCCTCAACTGGGGAAACTATTATTACAAATTACGCGACTTTGAGAAAGCGCTGCCTTACTTTCAAAAATTAGCAGATCAGTACGCCAAGGAATCTCAAGAGATACGGACTAAAGAAGAGCTGGATTCCTATCAGAGTACCCTCCTATTTTTAGCATCCATTTACAAGAACACCGGTAAATTCGAGCTTTCTAGAAGTTACTATGATCAAGCCAGAAATCTGGTGGCCCAGATGAATTCAGCATCTGAACAAGTCGCCAACCTCCGCAATATTGATCGTTTAGTCAGTCAGCTCTACAGTGAGCAAAATCAGTTTGATAAAGCCAATCCTCTACTCAACCAACTCTTGTTGTACTACCGCGATCAGATCAACACCAGGCCGGAAGCCAAGAATATCCTCGTATCGACCTATCACCAACTCATCCAAAATCTGATCACTCAGGATAGCACCGGAAAAGCCATTCAATTTTTGGAGGAAAGCCGGCCCTTGTTACTCGAAAATGATCCTTTTTTTAGAAAGGCTACACTGCTCTATGGAGAGGCTTTCGCGAAAGGCAAACAATTCGATAGTGCTCAGGCAAGGTACGAGCAGGCCCTGGAACTTTACACAAGTTATCGCAATAACAGTCGGCATCAGGATATTGCCCAGGTGTATCATCTTCTAGCCGAAAATGCGCTCGCTCAAGATAAGATCAATATGGCCTTTGGCTATCTAAAAAAGGCCATCGCGAATACCCATTTAGCTAAAAATGACCAAGTAAGTGGCTTTCCTGATCCATTAACCGTTTTTTCTAAACGCCAATTGCTTGAATTGTATAGTCTGCAACTGGAAGCCCTCCAAAAAGGACTTGATCAAGAACTTGAAGGTGATTTTCTGGAACAAGGCCTCACTTTGATACCCGAAGTACTGGAACTATTCGATCTCCTGAAACGCGAATTCGAAAGCAAACTCGACAAACGTTTTATTATCGAATCAGCTACCCCCCTGCTGCATAAAAGCCTGGACTTTGTGTATCAGGCCTATGTTGAACGAGCGGACGATAAACTGCTCAATTTAGCTCTGGAGATCACCGAGACTGGAAAAGACATCTTTCTACAGGAGGCCATTCGAAGCTCGCGCGCCGTTGAATTTTTAAATATCCCCGAATTCATTCGTACCCGTGAATCCACCTTTAAAACACAGATTGGGCTTTTAGAAAAAGAGCTCTTTAACAGTAGTGAGTCTCAGCGCCAAAATCAACTTCAGGATTCCCTGTTTCTCCTTAAAAATAAGTACTATCAATTTTTAGACAGTCTGCGTGTCGCCAAACCCCGTTATCACGATCTCAAGTATCAGAGAGCCCTCAATGAGATTCAGCAAGTGCAGGATGAACTGGGTGCCTTCCAAACAGGAATCATTTCCTTGACCTTAACCCCCACCGCGCTTTTTAGTCTAAGCTTTAGCGCTGATCAGGTGTATTTTCATAAGCAACCCCTACAAGAAGAGCACCGGGAACAACTTCGCAACTTTTACCAGTTGTTAAGGACTCCAAAATGGAATCAGGAGCAGGATCAGTTCCCTGTAATGGCCAGCCAATTGTATGATCTCATTCTGGCTCCGGCGATCAAGGCACTTCCCGAAGTTGATGAGCTTGTCATTATACCGGATGGTCTACTTTACTATCTACCCTTTGACACCCTGTACAAAGACGATCAATACCTGCTGTATTCCAAGGTCATCAGCTATTCTGATGCCATAGCCACCTGGCTCCAACTTCAACAAGATTCGATAGAAAATAAACCCAGACTGGCTGCCTTTGCGCCTTCTTTTGAAGGACCGGTGAAGCAAGACCGCTTTCAGTTTGGACAACTCATTTACAATGAGCAAGAAGTGGAACAGATTAGTTCGCTCTTTGAGACCCAGCTCTTTAAAGGTGATGCCGGTTCCCTGTCCAATTTTTTAAAGGTAAAAGATCAAGTCGCTTTATTGCATTTGGCCACACATGCCAGCGCCAATGACGAATTTCCTGATTATTCTTATCTGGCATTCAGTCCGCAACGCGATTCGTTGAGCACCTTGTACGTAAAAGACCTCTAC
Organism: Flavobacteriaceae bacterium YJPT1-3; assembly: GCA_029866965.1. GTDB lineage: Bacteria > Bacteroidota > Bacteroidia > Flavobacteriales > Flavobacteriaceae > Croceiramulus > Croceiramulus getboli. The sequence goes on along the minus strand of CP123444.1, from coordinate 1,922,842 downwards.
GCCATGAATATCCCGGCTGAAATGGTGGTGCTTAGCGCCTGCCAGACCGGCATCGGAAAGTTACAAGGAGGCGAGGGTATGCTGAGTTTGAGCAAGGGCTTTCAGTACGCCGGGGCCCGTTCTTTAGTAAATAGCTTATGGAAGATCAATGACAAGTCGACGACTACCTTAATGAGCTTTTTTTACGAAAACCTCAAGCAGGGCATGTCTAAGTCCAGGGCCATGCAGCAGGCCAAGATTGATTATTTGAAAGACCAGGATGATGATCTATTGCGGCGTCCCTATTATTGGGCGGCCTTCGCTGTCTCCGGTAACACCCAAGAGTTCGCATCGACTACCCCATGGTTAGGCTGGATGGGAGGACTCGTTTTTGTGATCTTGGTAGGCTATTATTTGAGTCGGCGTCGAACCTAAGGAAGAAGATCGAGCAGTTCCTCTGCCTGTTCGCTTTTAAAGGATTGGGTAGCCAGTACTTCCCGCAGCAATCTTTTCGATTTTTCTAGTTGATCCAATTGCAGGTAGCACAAGGCTAAGTACCATTGTGCGCGCACTTTCAATTGTCCGTCCTGTTGCAAATATCCTTCTATTGCAAACGCTGCCTCTTGGTACTCTTGTAATTGCATTAAACTAATCCCTTTATAGAAATTGAGATAAGGATCACTTTTGCGCTTTTGAACTTCTGTAAACAAAGAATCTGCTTGTTGGTAGTTCTGGAGCTCGTACGCCTCAAAAGCTTGCTGCTCAAGCGACTCTATAGCTTCTCCTCGCTGTATGGGTTGTACCACATTCTCATAGGGACTAAAATAACGGGCATATAAGGCCTCATTACTAATCTGTTCTTGCCGTAGAAAAACAGTAAAAGTCAGCACGATGATCGCGGCAATCGAGGCAGCGGCAACCACCCAATAGTAACGTGTTCGTGACCCGGAATTTTCTTGTTCAGCTGCTGTACTCAAGGCCTCTAGTCGTTCTTTGAGCGCTTTTCGCTCTTCCCTTTGCAGCACCGTTTGCACCTGCTTTTCAAAGAGGAATGCCTCTTTCATTTCGGGATCCTTTTCCAACAAGGTTTCGAAAGTCTCTTGCTGCTCACTAGTGAAGCGACCTTCAAAATAGGCTTGTATCCATTCTTCCTTTGTCATGCTTTAGTAACCATTTCTTTCAGTGATTTGAGGCACCGAGATTTTTGACTCTTGACTACATTCTCGTTATCGTAGCCCTGTATTTTCATTATTTCTGCGATTGTATAGCCTTCATAATAAAACAGCTTTAAAATTTCCTGGCATTTCTGCCCCAGCTTTTTAAAATGAAACTGCACTTGTTTTTGTTCTGCAGAGAACGGTTCCGGTTCACGCACCTCTTGAATGCGCTGGTGATCCAAATGGGAAAGCAGATCATCTTGTGCGATTAGGGTGGTCTTTTTACGCTTTCGCGAAAGCGCATAAATCATGTACTTCCCTACACTGAACAAATAAGTTCTTACCGCACTACTCATTCCATCTAACTCTCCGGCTCTGGCCTTCTCAAACAGTACGATCACCGCATCCTGATAAATATCTTCTAAAGATTCTTGATCTACCGCATAGCGGGAAGCAAACTTAAAAAAGGCCGTTCGATGGGCTTTAAACAGTTCTTCCAGTGCGTCGCGATCTCCATGCTTTAAGCGAGAGATCAGGTTACGATCACCATTTATCATTGATGTTGTTTTAGGGTCATGGTTAACATGCAGGCTAAAAATAAAAATTTTAACACGAGATGTTAACCTTTCTTTCACTTAATCATCAATAAGCGAAACCATAACACAGAAAACATGAAAAACTATCGCTTATTCCTGATGTTCCTGTTACTTCTAGGATTTGCTAATCCGGTGCAGGCTCAATTTTGGAAAAAACTAAAAAAGAAGGTCGAAGATAAAGTAGAAGAAACCGTGGTGAGAAAGACTTCTGAAAAAGCAGAGGAGACTACCGCTGAATCTATGGACAAAATCTTCAATATGGAGTTTCCTAAAAATGGAGAAGATGTTGATTTCACACCCGGCAACACTAAAGATCTTCCCGAGCAATACACCTTTAGCTGGGCCTACGGACTGCAAATGGAGAGCAAACAGTTTAAGGGGAATGCCCTGGATCTCACCTATTACTTAAAACCGGAAGCTACCTACTGGGGTGCCATTTATGAAAGCGGAGTACAACAGGGCATGACCATGATCTATGACGGACCCACCGAACAAATGGTCATGCTGATGGACCAAGAAGGTCAAAAAATGCTTGTAGCCACGAAAATGCCCAAGTTTGAAGTTGGCGATAATCAAGAGATCGAAGACTATACCATGACCAAAATAGCCGGTAAGGAAATTCTGGGCTACGCCTGCGATGGTTATGTGTTGGAAAATGACGATTACCACTTTACCATGTACGTCACTTTCGATACGCCCATAAGTTTTAGTGATATCTACGGTACCAGCAAACAATTGCCCAAAGGTTTTGATCCGGCATGGTTAAAACAAGGCGATCAGGAAGGACTGATGATGGAAATGGAAATGGTCGATAAGAATAAAAAGAAGAACAACGTCACCATGCGCTGTACTCAATTGGAACAATTGGAGTACACCATCGAACTCAGCGAATATCAACGTTTTGGAAACTAAATAAATTTAAACAGAAAACACTATGAAAACTAAAGACCAATTTTTAATCGCACTGATCTTATGTATCACAAGCGCAGTATTTGCGCAGAACGGGGAAATGATGAAACTCCCGGGGAAATTTCATCCTAAGGCTCAGGTATATGCTCTAGCAGTTGATGCTGATCAGCGAGAAATTTATGGCTATTTAAAGATTGGCGACATCGGGGGAGAATCTGAACTCAATGATAAGTATCCCGAAACACCTGTTTTCCTCGCCATACTCACCTCAGATTCTGAGTTCAATCCAGAAGAGGGAGCCGTTGAAAAAGGGACCACATTTACCCTATACGAAAGTCCTGAACAGATTCCCGGCGATATGTTTATTCCCGGTGATATGTTTATTCCCGGTGATATGTTTATTCCTGGTGATATGTTTACGGAAACCTTGTCTCTGAATTTCGGAGAGCAGCGCGCACGCGTAGTTCAAAGAAAAGAAGGAACAGTCTCCTTGATCTTCTTTTAAACGCATAATTAATTAAAAAATACAACATCATGAAAACGATAAAAACAATACTATTTATAATGGCCGGAGCCTTAGTTTGGGTCTCTTGCGACAAAGAAACCCGAGAAAAACTCAGTGAAACCAAAAAAGCCGTTTCCAATGCAACGACTGTGGTCAGTCACGCACAAGAAGCTAAAAAAGAAACGGATAAATTGAAGGAACTCACCCCCTTGACCAATGATCAATTAAAAGCCTGGTTACCCGAAACTCTGGGAGGCATGAAGCGTACCGGGTTTCAAGTGGGTAAAACCGGATATATGAACGTAGCCTCGGTAGAAGGAACCTATAAAACAGAGGAGGGTGAGCAATTCAAAGTCCAGGTCATCGACGGTGCCGGTCAAATGGGAAGCTCCCTCATTTTAGGGATGGGCATGGCGACCAAAATGGACATTGAAGAGGAAACCGAAAGTAAACACCGCAAATCAGTGGAGTGGGATGGGGTCAAAGCCTTACAAACATATCACAAGAAACGCAACGATACCACCCTGCAATTTATCTACGACGAGCGCTTTATGGTCACCGTCAATGCCAAAGATATGAGCGTAGAAGAAACCTGGGATCTGGTCGAGCAAATCGATCTGGATGAACTCACCGACTGATCATGAGCAGCCATCCTCAGCAGCAGCGTACGCCAACTGAACAGATAGAAAATCCGAGTCGGAGAAGCTTTTTTATCCATCTGGCCCTGGCTTCAGCCGGGGCTATGTTGCCCGGATTCACACTGAGCTGTCAGGACGATCCTCAGTTTAGGGGTAGCGGAAAGGTTCCCTTCCGGGTTTGGGAAGAAATGATGGAAGCTTTGCAACAAAGTCCGGATCATTTCCCGGCTCGTTATGCCGCCTTGGTCCAATCAGGTGATTTGGCAGGCATGCACGCTTTTATTGCACAAGATCTGGCCCTACTCCCCTCAGATGATCAATACTTTAGAGCTATAGGAACCGGGATGCGCTACGGTCCCAAAGCGGCCTTGCGGAGTGGAATGGCAACGCCGCGGGAGAAGGCAGAACTGCTCTGCAGTATGGCTCAGGAGGCTGGCTTTACGGCTAAGGTGGTCTACGAAAGAGTTCCCTTAACGGAAGAACAAGTAAAAGCCATTTTATTCCGGACACCCAGTACTTCATTTGACCCCCCTATTTCTGATCGTCAGGCTAAAGCCTGGCTGGAGGCTCTAGGCGCGTCATCGGAGAATGGATCCGTCACTACCTTGAAACAGGTAGAAGATCAAGCGAAGTCTCTGGCTAACCGACTGCTGGCTGATCTCTCTGATGATCAGCGAGAAGCCGATCATCAAGTTCGTTTCTTCTTCGATGAAGATCGGATCCCTACCGTAGAAGTAACTTCCCCCGAAGGGCAGCAATACTTGCATGTTTTTGATCCCAACGTCCCTTTTGGGTCTTTGCATCCGGCTAATGAACAAGGGATTGTATCAGAAGCCAGAGTTCAATCAGGAGAAGATCCAGAGGTACAAATCGACGTGACCGGAATCAATGCCATAAGACCCAACGAGTCCATACCCTTGATCTCAGGAAAGTGGAAAACTTCCCAATTAATAGGGAATCAAATACAGCTACGCTTCTTAAAGAATATGACTTTTGAAGAACAGGCCGTGAAGACCATCAATCAGGTCACCAGCTTTACGCCATCCCTAAGCTTACAGGATATTGATGAAGAGACCAATTATTTAGAGGAGCACTCCTTTTTAGGGGAGCCCATAGGCCTGGATGGCTATAACGTATTGCCAGAACCCGATTCAAAAGCGTTCACTACACATGAGACAAGCGCTCCAGCATCGGTAACGCAACTAACGATTAAAAGCTTCCCAAAAGCATATCCTGCAGTAGAAGTTCATGTATACCCGGAAGATGAGCAGGGTCAATTGGTAGAAGGATTACAGGCCAGTCATTTCACCTTTCACGATAATGAAACTCCGGTAAATGCTTTGATGCGCCAAAACAGGATCGCGCCTCAAGTACTCCTAATGTACGATACTTCGTTAAGCATGCCCATAAGCTACCGTGGCGAGGGAATGCAAAACTTTCTGAAACAAACAGAAGCAGTAATCAGAAAAAAATATCCGTATGCCGAGGTGAAACTACAAGAAACCGGATCGACTATTTATACCTCCTATTTTCAAGCGTGCCAGACTCGAAGTGATTTGATTCTTTACGCCACAGACGGGCATAACAATGATGAATATGATCCAGCTTTCGCGAAATTCTACGCAGACGCACCCCCTACTCTTCTTCTCAATGTATACAATATCAAAGAAGATTGGTTTGAAGAGATCGCAACACAAACGGGAAGTCAATCCATTTTTGCCGAAGATCAAGAAACCACCCTGGAAGCCGTGAGCCGTTATCTGGATGAATTATCCCTACCCCCCTATGTATTTACCTTCCACTCTTTTGATGCCGATCAGGAACACGAATTGAAGGTACGCATGAATGCGGGTGCTTTGAAAGCCAGCAGTACATTTCAATTTCCTCCCCAAGACCATTGGTTGGGTAACCAGTTGCTTGGCTTGTATCTTACGATTAAGATCGGCAACGAACCGGTCATTCAGAGAACCCTGGCAGGATACGACCCTGAAACGACTCCTGCAGCAGATCGATCACGATCGCACCAACTCGAGGTTCACGAAATGCTTTTGGGTACGGCCACCCTGGCCATAGAACGGGAGGGTGCTCCCCTGTCCGTTCGATTAACCGAATATTTGCGCTGTCAACTCTCACAGCGCGACTGGTACGAGGCGTATTTGGATGGAAATACGGAACAGGCCATAGAATTTCTAGCCCAGGGAAGCCTGAGTTATCCCAGCGTATTTCTCAGCGGGATGCAACCGCTTCATCAGGCTATTACCGAAGAGCACATCACGATTCCTAAGGGCCTTCGCATGGCGATTCTAAAATTCAAGCCTGGCTTACCTGACCGCAAGTCTCAAGTCAGCTTTGACTTTTTACCCACCTCTCGGTATCACAGCTGGCGCCGGGACGGTCAATCCGGTTTCACCACTACGGCTCAAAAAACGGCGCAGCTGGCTTTACTTGAAGCGGACTTATTCTCGATCAGTACGTATACGCTATTGAAGGAGAAAGACCTACTCCCTCAGAGGGAACTGAGAGATCAGGAACAATTCAATAGATCGGGTCTGGAAGAAGACTACCACTACTTCTATTATACCGTCTACAAGAATCGGGGCTACACCTGGTGTGCACAAGATTTCAGCACACGAGCCTATTGGCGAATGGATACTCAAACAGGGGAAATTTATGGGATACTTCCCGATCAAACCGGAGGTGGTGGCGAGGAGCAACTCCTACAATTAAAAGAACTGCAAGCTGTAGTTGATTACTATGAACGTAAGGCAGATATTATGAATTTGGGAATGGCTGTGGCTGGTGTAGGTAATACGCCATTAGGGGTTGCTGCCTCTCATGGTCTTACCCTGGTGAAACTCTACGCGATCGCTACGGAGGCGATCATTATCATGGATACTTCCAACATGAGCGAACAAATGAAAAAGGCCCTGGCTGAGCTAGCCTGCAATGTATTTAGAGACATTCAGTACAGTTATATAGGTCAGACAACCGATACCAGGAGCGGTATTAAGGTACTGATCGCAGCCATGGGTGGTGATTTTTCTTTTACTAGATGTTAAAATTAGTCACCCCTGTTAACCTCTAGAAGTTTAACGCATAAATAAGAAACCATTTTAAAACAAGAGATCGATGAATACTACAGAAACAGCTCGTCCAGAAGAAACCACTCAAAATCAGGCAGAAGAAGGAAAAACCATTGCCATTATTAGCTACATCACCATCATAGGTTTGATAATTGCCTTCGTCATGAACAACGAAAAGAAAAATGATTTTGCCAGCTTTCACATCCGTCAGTCCGTAGGTCTGGCCTGTACCGGGATTGCTCTGGGAATTATTGGGGTCATTCCTATCATCGGATGGCTCATCAACCTGATCGGGATTTTTGTACTCCTCTATCTTTGGATTATGGGCATCGTCAATGCGGTCAATTTAAACCGTAAGCCGGTTCCCCTGCTTGGAGAACGCTTTGAAAATTGGTTTAAAGGGAGCATCAACTAAATGCTTGCTGAAGGGGAACTCAGCAAGCAGGCCTACACTCATCGTGTAGGCTTTTTTTTTGGTCGAGGACCCTTAAGAATGGCTCTAGAAGGAGTTTGCTGAAAAAACTTAACTTACTGCTTAAAAACAGTTCGTGAACATTCTCATCGCTCCGGATTCGTACAAAGAAAGTCTTACCGCCACGGAGGTCGCTCAAGCTATGGCTACGGGAATTAGAGCCTTAGCTCCGGACGCCAATTTAACCCTACTCCCCTTTTCTGATGGTGGGGAAGGCGCTTTTGAAGTCCTACTGGCACTGAACTTAGGCCAACTGAGCTTCACCGATACCGTGGATCCCCTGGGTCGACCACTTCGTGCGCCCTACTTCTTATTTAACGATCAACAGACGGCTTGGATCGAATTGTCACAAGCAAGCGGACTCGCACTCTTGCAGCCTGCAGAGCAAAATCCCATTCATACCTCCACGTTTGGAACCGGCTTGCAGATCAAGCACGCACTGGAACGAGGTTGTCGCAAGATCATTCTGGGGATTGGTGGCAGTGCCACCCACGACGTGGCCACTGGAATTTTCACGGCGCTTGGTGGAAAACTTCAAAACACACAGACCGATTCCCTTCCGGCGTGCGGGAAAAATTTAGGTGCCGTCCAACAGTTCGATCGTAGGCAAATGCACACCGCTATTCCCGAAACTCAATTTATAGTTGCCTGTGATGTGTCGAATGTGCTGTTGGGTGCTACCGGAGCCGCACATACCTACGCCAGGCAAAAAGGAGCGTCTCCAAGGGACATTCACCAACTCGAACTGGGAACAGCCCACTTGGCTTCGCTACTGGCGACTCAAGCACACCAAGATATAACAGATCTGCCCGGTGGAGGCGCTGCAGGCGGCACGGCCGCAGGAATGGCAGCCTTGTTCAATGCTACTTTAGAACCCGGATTTAATCTGCTGAGCGCCTATGCGGCATTACCGGAAAAGATCGCCCAAGCCGATCTGATCCTGACCGGAGAGGGGCGCACTGACGAACAAAGTCAGTACGGAAAAGTACCTTTTAAAATTGCCGCACTGGCCAAGAAAGCGAATAAAACGACCTTGATCTATTCCGGGGGAGTATCGGTTTCCCCAGACCTGCTCGAACGGGCTGGGATAGCACAAGCTTTTGCAATCAAAACGGAGGCCATGACCTTGGATTATGCAAAGACCCATGCCCGGGAGTTGCTTATCCAAACCATCAAAAACACCCTAAAACACTGGTTAAATGGGGATTGATCTGCTCTACATCGGGCTCATGGTCGTTTGGATCATCGTGGGAACCAGCTACCTGCGCTGGCATCCCTTCTTTGTCTTGCTGATCAGTGCGTTTGCGCTGGCTTTCCTACTGGGAATCCCTACCCTCGAAATTCCGGGAGTGATCAGTGTAGGCTTCGGCAAGATGTTTCAAAGTATAGGCTTGTTGATCCTTTTTGGCGCCTGGATAGGAGTCTCCCTGGAAGCCACTCAGGCCACCACCACCATCGCCAAGGGAATCCTTAAAAAACTGACCTTGCTCCCACTGCCCTTTGTCGTTGGAGCTTTGGGGTATCTGGTTTCTATCCCGGTATTCTGTGATGCCGCCTTCGTTATTCTTGCCCCGCTTTCGCGAAAGCTTTCTTTAGGTAATATCAGTAAGCGTAATGCTTTAACCGTAGCCTTGTCAACCGGACTCTTCTCGGCCCATGTATTGGTGCCACCTACGCCGGGACCCCTGGCCGCGGCCTCTAATCTGGAGTTGGATAACTTGTATTTACTGCTGCTGGCGGGCGGACTCTTTGCGCTGGTGCTCATGTTGATCGGTTCGGGATACGCTTACTTTCTGGCGAGACGGAGCGATACCGACCGTGCCGAAGATTTGGCACAACTGCAAGCTTATGTGCAGGAAGAAGAAGACCTACCGGCCTTTGGCATGGCCATAGGTCCTTTAGCTTTACCCATAGTATTGATGGCGCTGGCTGCGGTCTTTCCGCTCTTTTTTCCGGCCATGGAGGACACATTTTTAAGGGGGCTTATTGGCTTTGCCGGAGATCCCACCATTGCTTTGCTACTGGGAACTTTACTGGCTTTTCGGCTGGTCTGGCTGCGAAAAGAGCAAGTACAATTGGTCATCGAAAAAGGCATTCAGCAAGCCGCTCCCATCTTATTGATCACGGCCATGGGTGGCGCCCTGGGCACCGTGATCCAGTATGCGAATCTGACTGAGGGAATTGATCTTGCCTATTTTAAAGACAGTTGGGGATTGGCCATACCCTTCGTACTGGCCGCCATTTTAAAGTCGGCTCAAGGTTCTTCTACGGTCGCGATCATTACGGTATCTTCCATCATGCTACCCTTGCTTCCTGCACTCGGCCTCGACTCAGAAACCGGCAAGGTTTGGGTGATCCTGGCCATTGGAGCCGGGGCGGTCACCGTCTCCCACGCCAATGATTCTTACTTTTGGATCGTCAGTCAGCTGGGAGAGATGAGTGTTAAACAAGCCTACCGGAATCACACTTTTGCGACCCTGCTGCAGGGGGTGCTTGGGTTTGCATTGTTGTGGGTGGCGTTTGTTATCGTCTCCTCATGAAATAAAATTATTATTGCCTAAAATGTAAAAATGATAGAAAAATTAGAACTCAAAAACTTTAAAAGATGGAAAAACAAGTCGTTCGGATTGAAAGTAGAAGGTGTTACGGTTATTGCAGGAGGAAATAATTCTGGAAAATCTAGTTTACTTCACGCATTTGCAGTTTGGGAATTTTGTAAAACTTATATACTATTTGAAAAAGGGAAAAAAGCTCTTTACACTGGATATAATGGACAAGGAGTTGGAATAAACTACAACGACTTTTCACCCGTAAACATCCCAAATTTAAAGTATCTATGGACGAATTTGAAGCCTTCGGGTGGTTACAATTTAAAGATAAAGCTTCATTGGAGCCATGATGGTCAGCCTAAATTCTTAGAGTTCGGCTTAGCTCTTGCTAATGAACGACTATTCATAAAATCAACTAAATCTAACGTAGAGGAAAACACGGTTTTGCCAAATATAGCTTACTTGCCTCCTTTTGCAGGTATTACTGAAAATGAAGCATATTTTTCGCCTGCAGATCGCAGAAAAATGATTGGACGGGGATTAGCCGGAGCTATTCTACGCAACACAATTATTGATATGCATAAAGAATATCAAAGGAAAAGAGATGAGGCCAAAGGCGATCGCGCTAAAATACCGACAAACGCACTCAGACTTATAAAGGAAACTGATCCTTTTTTTGTTTTGAATAAAGTATTGAATGAAAGTTTTGGGAATTGGCTCTATGCGGAAAATTTCAATCCAGTATATCATAGTTATATCAAAATTCAAACAGCAAAAGGTAATTTCGATGGTAGCGTTTTTAAAAAATTTAACGGCTACAGTAAGAGAGACATAATGGTTGAGGGCAGTGGATTTTTGCAATGGCTGAGTGTTTTTACATTCGCTCTTGATCCCCACATAAACGTCTTACTTTTAGATGAGCCCGATGCTCATCTTCACAGTAGCCTTCAAAGTAATCTTATAAATAAACTTGAAGAAATTTGTGATCGAAATCAAAAACAGATTATGGTAGCTAGTCATTCAACCGAAATTATATCTAATATTCAGGCAAACGCTGTTTTAGAAATAAACAAAAAAAAGCAGAAATATCTAACAGATGACAGACAAAAGATAAATTTAATTTCAGGTTTAGGCAGTGAATATTCTCCGCTAATTAATAATCTTCAAAAGAGCAAAAAGCTACTTTTTGTGGAGAATAAAAGCGACTCAAACATTCTAGAGAATATTTGTAATCAGCTCGGAAAGGAATGGCCCAAGGATTTAGTGATTTGGCCAATGTCTGCAGGTCATGATTCAAGAAAACAATTGTATCTGTCTCTGAAAGATGAAATTAAGGGTTTAAGGGCAATAAGCTTGATTGATCGTGATAGAGAAGAAATAAATACAACGAACAGAGTCTTACGCGATAAAAACATAAAAGATTTTGAACAAAACGAAGTGACCTTTTTAAGATATCGAAAGTGGCGAAGAAGACATATTGAAAGTTATTTAATATGCCCATCAGCAATTGCCAGAATATCAAAATGTAAGGAAGAAGAAATTCGTAAACTTATTCAAGAAAAGCATTCGATTGTGATACCCGATAATTATACGCAATCTGATCATTCGCCTGCTTTAGACCCTATTTTCCATTGTGATGGAAAAGAAATTATAGAAACAATAACTAATGAATTTGGGGTAAACAAATTTGATATATCTAAAACACTGCTCCACCCTGAAATTTGCATTGATTTGAAAACCTTCGTAGAAGAAATCATTACAACCTTTACGGATTAGGTTTTCGCTAAGCACACTGGTAATTACCTAACTATTAACAAATTTAACTCAACAAATTCCCATCTGCATCCCATCGGGCAATTTCTCCACGTGTATTTTGATCGATACATTTGGATAACCATTCCGGTTCATAGGCCACTCCGTGCTGATCCAATACCTCCTGAGGTACCCCATCCCAAACATTGGGCTGATTGCCCTTATAGCCCAGGTCTTCTATGCCTATTTTAGAGGTGTAGTAGCCGGTCATGGTCAGGTTACGCACCAAGGAAAAGAACTGAACGGCCGGCGGCTGCTGATTGCCGGGAATCTTCGGATCGGGAAAGGCGATCTCGTCTAAAATCTCTTTTTGCTGTGCTTCGGTCAACGATTTGAACTCAGCGCCAAATACCGTATTGCTGGTATGATCCAGCCACATGAGTCCGCCACGCAGCTTCAATTGAAAAGGCGGGTAATCCTTAGCCATAAATTCGATAAAATCGGGTACTCCTGCCTCTGAGGCGCTTCCTGCGGTATCAGAAGCAGGAAGAATAAGATCACTCAAGACCGTTAAGGTCTCCAGTTCGTGATCATTGAAGAACTGTTCGGCTTGTAATTCGGCGATCTGTTCCTGTTCTTCGGGAGTACGCCCAAAAAGTTCATTTTCAGGAATATTGATCGCTTCTACCGCGGCCTCTTCCCCTTCCGGTTTGCAGCCGTGTAAGGCCAGGCCACCGGCAACCGTCCCCAGGACCAACGCTTTGATACTATTCCTTCTGTCCATGGCTTAGATGTTTTGTTGTTTGAGTTGTTCGATAATGTAGTCTGAAGTTCGCCACGACAGGGCCAAAATGGTCCAGGTGGGATTTTTATCGGCCTGGGACACAAAGGGCCCGCCGTCTACGATAAAAACATTCTTCACTTCGTGCAGCTGCTGATTGCTGTTGACCACAGAGCGTTTAGGGTCATTGCCCATGCGGGTAGTCCCCACTTCGTGAATGATGGCACCCGGGTTCAGCAAACCGTAATTCTGATCTTCGGTAGGCCGGTCTTGCAGCATTTCCCCACCTATGTTATGGATGATCTCTTCAAAAGTTTCATGCATATGCCTCGCCTGTTTGCGCTCGAAGTCGCTCCATTGATAATGAAACCGCAAGACAGGAATTCCAAATTCATCAACCACCGTGGGATCGATCTCACAATAGTTGCTTTCCATGGCCACGCTTTCTCCTCGTCCTCCAAATCCAAGGACAGAACCGTAGTATTTCTTGACATCCGTGCGCAGGCTATTGCCATAGCCCCCTACCGATTGGTTAAAAAACCGATTGAAATCATTCGGATTGAAACCAAAACCATAGGAGGGCATCCCGATACCTCCCCAAACCTCAATGTGATAGCCTCTCGGGAAGTCGAGATTCTTGTTGTCGAGCCACCACGGTGTATAAACATGCATACCGCCCACACCGTCTTCATTGTATAATTTTCGGTTCATCAAATCAGGAATAAAAGCAGAGCGGGAGGCTCCGGTAGAATCATGCAGGTATTTCCCCACCATATTGCTGCTGTTACCGAGTCCGTTAGGGTGCTGCGCACTTTTAGAATTGAGGAGAATTCGGGCGCTACTGCAGGCAGAAGCAGCCAAAACAACAGTCTTGCCTCTGAGTTTGTATTCTTTACGATCTTCCTTATTGATGTACGACACTCCGGTAGCCTCCCCCTCTTCATTGGTCGTGATCTCACGCACCATGGCGTTGGTAAACAGGTCTACCTGCCCCCTACTCTTTTGTGCGGGAAAAATCAAGCAGGTACCCGAAGAAAAATCAGCATAGACCTGACAGGCGCGGTTGCATTGCCCGCAGTAAAAACAAACACCGCGTTCATTATTGATTCTTTTGGTCAGCATGGACATGCGTGAGGGAATGACGGGAATATTCGATTTCCGGGCACCTTTGATGTAGAATAATTCGTGTAAACGGGGCTTGGGAGGGGGCAAGAAGAAGCCATCGGGTTCATTGGGAAGGTTTTCTTTGGAACCGAACACTCCTAGAAGCTGATCCACTTTATCATAATAGGGTTTGACATCCTCATAGCCGATGGGCCAGTTATCTCCTAAGCCATCCACATCTTTGTGTTTAAAATCTTTAGGACCAAAACGCAAGGAAATTCGCCCCCAATGGTTGGTCCGCCCGCCCAACATACGCGCTCTAAACCAATCAAATTGGGTATCGTCTTTTTGAGTATACGGCTCTCCTTCAATCTGCCAGCCCCCGTAGCAGGCATCAAATTCACCAAAAGCTCTTTGTGTATTGGCCCCTCTTCGAGGAGAGGTGTATGGCCATTTCATTTGCGTGGCCTGAGCCGGATCAGCCGGATCAAAAAAGGGTCCGGCTTCTACTACGGCAACTTTAAGACCGGCATCGGCCAGTTGTTTGGTGGCCATCCCGCCACCCGCACCTGAACCTACGATGATCGCATCGTAGTAGGTACCTTCTTCGATAATTTGCATAGGAGTGATTCAGCTTTCGCGAAAGCGAAAAAATAAGCTCCCACGGTTAGTTTCTTAGGCAGGAAGTTATAAAAAAAAGTAACAGGACAATTCATTGGCCATGGCCTGTGCTGATTCATTGCTTGAATGAAGAGGCAATAGGCAGGGAGGAGATAAGCGCGTGGACCTCATCCAGGAGGCCAAGCCCGGCTATGCTTTGCTGTCAAAGGAATGATTACTCAGTAATATGCCTACCTCCCTAAAAACGGGAACATGGAGCAAGAAGACGACAAAAACAGCAGTCAGGGGAATAGCGATCACCATGCCGATGACGCCCCAGGTGAGATTCCCGATGATGACCACGAGAATAACTACCAGAGGGTGTAAATCTACCTGATCGCCTACCACATAGGGTTGCAGCACGTAACTTTCGACAAACTGGGTAATGGTAAAGGTCAAAATGATACCGATCAAGACCGACAGATCGCCACTGGTCAGGTAGCCCAAGGCTAATGCCAAAGAGAATCCGATGATGTTGCCGATGTAAGGAATGAGTGTTAAGGCGGCAGCGATCAGGGAAACTAAAATAAAATTATTGACCCCTGAAATTCCGAGTCCGATGGAGTAAAGCACCGCCAATAGGCCCATGAGGATCAACTTGCCCTGTATGTACTTAGGCGCCATCATGGCCGAGTCATCAATGGTTTTAAGAAGCTTTTCACGATCCTTATTGGAAAATACCTCCAGTAAAAAGCGCTTGAATTTACTTCGGTAGCGCAAACAGAAAAACACATAGATGCAGCAAAGTAAAAAACTGCCTACAAATCCAAAAAGACTTAAGGCCACGTTTCCGGATCTTTTGTAAGGAGCCAGGCTGCCGGACACCAATTCTCGAGCAGATTGCTCTAAGTTAAGGTCTTCCTGGGTCAGCGGGGTATTGCCGATCAGGAACCCTTTGAATTGTTCTACCTTGGGCTCCATGGTGCGTTGGATACTGTCCCAGTCATCAATAAAAGCATCCACTTGTATGGATACCAAAGCCACTAAACCGCCAGAGATCAGAAATACGACCAGGGTAGAAAGCAGGGCTGACCACAAAGGCTTCATGCGCTGCTCCAAATATCGGGTCAGCGGCAAAAGCGCTAAACTAAGGATTATCGCTGTCACTAATGGCGCCAAAAAGGCCTCTGCCTTGACGATCGCATTAAAGAAAAAATAAAGTCCGGTGGTGATGGCCAGTGTGAGAAGTAAGAGACGAATTCCGCTTCGCATAGCTGTGTTTTTGGTTGTTTCTCTGAAAGTAGGGAATTCAAAACATTTTCTCATTCTGAATCAACGTCTTACCTCAATTTTAACGTCTTTAACCCCCTATTTTAGTAAAGTATTATAAAACGCAGACGCCTGCTTCACCCTCGTGGTATCGTATATTGCAATTCAAAACTACCACCATGACCGACC
The DNA here is from genome assembly GCA_029866965.1 of Flavobacteriaceae bacterium YJPT1-3. Taxonomy (GTDB): domain Bacteria; phylum Bacteroidota; class Bacteroidia; order Flavobacteriales; family Flavobacteriaceae; genus Croceiramulus; species Croceiramulus getboli. Next base: position 1,907,259 of record CP123444.1, on the reverse strand, counting down.
AGAAAGAAAGCGATCAACAAACGGAATTTATCAAAGACAAAACAGAATCAACGGATCAGTATATTCTTCAGAAAAATAAGATCACGAAGACTGCGGTGATCATCATCGTATTAGTGCTCATCCTCTTGATCGCAGGAGTGATCGCCAGTGGCTACGTGATCTAAAGTCTTTGCTGAGCATCATGACTGTCTGAACAGGTAGGAAAAAGAATCAAGAATCGAAAAGGTCCACCCTCCTTTTTAGCCCTCATGAACTGCCTGGCAATTCTAAATCATTTGTTAAACTATTCTTAAGTAATAGTATTACTATTATCTTTACGGACTATGGATTTGTTACCCGTCACCATCACTATGGACGAACGTCTGTATGCGAAAAACCCTGAATCTTCTGATTTAGGTCGGCGGATTGTGTCGGAAAGCATTGTGATGATCGATGAACTGGGATTCGAAGGATTCACCTTTAAAAAGTTGGGGAATCGTATTGGCTCCAACGAAAGTTCCATTTATCGGTATTTTAAGAGCAAGCATCAATTGTTGCTTTATTTAATTTGTTGGTATTGGAGCTGGCTGGAATATCGCGTGGTCTTCTCTACCAACAGTCTCCCAACTCCCGAACAACAACTCAAACAAGCCCTTCATATCCTGACCCAGCAAATTGATCAGGACCAGGATTTTTCCTATATCGATGAAGCGCTTTTGAGTAAAATTATCGTGGCAGAAGGAGCCAAAGCCTACCACACCAAGGCAGTAGATCGGGAAAATGAGAAAGGATTCTTTAAGGTATACAAACGATTGGTGCATCGCTTGAGCAGCATGGTGCTCGCCATTCAACCGGACTACCCCTATCCACATATGCTGATCAGTACGGCCATTGAGGGTGCGCACCAACAACGTTATTTCGCTCAGCATTTACCTGCTCTTACTGATGTAGCACCCCATCAGGATAACATTCAATTGTTTTACACCGACTTAGTTCTTAACGCCATCCAATGAGAAGAAGGAGTCCCATATCGCGATCGCTCTGCAGCAGCTCGGGAATTTTCCTTCTAATGGCGTGTTTGATGGCACCCATGCTTATCCCTTATTTAGAGGTAAACGAACCGGAAACGCAATACCTGCTCACCCAATTGGACGGAGAGGCTGAAGAAGAAGAGGTCCTGTTTTCCGACGAATTTATACCGAGTGTTTCTCAAACCAGCTCCTCATTACCGAATACTACTTTGGACCAGCGGTTTTATGCGGAATCCTCTTCGGCTGATGATGAAAATCCAGAAATCATTCTGCCGCCTCCACAACGGGTCTGAAATTCATTATACCGGCGGTTCTTCCGGGAAGAATCGCATTTTTATTCCTATTTTCCATTTTTAAAGACCCGCAAGGGTACGTTTATCACCATTGAAATCAATTTATGAAAACAAACCTATTTAGTCATTTAAAATCTGACATCCCCGCCAGTATCGTGGTCTTCTTTGTGGCACTGCCCTTATGTCTGGGAATTGCCCTGGCCAGTGGTGCGCCTTTATTTTCCGGTCTGATCGCCGGAATCGTAGGGGGAATCGTCGTAGGAGCCCTCAGTGGTTCACAAATTGGCGTGAGCGGTCCCGCAGCCGGACTGGCTGCGATCGTACTTGCAGCTATCGATCAATTGGGCTTCCAAATCTTCCTTTCGGCTGTGGTCATTGGAGGTGTCATTCAAATTCTTTTTGGAGTCGCGCGATTGGGAATTATCGGATATTATTTCCCAAGTTCTGTGATCCGTGGGATGCTGACTGGGATTGGGATCATCATTATCCTTAAACAGATCCCTCACTTTTTAGGAGACGACGATGATCCGGAAGGCGATTTTGCCTTTTTCCAGATCGATGGAGAAAATACTTTTTCAGAAATTATCAACGCCATAGGAGATCCTAGCTTAGGCCCTACCCTGATCGGATTTATAGCGCTGGGAATTCTCATCCTCTGGAGCAGTGTCCTTTCTAAGAAAGGTAAATTCTTTGAATTGGTACAAGGTCCTCTGGTGGCGGTTGTTGTGGGTATTATTTACTACGTACTCACGCAGGGCACTGATTATGGAATTACGGAACAGCACTTAGTTTCGCTAAGTGAGGACCGTAATACCGAGGGCTTGCTGACCAATTTTGTCACCCCGGATTGGAGCCAGGCCTTTACCTCACCCGTGCTCATTACGGCCTTTACCATTGCACTGGTGGCCAGTTTGGAGACCCTGCTCTGTGTAGAAGCCACGGACAAGTTGGATCCGCGGAAGCGCGTCACCCCCACCAATCGGGAGCTACTGGCGCAAGGTGCCGGTAATGTGATTTCCGGCTTTATTGGAGGCCTGCCCATTACTCAAGTTATTGTGCGGAGTTCGGCTAATATTCAATCGGGAGGTCGCACTAAAATGTCGGCCATCATTCACGGTTTTCTATTGATCATCTCGGTGGCTTCCATTCCTTTTCTATTGCAAATGATTCCGCTCTCAGTTTTAGCGGCCGTACTTTTTATTGTAGGTTATAAATTGGCAAAGCCATCTACGTTTAAAGCCATGTGGGATGGCGGCTGGATGCAATTCGTTCCCTTTATGGTGACCGTTCTCGGGATCGTGCTCACAGACTTACTCATTGGTTTAGCCCTCGGATTGGCTGTAGGTGTCGTCATTGTTTTGTACAGAAGCTATAAAAACTCACACTTCCTACACAAGGAAAATGAAGACCCAACCGATGGCAAGGTCAAAATGACACTGGCTGAAGAAGTGACCTTTTTTAATAAAGGGGCAATTTTAAAAGAGTTAGATCGCCTGGAAGAAGGAACCTATCTCGAACTCGATGTACGGAAAACCCGATATCTGGATCACGATATTATTGAGATCCTTGATGATTTCAAGCTCAAAGCGAAGAATCGAAACATTACTATAAAATTGGTTTCGGAACGAGGAACCGTCGAAAACCCGGACAGTTTTATCGAGTTTTTCACCTTACGACCCAAGAAAGAGAAATTTAAACTAAAAAGATAATAGCATGAAAGCACATACTAAAGAAACACAAGCCCAAATGACCCCAACTTCTGCCCTGGAGGCCTTGAAGGCGGGTAATAAACGTTTTGTCGCCAATAAAAAAGCAGATCGTGATCTGCTGGAACAGGTCAAAGATACTAGTGGAGGGCAATATCCCTTCGCTACCATTCTACACTGTATTGACTCTCGAGTCTCTGCAGAACTACTCTTCGATCAGGGAATTGGCGATGTTTTCAGCATCCGGATCGCCGGAAACTTTGTCAATGAAGACATACTAGGAAGCATGGAGTTTGCTTGTAAGCTGGCCGGAACTAAGTTGGTCATGGTCTTAGGACATACCAGCTGCGGAGCTGTTAAAGGTGCCTGTGATCACGCACGCCTGGGTAACCTTACGGCACTGATCAACAAGATCGAGCCTGCGGTTGAAGCGGTTGAAGAACCTAAAGAGGAAAGTCAGCGCACGTCTAAGAACATTGATTTTGTGAATGAAGTAGCGAAAAAAAATGTGATGATGACCATGGATAATATCCGCAAACGCAGTGATGTTCTTGCCCAAATGGAAGAAGATGGCGCCATTAAGATTGCAGGCGGCATGTACGATATTCATACCGGAGCTGTTGAATTCTACTAGGAATCGACCACAGAACTAAAAAAAGCGGCGCAATGCCGCTTTTTTTTATCCTCGCCATTGTCGATTGATTTAGTCATTGGGCTGAATGGATAAGGATACAGCGTCATTGACTTCCACCTTCTTCCAAAGCGACTCTGATTCATCAATAAACAGCAAATGCGCCTCTTCATCCTGGTAGGCTTGCTGCGCTGCAGCATCAGCAAAGAGTACCGTAAGACTGTAGGTAAAATCATCGCGCACGACCTCACGGGTGGCCGTTGGTGGAGTTCCTAGCATATAGGATTGCACATGGCCACTGGCTTCCATAAATTTCAGTAAGGAAGCCTCAAAAGCCTGACGATCCTCCGGGTTATCCGGATCCTGTAACCAGAAGTAGACCGTATGCACAAATCCGCTGTCCAGAGCGCGGGAAGGCGTTTTACCGCAGCTAGTCAGAATTAGTAGTATCAGACTAAAGATTGAGATGTAGAAATAATTTCTCGGTAGCATAATTCCGGTTTTGAGTAAATATAATCAGAATTATCTGGGAGTGTAAGGATGTTGTTAGCCAGTTTTATAAGGGCCTTAACAAGACATTAGGCATGCAGTCCTTACCTTTTGTTCATGATCCAAGACGTAGAGAACAAGACCATACCCAAAGTCATCGAAGAGGAAGCTTTAAAAGCGCTTTCCTATTTTCCGCAATTGAAACATACCCCCATTACCTTTCAATTTAAAGATCAGATCAAGAAATCCACCATGCAGGCGCAACCCACCTGGGCGAGTTTCTTCAAATCACGAAAAAACAGGAGATATATCATTCTGATGAGCCGAAAGGTCCAAATTGAAGAGGAGTCCTTTACGCTGACCGATATCCCCTCCGACGTGCTTATTGGCTGGCTTGGGCATGAGCTGGGACACGTAATGGATTACCGTCATCGAAGCAGCTGGTCTATGCTTGTTTTCGGACTGAAATATTTGTATTCCCATGCGCACATTCAAGAAGTGGAGCGTGCTGCTGATACCTTTGCCGTAGCTCACGGCATGGGAGCGTACATCTTAAAAACGAAGGATTTCATATTGAATCACGCTAAAATCTCGGAACAGTACAAAAATAGGATGCGAAAATTGTATTTGTCACCGGAAGAGATCATGCATTTGATCAATGAGCACGAACTGGACGAGGTATTGGTTTAAACTTGGTATGCTTCATCGACTGTAACGAAGCCTATTTTGCTTCAACCTACATTCGCTAAGCCTGCTGATGATCCTTAACGAAAGCTTCCCAAGCTGCAAATTTTTCTTCATCCATCACCTTTTCCATTTTGACCTGGCCTCCTTTCTTTTTATTGGCTCCGCTCCATTCGTGAAAAATCTCCGGTGCCACCGTCTTGACGATCACTCCCTTTAAGGCTTTAGTCCGCGCTACTTTATAATTTTTATTCGCTTGCTGTAGGCGCTTATCCAAGGCTTTGGCCAGTTTGGCTTCGTCTACTTGAGCGTTGGTCCCTAAATACCAATAGTGATAAAATTCATCATCCTCTGGATTGCGTTTAGCAGCTAGCGTAAACTCAGGAATAGGGATATCAAAGTCTTCTTCCAATTCCTGCACAGCCTTGTTCATCTTATTCACTGATAATTGCGACCCCACAACATTTAAGAAAAATTTGGTGCGCCCCGTAATTTTGATTTCAGCTCTTTGGGTATCGGTAAAAGCGATGGTATCTCCAATAAGATAGCGCCAGGCTCCGGATACCGTAGACATGATCAAAATGTAATCCTGATCTTTCTTCACCTCCGCTAAGGTCAGCACCGGAGCGTCCTGTCGAATACTGCCATCCTCAAGTATATACTCCGGTTCGAAAGGAACAAATTCAAAATAAATCCCATTGTCGGTGATCAGTTTCATGGCTTCCGTTTCCGGTCGGGCCTGAAAGGCGATAAACCCTTCAGAAGCCAGGTAGGTATCGATCACGGTGATGGGTTTACCCAAAAGTTCATTGAAGCTCTTTTCATAAGGGGGAAAAGCCACTCCGCCTGAAGTATATACCTCCAAATTGGGCCAGATCTCGTGAATGTGCTTCAGATCGTGGTATTCAATTACTTTTTGCAGCATGAGCTCCATCCAACTGGGAATACCACTTAAGGCCCCAATATCCCAGTCGGGCGCACGTTCTGCAATGCGTTGTACCCGATCATCCCAATCGTCAATTTGAGCGATTTCTTCTCCCGGCTTGTAGTACCCTCGAAACCAGAAGGGAATATTACTCGCACTGATCCCGCTGATCTCTCCTTCCAGAAAACCATCCCGCTTGTCCAGATCGGTGGAACTGCCAAGCATCATAAATTCCCGCTCAAAGAATTCAGCATCCAGATCAAAATTGGCGAGCGCCCCCACCTGTTTGATCCCGGCTGTTCGTATGGCAGCGATCATCGCATCGGTGACGGGAATCCGTTTACTGCTCTTGCCCGTAGTACCTGAACTGAGGGCAAAGTAATTGGGCACCCCCGGCCAGCAAATATCCGCTTCGCCTTCGTGCACCCGATGCCACCATTTGGCTTCCATCTGATGATAATCAAAATAAGGTACCGCTTTCGCGAAAGCGGATCGTGGATCCTCCTCCTGCAATAATTGCTTGAATCGATAATGCTTACCAAATTCCGTATCCTGAGCTTGCTCCAACAGTTTTAGAAGCTCTTTACGCTGTTCTTCTACCGGATTGGCTTCGGGGATCAATTGATCAGTCAAATCAATGACCCCTTTGATGATAGATCCTATTATGGCCATGAGTTGCTTTTAAGCGTCAATTTAAGATTATAGCGTCAACTAAAAATGCCTGTTAACGAACATTAACAGGCATTTTAATATCAAAAGAAAGTAGCTTATTTACTCGTTAACTATCGGCAAATCAGCTTTTTTCCAGGTGGTAAGTCCGCCTTCCAGATCATAGATCTTGGTAAATCCTTCCGCCTTCATGATCTCCGTGCAACGAGCGCTTCGCCCACCCTTTAAACAGTAAACGGCTACCGGCTTGCTCTTATCCAGTTCCTGAATCTTTTCTCTAAAATTATCGTCAAGGACGAGGTTTTCAGCCCCTTCAATATGACCGCTTTCATACTCTTCTTCCGTACGCACATCGATCAGTTGGATCTCATCCATCATGGTAATGGACTTCATTTCTTCTGCGCTTACCACTTCTACCACGCCCTTGGCGTTGGCCTCTTCGCAGCCGTACGGAAGAAACATCATCAAACACAGCGAAAGCATTGCCAGTATTCTTTTCATTTTAATCGGTTTTTAGGTCTCCCTGCCAGGCGAGTATCCCTCCTTGCAGATTGTAGGTTTCATCAAATCCCAGTTGGTCCATCAATTGACAGGCCTGCGTACTTCGCGCTCCAGAACGGCAATAGACGTAGGTGGGCTTAGCGGCGTCCAGTTTTTGGACCTCATCCAAAAATCCGGGACCCTGCTGGATATCGATATGAATAGCGTTCGGGATGTATCCACCTTCTACTTCCTCCGGCGTTCGTACATCTACAATCACAGCCTCTGCATTGCTGGACACCGCATCACTCCATTCCTGCTGACTTAGGTCTTTCATCGCTTCAATTTTGCCGTAAAAATAAACCTTTTACCCACGAAAAGCAGGAATTAAACCATCAAAAAAACCGCGAAGGTGTCGCGGTTTATATCTTTAATTTGGATTGTTAAAATGCTATACCTTGATGGAGCACCCTATCGCTTTTGTCGTTGCTGTGGGTACCGGTTTACCCGCAATCAAGGCGTCTACAGCCTGTTCTAAAAATCGTTGTTCCACCTGATTGGCATCACGTACACTGTCGTCAATAGCGCCTATGTACTTGACGATATGCTTGCCATTCTCTTTTTGCAGCACGTATACATGTGGTGTTTTCGTCGCTCCGTACTTGGGGTAGATCTTCTGACCTTCGTCTAACAAGTAGGGAAAAGTAAATCCTTTGGCCTTGGCTCGTTCTTGCATTTTCGCAAAACTATCTCCGGGTTGTACCTCCGGATTATTGGGGTTGATCGCAATGACGGGGTAACCCTGATCTTTATACTTCTTGTCCAAAGCAATGATGCGGTCTTCATTAGCCACCGCAAAGGGACAGGTATTACAGGTAAAAATGACAATAAATCCTTCAGCCTCCTCAAAATCAGCGAGGGAAACCATGGTTCCGTCTACATTCTTCAGACTAAAATCAGTGGCGGTATCGTTTACGCTGTAACCAGGATCGAGATCGATCACTTCCAGCGTATTCACGGCAAATGCAGAGATCACAACCAGTGCTGCTACCGCAGTTAAAATCTTAAGTACTTTCATTGTTGATAAATTTTAAAACTTCTTGCTCTAATTCGCCCTCTTCAAAAGAGCGCTCAAAAAACACAGCTCGATCGTTTTTATAGATGATGGTGGCTGGGATAGCACCGGACCAATCCGGATCCACTTTGGGAATCCAGGTATTGCCCTTAGGATCGTCTAAAAAAACTACCGGACTTTTAATATTTCTCTTTTTTATGAAAGGAAGGAGTTGTGATTCAAGTTGTTCTTTAAAATCGAGGCTGACCAGTAAGACATCTACTTCTTGATTATTGTAGGAAGATTTTAGAGCCTCGAACTGCGGAAGTTCTTTAATACACGGTTTACACCAAGTAGCCCAAAAATTGACCACATGCACGGTATCATCATCCAATTGTAAGAGGGGTTCTAACTGGTCAAAATTGTAAATGGGCACTGAAGAGCTCGTTTGAGCTTCAGCTATATCTTGGTTGTCACCCTCCTGTTTTTCTTGCTTGCATCCTACCAACAGTAAGACGAGCAACAAAATCACTCCACTTTTCATCGGGTGGAATTTACAAAGACAGCTGAAAAATGCAAATCATTTAACAGAACTATTAGAAATCAGGGGTTTTTCTTGGGTTCCAGACCGATAGTAGCGTCTTCATTGAACACACCTACTCTTTCCAAATCAAAAATAATCGTTAAAGATTAGGAACAAACGTTTCAATTTACATACATTTGTATATACAAATATTGTAGCAACAAGTGAATATTGAAAAGATCATCAAGACCCAAGCCCTTCCGGCTGCCCGGAAGACCACAATCAATCTGCTCTACACCAGCAGTTGGGCGAGTGATCTGTTGACCGAAGCGCTTAAACCCTTCGATCTCTCCCTGCAGCAATTCAACGTACTACGTATTTTACGCGGACAGCAAGGGAAACCGGCCAACCTCAGCACCATTCAGGAACGAATGGTGAGCAAAATGAGCAACACCACCCGTCTGGTGGATAAATTGAACACCAAGCAGTTGACCGAGCGTATCGTGTGCCCGACCAACAGGAGAAAGGTCGAGATCACCATTACGTCCAAGGGACTGCAGTTGCTTAAGCAGGTAGACTTGGAAGTAGAGAAAGCCGAGCAAAAGGTAGTGCAGCGGCTCAATCAACAGCAGATTGAACAGCTCAACGCCCTACTTAATAAGATGAGAATCTAAAATTTTTTTGAATTAACTCTTGTATATACAACTATTAAAACTGAAACATCATGAAAACAACAATTAAATCAGTATTCATCCTGGCACTGGCACTGGCCACTGCCTCATTCACCACAACTATGAAAAAGACCATTGACACCTCAGCCAGTCAGATTGACTGGGTTGGAAAAAAAATTACCGGAAAGCACACGGGTACCCTTCAGTTCTCTGAAGGCTATCTCGAGATGGAAGGCGATCAGATCACCGGCGGAAAATTTGTCGTCGACATGACTTCCCTCGAAGTGACTGACCTAAAAGGAGACAGTAAAGCTAAATTAGAAGGCCATTTGACCTCTGATGATTTCTTTGGTATTGCCAATCACCCCACCGCTACGCTGGTCATCAAAAATGGTACAAAGACGGATAACGGCTATTACGTCAATGGGGAGCTAACCATTAAGGGGACTACAGAACCTATCGCCTTTGAATTGAATATGAACGGGAACACTGCTACTGCTGCTTTCGAAGTAGATCGTACCAAATTCAATGTACGCTATGGGTCAGGAAGTTTCTTCGATAACTTAGGGGATAACACCATCTATGATGACTTCGAATTGACCGTCAACCTAAAATTTCAATAATTCCTGGAAATGTTTCCGCAACTTAAAAATCGTTCCTATATTTGAACTCCAATGAGTAATGGAAACAAAAATACCTGGTGGTGGAGTACACAACGTCAAACGTCGTGAACTGACCCCTTGTATTCAACATATGAAAAAAGGCTTGTCTTCACGACAAGCCTTTTTCTTTTTAACGCTAAGAACCACAGATGCAGTACGTATTAAAAACACATCACAAACGCCTGCTTGCCGATACCATCACTCCGGTGTCGGTCTATCTGCGCTTAAGGGATAAATTCCCGAACAGCCTATTGCTCGAAAGTAGTGACTACCGAGCTAACGATAATACCTTCAGCTACCTCTGCTGCAATCCAATTGCCAGCATTCAGGTCGCTAATGAGCAGATCGTACAGCAGTTTCCCGATGGAAAGACAGAGACCATCACGATCACGGAAACTACAGATGTTCCTTCTGTTTTAGACGCTTTCGCGAAAGCGTTCACTTCGGAATCTCAGACCCATCGCTTTGTCAACAACGGACTCTTTGGCTATATGGCTTACGATGCCGTACGCTATTTTGAGGCCATTGAGCTCACTAAAAAGGACGGTGATTTGCAGATCCCCGATTTGTATTATGCTGTATATCAAAATGTGATCGCCTTCAATCATTTTAATAATGAAGTACACCTCTTTTGTCACAATACCACCGGAGACAATAATCTCCCCCAATTGGAACAGATCTTAGCCACCAAGAATTTTGCGGAATACAATTTCCAGCGCAAAGGTGAGCCCAGTAGTAATCTTTCTGACGACGACTTTAAAGAGCTGGTGGAGCAATGTAAAAAGCATTGCCAAAGGGGCGACGTCTTTCAGATCGTACCCAGCAAGCGTTTCTCGCAACATTTTACCGGAGATGAATTCAATGTCTACCGGGCCCTGCGCAGTGTAAACCCTTCCCCGTACCTCTTCTACTTTGACTACGGTAATTTTAAAATTTTTGGAAGTTCACCGGAAGCTCAACTGATCGTGAAAGAAGGACGAGCAGAAATTCATCCCATTGCAGGCACCTTTAAACGCACGGGTAACGATGAGCAGGACGCATCATTGGCCAAACAACTCAGCGCCGATCCTAAGGAGAATAGTGAGCACGTCATGCTGGTCGATCTGGCCCGTAATGACCTCTCCAGACACGGAAGCGAAGTCACTGTAGAAACCTATCGGGAGGTACAATTTTTTTCCCATGTGATTCATCTGGTCAGTAAAGTCACGGCTAAAAAGCACGCCAAAACACCCACCATGCAGGTGGTGGCCGATACCTTTCCGGCAGGCACTCTTAGTGGGGCTCCTAAGCATCGTGCGATGCAGCTGCTGGAGCAGTATGAAACGGTGAATCGGGATTTTTACGGAGGGGCCATCGGTTTTATGGATTTTACCGGCAACTTCAATCACGCCATCATCATCCGCTCCTTTTTGAGTAAAGATCATCAGTTGCATTATCAGGCCGGCGCGGGCATCGTTACCGATAGCGAACCTGAAAAAGAATTACAAGAAGTATATAACAAATTGGGCGCCTTGACCAAAGCCCTGGAACTGGCCGAAGCCTTATGAAAACCGATCAAAGAATAAAAGTCCTGGTGATCGACAACTACGACAGTTTTGTCTACAACCTGGTGCATTATCTCGAAGAATTAAATTGTGAAGTGACCGTTAAACGCAATGATCAGCTCCAGCTGGACGAGGTTGCCGCCTACGATAAAATTTTACTATCCCCGGGGCCGGGTATTCCTGAAGAAGCCGGATTACTCAAGCCCATCATCGAACGCTACGGCAAGGAGAAGTCCATTTTGGGCGTATGCCTCGGGCAACAAGCCATAGGTGAGGTTTATGGCGGGTCATTGATCAACCTCACAGAAGTATTTCACGGGGTGGCCACCAACATTCGCATCACCCAAAATGACCCATCCCTTTTCGAAGGACTGCAGGAAACTGTAGCGGTTGGGCGCTATCACTCCTGGGTGGTCGATCCGGAAGGATTTCCGGAATCATTGGAAGTGACGGCTGTAGACGAATCCGGCCAGATCATGGCCCTTCGTCACAAAGAATACGACGTACGTGGGGTTCAGTTCCACCCGGAATCTGTGCTCACTCCTGATGGAAAAACCATGTTAAAAAATTGGATAAGCGCTTAAGCATGAAAGAAATTCTCAATCGTCTGATCAATCACGAAATACTCGATAAGCAGGAAGCCCGAAGCATCTTGGTCAATATTTCTGAAGGCCAATACAACGCCAGTCAGATCGCTTCATTCCTGACCGTATACATGATGCGGAGCATTACGGTAGAAGAGTTAGAGGGCTTTCGCGACGCCTTGCTTGATCTCTGCATTTCGGTCAATCTCTCCTCCTACCAACCCATTGATCTCTGTGGTACCGGTGGGGACGGGAAAAATACCTTTAACGTCTCTACCCTGGCCAGCTTCATCACCGCCGGGGCCGGCGTCCCGGTAGCCAAACACGGTAACTATGGGGTATCCTCGGTAAGTGGAAGCAGCAATGTTCTGGAACACCTGGGCGTACGCTTCAGCAATGAGGCTGATTTCTTGGAACGCTGTATCGCGGAAAGCGGAATCTGTGTCTTACATGCTCCACTCTTCCATCCGGCCATGAAGAATGTGGGACCCATCAGAAGAGAACTGGGAGTCAAGACCTTTTTCAATATGCTTGGACCTATGGTCAATCCGGCTTTTCCGAAAAATCAATTGGTCGGCGTGTTCAATCTCGAATTGGCGCGCATGTACGGCTATCTCTATCAAAAGGGAGATAAGAATTTTACCATTTTGCATGCTTTGGACGGTTACGACGAAATCTCGCTTACCGGTGCTACCAAGACCATCTCCAATCAGCGGGAAGCCATGCTCCATCCGAAAGATTTCGGTGTATCAACCATCCGTCAGGATCAAATTTACGGGGGGGAGACCGTGGAAGAAGCGGCTCAGATCTTTATGCAAGTGATTCGCGGTGAAGGGAGTGAAGCCCAAGAACATGTGGTTTGCGCGAATGCGGGCATGGCCATCGCCACGGCCACCGGATGCAATGTGCAGCAAGGGTTTCAAAAAGCGCAGCGATCGCTGCAGCAAGGGAAAGCACTTCAAGCCCTGAATACCTTACAAAAGCTCAGTAAATTGCAGGCCTCATGAACATACTCGACACTATAGTAGCCGATAAAATCAAGGAAGTGGAATTGCGCAAATCGCTCATTCCCATGACGCAGCTGGATCAGTCGATGCTCTGCGATCGGGAATCCCCATCTTTGGCTGGCCTGCTCCGTGGCTCCAATACGGGAATCATCGCAGAACACAAGCGCCGTTCCCCCAGCAAAGCAGTCATCAATCAAAAACTCAATGTTCAGGACGTGGCCAGTGGTTACGAACAGGCCGGAGTGTCTGGCATGTCCGTATTGACCGATGTCAAATATTTTGGAGGTGCTCTGGATGACCTCCTGCTGGCTCGGGCAGCCTGTGGTCTACCCTTATTGCGCAAGGACTTTATTGTAGACCCCTATCAAATTCTGGAAGCCAAAGCCTACGGAGCCGATGTGATCCTCTTAATCGCGGCCACGCTTTCGCGAAAGCAGATCAAAGAATACGCTGAGTTTGCCATGCGGCTTGGTCTGGATGTGCTCTGCGAAGTGCACAATCAAGAAGAGCTTGAAAAAAGTAAAATTCCCGCTGTCGATATGCTGGGCGTGAATAATAGAAACCTAAAAACCTTTGAAGTGAGCCTGGACATCAGTAAAAGTCTGGCTGAACAAATACCGGATGACTTCGTCAAGGTTTCCGAAAGTGGAATCAGCTCCGTACAGGCGATTCAAGAATTGCAAGGCTACGGATATCAAGGATTTTTGATCGGTGAGAATTTTATGAAAACAGAGGACCCGGGAGCAGCAGCCCAAACGTTCATTCAACAACTTGATATGACTTCGGCGTGATTCCAAAACTCAAAATATGCGGAATGGGTGAGAATGTAGTGGAGGTTGCTTCCTTGCGTCCGGATTATCTGGGTTTTATTTTTTATGAGAAGTCTCCCCGTAATTTCACCCGATCCCTACCTGCACTTCCGGACGGTATTCAACGGGTAGGTGTTTTTGTAGATGCCAGCCCAGCATTCATTCTTGACCAATACACGTCCCTGAACCTCCATGTCATTCAATTACACGGAGCGGAATCAGCGGATTTCGTTCAAGGCCTTCGGCAGCAACTCCCGGAAGATATTCAGATTTGGAAAGTCTTTTCCATCCGCGATCAATTTGATTTCGATCGGCTACAGCCTTATGAAGGCCTGGTCGATGCTTTTTTATTCGACACCAAGGGACAGCAACCGGGGGGTACTGGTCTAGTATTTGACTGGAGCGTCCTGCGAGGCTACAGCTCCACTACCCCTATTGTGTTGAGCGGTGGGATCGGACTGGAACAATGGCCGGCCATTGAAGATCTTTTAGCCTCCGAGCTTCCCATCGCCGTCATCGATGTGAACAGCCGCTTTGAATCGGCGCCCGGTCTTAAAGCGATAGAACCCCTAAAAAACTTTCAAAAAAAATTAAAAGAACGAGAACATGAGTACTAAAACCCTTTCTTATCAAGCCGACGATCGCGGTTATTACGGCGATTTTGGAGGTGCCTATATCCCGGAGATGTTGTATCCCAATGTGGAGGAATTGCGAACGCAGTACATCGACATCATGGAGAGCGATTCTTTTCAAAAAGAATTTCAAGCCCTACTGAAGGACTATGTAGGTAGGCCTACCCCGCTCTATTTTGCAAAACGGATGAGTGAAAAATACGGCACAAAGATCTACCTCAAACGGGAAGACCTTTGCCATACGGGAGCGCATAAAGTTAATAACACCATTGGTCAGATCTTGATGGCCAAGAAGTTGGGAAAAAATCGGATCATTGCGGAGACCGGTGCCGGTCAACATGGAGTGGCGACAGCCACAGTCTGCGCGCTTATGGGCATGGAATGCGTGGTCTATATGGGTGCTGTCGATATTGAACGCCAGGCTCCCAATGTGGCCCGCATGAAAATGCTGGGGGCCACCGTGCGCCCGGCCATGTCCGGTAGTCGAACGCTCAAAGATGCGACCAATGAAGCCATACGCGACTGGATCAATAATCCGGTCGACACCCATTACATTATTGGTTCTGTAGTGGGCCCACATCCCTACCCGGATATGGTGGCCCGTTTCCAGGCCGTCATCTCTGCTGAAACCAAAAAGCAATTGCTTGAGGTAGAAGGACGGGAGAATCCGGATTATGTGGTGGCCTGTGTAGGCGGGGGCAGTAATGCTGCCGGACTCTACTATCACTTTTTAGATCAGCCTGAAGTAGGCATCATCGCCGTAGAAGCGGCCGGAAAGGGCATCGCTACCGGTGAAAGCGCCGCTACCTCTGCCCTGGGCAAGGAAGGGATCATTCATGGCAGCAAAACGCTGTTGATGCAAACGGAAGACGGACAAATCACAGAGCCTTATTCCATCTCTGCCGGACTGGATTACCCGGGCGTTGGACCCATGCATGCCCATTTATTCAGAAGCGGTCGGGGGGAGTTTATTTCCATTACTGATGTAGCGGCCATGCAAGCCGGATTGATGCTCAGTAAACTGGAAGGGATCATTCCCGCGATCGAGACCAGCCATGCGTTGGCCATTTTTGAAGACCGAAAATTTGAGGCGGACGAGGTGGTGGTGATCAACCTCTCGGGACGTGGCGACAAAGATCTAAATACGTATATCGATTACTTTAACTTATAAGATGAACCGAATCAATCAAAAATTAGCGGAAGACCAAAAGCTCTTGTCTATCTATTTTACGGCCGGCTATCCCCAGTTGGAAGATACCGTACCGGTCTTAAAACAACTCCAGGAGAGCGGAGTCGATATGGTAGAAATCGGATTGCCCTTTAGTGACCCCCTGGCCGATGGACCCACCATTCAGGAGAGCTCAACGCAAGCATTAAAGAACGGGATGAGCACTCAGAAGCTTTTTGATCAGTTGGCAGGCATTCGCGAAATCATCCATATTCCGCTGATCGTGATGGGCTATTTCAATCCTATGCTTCAATACGGCGTGGAGCGCTTTTGTGAACAATGTGCGCAACTAGGTATAGACGGTATCATTATGCCTGATTTACCGTTGGCCGAGTATCAGGAACACTACCAATCGATCTTTGAACGTCACGGACTAAAGTTCATATTTTTGATCACTCCGCAGACCTCAGAAGCACGTATTCGCCAACTGGATGCCGCTTCTGATGCGTTTATCTATATGGTGAGTAGTGCCAGCACCACGGGGGCTCAATCCGGATTTGGAGGCGAGCAACAAACCTATTTTGAACGCATCGCCAGAATGGATCTCAATAATCCGCAGATCGTTGGCTTTGGGATCAGCAATGCGGAGACTTTTCAGAAAGCGACGCGTTACGCCAAAGGGGCGATCATTGGTTCTGCTTTTATTAAACATCTGACAGAACATGGAGCGGAAAGCGTAGAACAGTTTGTAAAAACGATACGCTAAGTGACCATATTAGTGACTTTAACCCAATCTTAGCAGGCTGTTCACAGTATTTAAGAGTTATGCTTTGTATTTTCTATGTAGATTTAAATTAAACATTATGGGAAAGATAGAAGATCAAAAATTAGAACGTAGTAAAAAAGATAAGCCTTTAGGCGAGATCGGAGAACGCAATATCAATACCAATGATTTTGATGTTGACGATAAGACCATCAAAGAGCAACAAAATAAAGAGTAACGCTTAAAAATGCTTTGAAAAAGAGCTAAAAACCGCCTTTAGGGCGGTTTTTTTGTTGGTTTGCATGAATTTTTCAATGGAGTTTGCGACAACGTTTTCGGCGGTAAGCCTCCACTTAGACTAGAGCATCCTAAAAAATACTGTACTTTTGCGGCTTCTCAAAAAACGACCCCATGACCGAATTTATCCGTAAACGTGCTGCCAATGCAAAGAACGACCTACTCAGTGGTCTCACCGTAGCCCTGGCTTTGGTGCCTGAAGCTGTAGCCTTCGCCTTTGTCGCCGGAGTTGACCCGCTGGTTGGCCTCTATGCTGCTTTTATGATCGGACTGATCACGGCGGCCTTTGGTGGCCGACCCGGAATGATCTCCGGAGCTACAGGAGCCCTGGCCGTAGTCATGGTCAGTTTAGTTGCTGAAGGAAATGACTTAGGAGATCCCGGCGAACAACTGGGGTTGTACTACCTGTTTGCCACGGTCATTCTGATGGGGATCATTCAAATGCTGGCGGGACTCTTTAAGCTAGGCAAATTCGTCAGACTCATTCCCCACCCGGTGATGATGGGCTTTGTCAACGGTCTGGCCATCGTTATTTTCCTGTCTCAGTTAGGCATGTTCAAAACCGGAACCGGAGATGAAAAAACCTGGATCGAAGGCACCGCTCTCTTACTGATGCTCGGTTTGGTTGGCTTAACCATGCTCATCATGTGGGGCTTACCCAAGATCACGAAAAAATTACCTGAAGCCCTGGTAGCCATCATTGTGGTAGCTGCCATCGCTATCATCGCCAATCTGGATGTAGCTACGGTGGGAAGTTTTATCAGAGACGGAGGCGGTGAAGGCCTCAAAGGCGGACTTCCCCAATTCCAGACAGACATCTTCAATAAAGTTCCCCTTAACTGGGAAACTCTAAAATTCATTGGACCCTATGCATTAATCCTGGCAGCCATTGGCTTGATCGAATCCCTGATGACGCTCAACCTCATTGATGAACTTACAGAAACCCGCGGTAATTCCAATCGGGAGTGCTTGGCACAAGGGGGTGCCAATATCGTCACCGGACTCTTTGGCGGTATGGGAGGTTGCGCCATGATCGGACAGTCGATCATCAATATTAAATCAGGCGGTCGCGGTCGTCTGTCGGGCATTTCGGCGGCAGTAACCTTGTTGTTATTCATTCTTTTTGCCAGTAGCCTGATCGAACGCATCCCCATCGCAGCCCTGGTGGGTGTTATGTTTATGGTGGTCATTGGCACCTTCGCCTGGTCCAGCTTTCGGATCCTACCTAAAATTCCCCGTACGGATGCCTTTGTACTTATTTTGGTTTCATCACTTACCGTCATTTTTGATCTGGCGATTGCCGTAATCGCGGGAGTGATCGTAAGCGCCCTGGTATTTGCCTGGCAAAGTGCCCAGCGTATTCGGGCGCGCAAACACACCCGGGAAGACGGCACCAAGGTCTACGAGATTTGGGGACCTTTGTTCTTTGGGAGCATTCAGACCTTCAACAGCAAGTTTGATGTGCACAACGACCCGGAACGGGTGGAGATCGATTTTATCGAGTCTCGTGTAAGTGATCACTCGGCCCTCGAAGCGCTATTTGCACTAACCGAGCGCTACCAGGCTGCTGGTAAAAAACTGAAGATCAAACACCTGAGCGAAGAATGCCAGGAGCTCATGATCAAGGCTTCCCCTAAATTAGCAGCGGTCATTGAAAAGGATGTTGACGACCCACGCTATCACGTCATGGCGAAGGCACTTTCCTAAAATTTCGCTAATTCCATAGTTGACTGGGCTTGGCGATCACGGACTTTGTACCTTGGACCAAAAAATAACGTGAAGCGCTTTACCTTCCTTTTAATCGGCCTGCTCAGCGGGGTCAGCTACGCTCAAATTCCCGCCACAGATTCGCTAAGTACGAGCCTGGTTTTGCAGGAAGTCTTACTTCAGGGTTCCGTTCAAAAAGCCATCCAACTGGATGCCTTGCCCGCGGCCATAAATCGTATTGAACCTGAGCTACTGCAGCAATACGATCAAACGAGCCTGGCTCCTGCCTTAAATCGTACCCCTGGCGTTTTTATGCAACAGGGTGCGCTTAACACGGCTCGTATAGTGATCCGTGGTATTGGGGCTCGCAGTCCGTTCTCGACCAACAGGATCAAGGCCTTTTTTGAAGGCATACCCATCACCACCGGCGAAGGAACTACCAGTTTAGAAGATATTGATCCCGGTCTTATTGAGTCGGTCACCCTGATCAAAGGACCCAACTCCAGCATTTACGGAGCCGGATTGGGAGGGGCCATCCTGCTACAAGCCAGGACCCCTCAACGAACAGAGGCATCTCTGACCACCCAGTTGAGCTCGTTCAATACCGTGCGCACACTGGCTTCCGCGGCCTGGGCCGATGAATCCTACGGCTTGAGGGTCAGTTACAATCGCTTAAATGCTGATGGCTACCGGGCAAATAGCGGTTACAATCGTGAGGGGGTGACCGCTTTCGCGAAAGCGAACTTGAACGAACGTCACCAACTCCATTTTTTTGGGAATTACACCCAATTGAAGGCCTTCATTCCCAGCTCCCTTAACGCAGAAGACTTTGCAATGAATCCGGAACGAGCCGCCTTCAACTGGGCACAAGCCCGGGGATTTGAGTCGTATGACAAAGTACAGGCAGGTCTTTCCTGGCGTTATGATCTGGGTGCTGACTGGAAATTCACGCTTAGTGTCTTCACCAATTACCGGGACGGCTATGAACCCAGACCCTTTGATATTTTGGACGATGAGGAGGCTTCCTGGGGTCTACGGAATGTACTTCGCAAACGTATTGAAACGGAAACCGGAACTCTTGATCTGACCGCAGGATTTACTTATTTTGACGAGCGCTACACGCTGCAATTGTTTGAGAACAATTACGAAGACAATGCCGGTAACGGCAGTGTGCAGGGAGATCAATTGGATGCCCTGGAGGAAGATCGACGTTACCTGGATGTGTTTCTGCAAGGCTCCTGGAACTTTGCCGAAGATTGGCTTTTGGATGCCGGACTCAGTTTTAATACTACCTTTTATCGCCTGAAGGATGGTACGCGAACAGGCGCTGAAGATCGTTCCGGCGACTATCGCTATGCCAACCAGTGGTCTCCCCGAATAGGACTCTCCTATGAGCTACTCCCGCAACGGTTCCTGTATGCTACGGTGAGCAGTGGATTTTCTGTGCCTACGGTGGCCGAAACCTTGACTCCGGATGGGGAAATCAATACCGATATACGGCCTGAAACCGGGGTCAATTATGAACTGGGTTTTAAAGGCGACTGGCTCAACGGCCGATTGCACACCGAGTTGGCTGTCTACCGAATCGCGATTGACAATTTACTGGTAGCCGATCGCATCGCGGAAGATCGTTTTGTAGGGATCAACGCCGGAGCTACTCGTCATGATGGGGTGGAATTACAGTTTCAGTTTCTGCAGCAATTGGGAACAGACTGGGTTATTGAACCCTACCTTAATGCTGCTGTAAATGCCTATCAGTTTGAGGACTTCCAGGATGATGGCATCGATTTTTCCGGCAATGATCTTACCGGTGTCCCTTTATGGGTGGGTAGCGGCGGACTCGCTTTGACCTATCGCAAACACTGGAGACTGGACCTTAATGGCCAGCATGTAGATGAGATCCCGCTTAACGATGAGAATAACTTATATTCAGAAGCTTACAACCTGCTTCAACTGCAAGGAAGCCATACGTTCACTATTCTAGACCATTGGAACGTCAGGCTGTATGCTGGTGTGAACAATTTGACCGACACCCGATACGCTGCTCAGATCTTACCTAATGCCAGGGGATTTGGCGGTAATGCACCTCGGTACTTTTACCCAGGTAATCCGAGAAATTATTATGGAGGAATACGGCTTAACTATATGTGGTAACTACTCTTCTACCCGAACAGCGTCGGGCACCAAAACGGTATAATCCCCTTGGTTGCGAATGACATCACGCACAATGGACGAAGAGATATAACTTTTACCGGAGGAGGTCAGCAGAAAGACCGTTTCGATCTGTGCGAGTTTCCGGTTCGTATGGGCAATGGCTTTTTCAAATTCAAAATCGGCCGGATTTCGTAATCCTCTTAGAATAAATCCGGCACCTTGAGCTTCACAGAAGTCAACCGTCAGTCCGCGATAGGTCATGACCTCGATCTTCGCTTCTCCTTTAAAGGTCTCCTCCAGGAATTTCCGGCGTTGTTCTAAGGAGAACATGTATTTTTTCTCGGCATTTTTACCAATGGCAAGAATGATCTTGTCAAAAAGGGTGAGTCCCCGCTCGATAATATCGTAATGACCTAAAGTGACCGGATCAAAACTTCCCGGAAAAACTGCAATTTTCATAGAACTTAAAGATAACGATTATTTGTCAGCTGCCGCCCGTTCCAGGCAGTCTTCGATAGCACTGGCGAAGAGTTCAGGAAGTTCGATCCCGGCCGCTGCCGCTTGCTGAGGCAAGATACTGGCCTCGCTTAAGCCCGGTGTGGTATTGATCTCTATGAAATGAGGGGCTCCATTATGAAAGATATACTCGCTACGCGTAAATCCGGTCATTTTCAAGACTTCATATACTTTAAGTGCCAAAGTCTCCACCAATTCCTGCTGGGATTCACTGATGCGTGCCGGCGTGATCTCCTGTGATTTTCCTTCATACTTGGCCGCAAAATCAAAAAATTCATTTTCAGAAACGATCTCGGTAATGGGCAATACCTTAGGCTTGCCTTCATAGCGGATCACGCCTACAGAAACCTCGGTACCAGAGAGGAACGATTCTATGATGACTTCATCGTCTTCCGCGAAAGCGTGAGCAATAGCCGCATCCATTTCATCGTGACGCTTGACCTTGGTGATCCCGTAACTGCTTCCCGCTTTATTGGCCTTGACAAAACAGGGTAAGCCCACCCGCTCGATGATCTTTTCTACATCGTATTCCTGACCCTGGTTCAAGAAATGGTTGCGAGCCACAGGTATGCCATACGGCTTGAGTATACTGATACAATCGCGCTTATTGAACGTAAGTGCTGCCCGATAAAAATCACAACTGGTCTGAGGCAGGTCAATCAATTCCAGATAGGCCTGTAAAATCCCGTCTTCACCGGGGGTACCGTGAATAGCATTAAAAACGGCATCAAAATACAGGGGGCCCTCAGGCAGGCTTAGCGAGAAATCAGAGCGATTTAATGCTAATTTTTGATCCTGATCGTCCAGTCCATACCATCCCTCCTTGCTGATGAGGACTCGATACGGATTGTACCGACTGCGATCCAAATGCTGGTAAACCACGTTCCCACTCCGTAGACTGATGTCATACTCGTTGGAATAACCACCCATGACAATGGCAATGTTTTTACGGGACATATATGTTTTGCTCTACTTATACGTTAACAAATGTATGCGTAAAAGCTGATGCGAACAAGAGGAGCGCATTTTATATATTTGCCACTTAATTTCACCTGAATGAGCATTTTTCAATTCCTTAGCAGCAAAGCTTTTCTCAAGCAATTGCTGATTGCCGCCGGAGTCCTGATCGTATTGATCGTGATCTCCTTATTCTGGCTTAAGAGTTCAACCAATCACGACCAACGGATTGCAGTTCCTGACCTCTCGCGCATGACCTTGAATCTGGTGCAACAAGAATTGGAAAATGCAGATTTGCGCTACGTAGTTTTGGACAGTGCTAATTTCAATCCGGACTATCCAAAATACTCGGTGATCGAACAAACGCCAGCCCCCGGTAAATTTGTCAAAGAGAACCGTAAGATTTATTTGGTGCTTAACCCTTCCGGCTATCGAAAATTACCGCTTCCGGATGTGGTCGGGAAAACACGAAGACAAGCAGAACCTACGTTACAAGCTTTAGGTTTTCAGATCGGGAAGATCACTTATAAACCCTACATTGCCAAAGATGAAGTCCTGGAACTGCGTTACGAAGGCCGTAAGGTAGAAGCCGGCGACGAACTACAAAAAACGTCCGTTATTGATCTGGTTTTGGGCGATGGCAGCAGAGGCTATAGCTCAGCAGCCTCATCAGACCTTGACGACACTGAAAACTAATGGCAGATCCCGGGGATATTGAGATTGAAGAAGGAGACGACGAACTCTACGAACACTATAGTTTCACAGCTGGTAAAGGACAAGAACCCTTAAGGGTGGATAAATTTTTGATGAATTTCATTGAAAATGCCACACGCAACAAAATTCAAAAGGCGGCCAAGGCCGGAAACATTTACGTCAATGGCGAAATCGTCAAATCCAACCATAAGGTCAAGGCAACCGATGTAGTCAAAGTACTTTTTGAACATCCACCCCACGAATATTTGTTGGTTCCGGAGCCTATGGATCTGGATATTGTTTATGAGGATGATGATTTGCTGGTGGTGAACAAACCACCTGGATTGGTAGTACATCCAGGCCATGGCAACTACAGTGGAACTTTAATCAATGGCCTGATCCATCACTTTGAGCACCTGCCCAACAACAGCAGTAACCGACCCGGTCTGGTGCATCGTATCGATAAAGACACCAGTGGATTATTGGTCATTGCCAAAACGGAGGAAGCCATGACGCATCTCTCCAAGCAATTCTTCGACAAATCAACAGAGCGAGAATACGTAGCCCTGGTTTGGGGTAACGTAAAGGAAGAATCCGGTACCGTGGAAGGCCATATAGGTCGGCATCCAAAAAATCGTCTGCAAAACACGGTCTTTGAAGGGGAAGATGAAGAACGCGGCAAGCCGGCAGTCACTCATTACAAGGTTTTAGAACGTCTGGGTTATGTTACGCTAATCTCCTGCACGCTGGAAACCGGACGTACGCATCAGATCCGCGTGCACATGAAGCACATGGGTCATACGCTTTTCAATGATGAGCGTTACGGAGGCGATGCCATTCTGAAAGGAACGCACTTCACCAAATACAAACAGTTTGTCGATAACTGCTT
This sequence comes from Flavobacteriaceae bacterium YJPT1-3, assembly GCA_029866965.1. GTDB lineage: Bacteria > Bacteroidota > Bacteroidia > Flavobacteriales > Flavobacteriaceae > Croceiramulus > Croceiramulus getboli. Next base: position 1,883,742 of record CP123444.1, on the reverse strand, counting down.
TAAGATACTTCCACGCCAGGCGCTACATGCCCGTACTTTAGGTTTCGAACATCCCAGAACGGGTGAGTACAAGCGCTTTGAAGCTCCGGTACCCGAAGACATGACCGCATGTATCGAGAAATGGCGGTCCTACGCCCAGCATCAGAAAGAATGATCAACAAGTCCATCAGATAAGGCTAATTGGTGACTATTAATCAATAAACAAAAACAATTTCTAACCCCAGACCGGTTGAGCGGCAGGCCTTAACTTTATCCAAAAATTGTAACCATGAAAATTGTTGTTTCTCCGGCCAAGACTTTAGAACTTGAAGCTTCCCTACCCACCCGGCGGGGAACTCAGCCTGCCTTTTTGGAGGATGCTGCCCAGATCAATCGCAAACTAGAACGTAAGACGAAAGAGGAGCTGAGCGAGCTTATGAGTATTAGTGATAAGTTAGCGGATCTCAATTACCAGCGCTATAAAGAATTTGAAACTCCCTTCGATAAACAAAATGCACGACCAGCGATCTACACCTTTGCAGGCGATGTTTACGATGGTATTGATGCGTACTCCATTCCAACCGATCACTTAGACCGACTTCAGGATACTCTGCGTATCCTCTCGGGGATGTATGGGATTTTGCGCCCATTAGACCTGATGCAACCCTACCGTCTGGAAATGGGGACCAAGTTGAAGCTGGAGCGCAATGAAGACCTCTACGAGTTTTGGGGTAATCGGTTGACTGCCTATTTAAACGAGGAGTTGGAAGACGATGAACTATTCATCAATCTGGCCAGCAATGAATATTTCAAAGCGATTCAACCGGATCAACTTAAAGTCCCGGTCATCACTCCGGTCTTTAAGGACTATAAGAACGGAAAGCTCAAGGTAATCAGCTTTTACGCAAAAAAGGCGCGCGGTTCCATGGTGCGTTATGTTTTAGATAAAAACGTAAAAACCCTTGAGGAACTCAAGGGCTTTGATTACGATGATTATCGATATAGTGAACAGCATTCAAATCCAAAGAAGCACGAATACGTATTCACCCGATAGCTTCTCACGAGAAGGCTCACTCTTCCTCTTCTGATTTGGCTTTGGTCTTAGTCGTTTTCTTTTTAGTCGTAGCCTTCTTAGTAGTCGCTTTGGCCTTGGTTTTTGTGGCTGTTTTTTTGGCTTTCGGTTTATCTTCTACCGTTGGTTCTACCACTTTCTTGGTTTGTTTTTTTGCCGGAGCAGAGGCCACAGCGGTTGATCGCTTGCGTTTTCTACGCGCTCCGTAGGTTCCTGCGTGTATCTTTCCGCGTTTCGTTTTTCGATCTCCTTTTCCCATGATTTGTGTTTTGGTTTTTCTAAAGTTAGTCATTAGACCGGGTTTGAACAAATAGGTATCTTTACCCCAGACCAAGGCCGATCGATCCCTGATGAAATTAGCAGAATTACCCAAATCCCTTTACCACAGCGCACGTCTGCTCCTCACCTCTGGCAAGAAACTCCAAAAGCGAAACGATCAACTTCCTGTGATTGTTTCCTTGACCACGATTCCGTCTCGGCTAAGTACACTTCCCCTTACGATAAAAAGCCTGCTGCTGCAGAATCGGCAACCGAAGAAGATCGTGCTTTGGTTGCATCAAGACTATGAAGGACGAATCCCTGGAGCCTTAGAGCGATTGCAAGGAGAGGTTTTTGAGATTCGTTTTTCAGAATATACCTTTTCCCACCGCAAACTGATCCATAGCTTAGCGGCATTTCCAAACGAGATCATCATTACCTGTGATGATGACTTGATCTATCCGGCCGATTACATCCCAAAGCTGTATCAAGCGCATTTGAACACGCCTGAAGTTGTTATTGGACATCATGGCCGAAGTATGCGCCCGGATGGACGAGGAGGCTGGCTACCCTACAAAAGATGGCCATTTGTAAACAGCCTGCCGGATAATCCAAAACTTTTCATGCCGGTTGGGGCGTTCTGTATCCTCTATCCGCCACATGCTCTTGATCAACGGGTGCAGGATGTATCCTTATTTTTACAACTGGCACCTAAAAGCGATGATCTCTGGTTTAAAACCATGGCCTTGCTCCACGGTACCCTGTCCATTCCGTCACAAGCCAACTGTACGGATCCTATACCCATTGCTGGCACTCAAAGTATCGCCCTGAAAAAGACCAACATCAAAGAAGATCTGAATCGGAAACAGTGGGAGCGCCTGATCGATCATTTTCAGTTAAAGTCTGTACTCGATCTGTCTTGAAAAATGCAGACTTCCATCATACCCATCCCTATGCTCCCTTCAATCTAAACGGAGCCACTAAATTGATTGTGGGCACCCTTCCCCCGCCTCGATTCACCACCGGAGTCTTAAAACCCGGTGATGTTGACTTTTGTTACGGAAGTATTGACGGCCAACTCTGGCCCATTATGGATCGTATCTTCGACCTGGGCTTGACTTATGAGAATACTGAGAAAGCGGTGAAGCAACGCAAGAAGTTTCTCCGACAAAGGAATATTGGTATTTGCGATATCGTTGCCAGCGCACGACGGACTAAGATCGACGCGTCTGATCTGGGGATGCAACAGGTCGAACTACGCGATGTCGTTCAGGTACTTTTAACCCATCCCCAAATCAAAACACTGCTCTTTACCGGTGGCAACAGTAAGAATGGACCGGAGTATTTTTTTAGGCGTCACCTAAAAGAGTACCCTTTTTCATTAGAAGTGGTCGACGCCAACACTCCGAGAATTCATAAACTGAAGCTGCCACACGGCGAAATCCAAACCGTATCACTGACTGCGCCTTCCGGGGCCGCCAACCGGGCCGTAGGAAGTATGAAAGAGTTTCAAGACCTAAAATCTAAAGATCCTGCATTTACGGCTCTTGATTTTCGGGTGCTGCAGTACCGGGAACACTTCTAAAAATGCCTTACTTTAGTAACTAAATCTTTCTTATGCGTATTCTTTTCTTGCTTCTTATCCTCGTTAGTTTAAGCGCCTGTTCCGGCAGCGATAAAACACCGGAAGATTTTGATTTCACCACAACTTTTGAAAAAAGTGATGGTCAACAAACAGCCACCTACGAAGAGATCATTCAATTTTATGAAGATTTAGACGAAGCCTACACCTCCATAAAGACCTATACCGTGGGACGCACCGACAGCGGATTGCCGCTGCACCTGATAACCTTCAATCCCAACCGCACCTTTGACAGCGAATTTGCCGATAAGCTCGAGGTGACCCGGATTCTGATCAATAACGGTATTCATCCCGGAGAACCTGATGGCATTGACGCTACCATGATGCTCTTTAGGGACCTGGCCAACGGTACCATCCCTGCGCCTAATAAGGTCTGGATCAGCGCTATCGCCGTCTATAATATAGGTGGGGCGCTCAATCGAAATACCAACTCTCGCACCAATCAGAACGGCCCGGAGGCTTATGGCTTTCGCGGAAACGCCCGTAACTACGATCTCAATCGGGATTTTATCAAGGCAGACACTAAAAATGCGCGCGCTTTCGCGGAAATCTATCACATGATCGATCCGGACATTTTTATCGATAATCACGTGAGTAATGGCGCTGACTACCAGTACACACTGACCCATCTCTTTAGCCAACACAATAAACTAGGCGGCGAGCTAGGCGACTATCTCCATACCGTTTTTCAACCGGCTCTGGAAGCCGACCTCCAGCGTAAGGATTGGGACATCACGCCTTATGTGAACGTTTTCAATCGTACTCCGGAATCCGGTTTCTCTCAGTTCATGGATTATCCTCGCTATTCTACGGGCTACACCAGTCTTTGGAATACTTTGGGCCTGATGGTCGAAACCCACATGCTCAAACCCTATCCTAAACGCGTAGCAGGCACTTATGAATTGATGAAAAGTGCGATTACAGTAGCCGAGCTACAAGGGACTGAGATCCGTCAAAAGCGCAAAATGACCGATTCTGTTTTCCTCCCTGCCGGAAGGCAAGGCGCGAAAGCGAACTACTACCCCACTCAATTTGCTATAGACAGCAGCCAAACGACCATACTGCAATTCAAGGGATACGAGGGCGAATACCTAACCAGTCCAATCACCGGCCAACAACGTTTAAAATATGATAGGACAAAACCCTTTACCAAGCCGATAAACTATTATAACTTCTTTAAAGTGACAGACAGTGTTTTGATCCCAAAAGCCTACGTCATTCCACAAGGCTGGTGGCAGGTGTTACAACGACTGTCTGATAATGAAATCGAGATGGACAGAATCTCAAAAGACACGATACTGACCCTCGAGGTCAGTCGTATAGTTGATTATAAGACCCGCAATCGTGCTTATGAGGGCCACTTTGCGCATTATGCGACCCGGGTGGAGCGCCACTTGGAATCGGTAGCCCTACGCGCTGGAGATCGCATCGTCTATACCGATCAGCCCGGCATTCGCTACCTGCTGGAAACGCTGGAGCCGGAAGCTATGGACAGTTTTTTTAACTGGAATTTTTTCGATACCATACTGCAGCAAAAAGAGGGCTATAGTCCCTATGTATGGGAAGATCTTGCTCTGGAATTTTTGGAGCAAAACCCCAAGATCAAGCAGGAATTTGAGCGAAAAAAAGATCAGGATGCTGCCTTTAGTGGTAATCTATACGCCCAATTGGATTGGATCCACAAAAAATCACCCTATTACGAGCAGGCCCATTTACGCTACCCGGTCTTCCGGATGTTGGAGTAGGTATTCTTTGGGGAACAACAACTTGATATTCTCGTAAGATTTTCGAAGCGCCTTCTGGCTTTTCTGAAAGTTTTTCCATTTTACTTTCTTGATACCTTCTCCACGTTGTGGCACCAAGTCACCCTCGTAATCGCTATACATTTGAAACCAGTGCGTTTCCTTGAGCTTGAATTTATTGTTCCGCTTAAAAATATGGTAGGTGATCTCGATCAAGGGACCCAATTCTAATCCCTGCACCTGTGTTTCTTCCTTGACTTCTCGCAAGGCACATTCTTCTATGGTCTCTCCCTTCTCGATTTTCCCTTTTGGTAAATCCCATTTCTTATTGCGATAAATAAAGAGTATCTCATTCTTGCTATTCTTAACCAATCCCCCACCGGCCACGGTCACAGGGAGTTTCTTTTTGAGATGCTTGAGTAACTTTTTTTCTTTGGAATGAAAAAGATTGAGGTATTTGAGCTCTCCTTTGGCCACCTTTTTAATCAAACGCTTCAGATTAGCTTTTTTAATAGGGATGGATGTATACGCTGCGCCAATCTCCTTAGTCGTAGATAAAATGATGGGAACATCATTTACAAAAACTTTATACATTTGCTGTATGGTTTTAAATAAAGAAACGGCGCGCAAAACCGCCGAGTTGCTTTTGCAAATAAACGCAATAAAATTACAACCGCAAGAGCCTTTTACCTGGGCTTCGGGATGGAAATCACCTATTTATTGCGACAATCGCATCACCCTATCCTACCCTCAGATACGCCGATATCTCAGAGAGCAGTTAGCACATCAACTGGAGGAGCTTTATGGTAAACCGGATGTCATAGCCGGTGTAGCCACCGGTGCGATCGGGATTGGAATGCTGGTAGCAGACTACCTCAGCCTACCTTTCGTCTATGTCAGACCAGAGGCCAAAAAGCACGGGCGACAGAATAAGATCGAGGGGCATTTCGAAAAGGGACAGACCGTGGTCGTGATCGAAGACCTCATCAGTACCGGAAATAGCAGCTTGCAGGCTGTAGAGGCCCTGAAGGACGCCGGAGCTCAAATTAAAGGCATGCTGGCCCTCTTTACTTATGGTTTCGCGAAAGCGGAAGAAAATTTTAAAGAAAAAGATGTTGAACTGCACACCCTGAGCGACTATACCCATTTGCTTGAGATCGCTGCGCACACCAACTACATTTCAGAAATCGAACAACATACCTTAGAAGCCTGGCGATTGGACCCTGCCAATTGGAACGCTTAATGTACTTTTGCCCATAAATTTTAATGAACCGTGCCTAAATCGGGTACGTTGAGATGTATTTAATCTTATCCTATGCAATTAGAGAGTCCTCAGAAAAACATTCAAAAATCACAAGAAGAAGTATATTATTTCCTGACGGACGTCAAGAACTTCGAACAGTTGATGCCCGAGACCATTTCTAAATTTGAAGTGCTTGCTGAAAATCGTTTTGTTTTTGCTTTAAAAGGCATGCCGGAGATCATCTTGGACCTCAAAGACGCTACTCCCCATCAGCAGGTCATTTATGGAGCGGCCAGTGATAAGATTCCGTTTACGCTCATGGCGGAAATCGAAGCGGTTGGAACTCAAGAATCTCAAGTGCAGATGCATTTTGAAGGAGAATTCAATGCGATGATGTCGATGATGATCAAAGCTCCTATCAAGAAATTTTTAGAGACTCTGGTCACCAATTTACAAGGCATCTAGTACAACAGTTTGATCGCTTTCATATCAAATTCCTGCTTTCGATCATCCTCAAGCAGGATCTGCAAGCGACCTTGTTCACTAACGCCTTGAATGATACCGACAAAACGGGAACCATCTGGGTGTTCAAAGGTGGCCGGTCTATCTCTCAAGAACAGTTTTTCTTCGTATTCACTTTTAATCATCGCCAGCTCGCCTTGTGTGAGTAGATCGACGTAGTGATGAAACTGACTGATCATCTGTTGAAGAATGTCTTCCAGAGCAAAGTGTATTCCAGTCTCTTTCTTGATGGAAGTCGCTTGCGCTACCCGATCAAAATCGGTTTGATTTACATTCAGTCCAATTCCTAAGATCACAGCCTCCAGTCGGCCTTTCTTGATTACACTTTCAATGAGAATACCGCATATTTTCTGTTTACCTGCCAATATGTCGTTTGGCCATTTGACACTCACCGCTTCAATTTGAAGTTTTTCCAGGGTTTCGGCGATGGCCAGGGAGGTCGCCATTGTGATGTAGAATTGCTGACCACTTTGGATGCGGGTAACCTTTCTAAAGACGCTAAACGTCAGGTTTTGGCCGGCTTGACTAAACCAGTGGGTACCCATCTGACCCCGCCCGGCCGTTTGTTCTTGAGCCCAGACCAGGGTATCCTCTTTCAACTCTTTAGCGCGACTCTTTCGTCGCAAATAAGAATTGGTGCTATCTATGGCATCAAGTTTGACAATATGCATTGGAAATTGGACGTAAAACTTTGCCCGTCAAAGCGCGATTCGGGCAAATTGTGATAAATTTGTATAAAGTAAAAGATTTAATGGCGAAAAAGGAAACGAACGCAGACCAATTGATTGCTAAAGTTATCGAGGGCATTGAGGAGGTAAAGGGACAGGACATCGACATACTGGATTTGAGAGAATTGGACAATATGGTTTGTGATTATTTCATCATCTGCAACGGTACCTCTAATACCCAAGTTTCTGCCATTGTAAATTCAGTTCAAAAAACCGTCAGCAAAGCACTACAGGATAAACCCTGGCATGTAGAAGGCCTGGAAAATTCAGAATGGGTGCTGATCGATTATGTGAACATTGTCGTGCATGTTTTTCAAAAACACATTCGCGAATACTACGATATTGAAAGTCTCTGGGGTGACGCTAAGGTGACCAGCATTGAGACGAATTTTTAAAAAAAAGCTAAGAAAAAAGAATACATGTCAAACGATAAAAAAACGAGTCCTAAGAAACCCAAATTCAGTGCGTATTGGATTTACGCAGCGATCATTCTGGTGTTCCTGGGGTTAAATTTCTTTAGTGGTAGCAGTAGTTTTACGGATTCTCCGAAAACCACCGTATACCAATTCAAACAATACCTGGAGAGCGGCGATATCCAAAAGGTGGAAATCGTCAATAAAAATACAGCTAAGGTTTATCTAACCCAGGAGGCTAAAACTAAAGAGGTGCATGCAAAAACCCGGAGTAAGGGATTCCTGCCTACCTCAGCCTCAGCGGCCGATTACAAATTTGAATTTGGAGATCTTCAAAATTTCGAGAACGAGATCACCGAAATCCGCCAGCGCGAAAATCTGGATACTCAAATCGTCTATACCACCGAAAGTAATTTCTTTGGAGAAATATTGATCTCGCTAATTCCTTTTGCGGTGATCATTGGAATTTGGATTTTCATCATGCGACGCATGTCTGCCGGGGGCAGCGGAGGTGCCGGAGGGCAGATCTTTAATATTGGTAAATCAAAAGCTAAACTGTTTGATGAAAAAGCGGATGTAAAAACTTCATTTAAGGATGTTGCGGGACTGGAAGGAGCCAAGGAGGAGATTCAAGAGATCGTCGACTTCCTGAAAAATCCTGAAAAATATACCAGTTTGGGTGGAAAAATACCCAAAGGTGCCTTATTAGTGGGACCTCCAGGTACGGGTAAGACCCTTTTGGCTAAGGCCGTTGCCGGAGAAGCGAAAGTGCCTTTCTTTTCTTTATCGGGATCCGACTTTGTAGAAATGTTCGTGGGTGTTGGAGCGTCGCGCGTACGTGACCTGTTCAAACAAGCGAAAGAGAAATCACCGGCCATCATCTTTATTGACGAGATCGATGCCATTGGTCGGGCTCGTGGTAAAAGTAATTTCTCGGGATCGAACGACGAGCGGGAGAATACCTTAAACCAGTTACTTACAGAAATGGATGGTTTTGGAACCAACACCAATGTGATTGTGTTGGCCGCCACCAACCGGGCCGATGTACTGGATAAAGCACTCATGCGGGCCGGTCGTTTTGATCGACAGATTTATGTAGACCTCCCCGATGTGCGCGAACGCAAAGAGATTTTTGAAGTGCATTTACGTCCTTTAAAGAAGGTGGCCGATGAACTGGACGTTGACTTCCTGGCAAAACAAACTCCCGGATTTTCAGGAGCTGATATTGCCAATGTGTGTAACGAAGCAGCATTGATCGCTGCACGTAAAGGGAATAAGGCTGTTGGAAAACAAGACTTCTTAGACGCCGTAGACCGTATTGTTGGAGGATTAGAGAAGAAAAATAAAATCATAACTCCAGAAGAGAAGCGCGCCATTGCCTTTCACGAAGCAGGGCACGCCACAGCGAGCTGGATGTTGGAACATGCTGCTCCTCTGGTCAAAGTAACCATCGTACCTCGAGGTCGATCCTTAGGTGCTGCCTGGTACCTGCCGGAAGAACGTTTGATCGTACGTCCCGAGCAAATGCTGGATGAAATGTGTGCAGCCCTTGGAGGTCGCGCTGCGGAAAAAGTGATTTTTGATAAAATCTCTACGGGTGCGCTAAGCGATCTTGAAAAAGTGACCAAGCAAGCCCGAATGATGGTCACCGTTTACGGTCTTAATGATGAGATCGGGAATCTCACCTATTATGATTCTAGCGGCCAGTCGGAATACAACTTCAACAAACCCTATTCGGAAAAGACCGCCGAACTTATCGATAAAGAAATTTCAAAACTGATTGAAGCTCAATATCAACGAGCCATCAAGATTCTAGAAGAGAATAAGGATAAGCTTACTCAATTGGCAGAATTACTGCTGGAGAAAGAAGTGATCTTTAAAGATAACCTGGAAGAGATCTTCGGAGAACGACCGTTCGGAAAAAAAGAAGAAGAACCGGAAACCGTCCCTGTAGACTCTTAAAGCAGCTACGATTAAGCCCAATAAAAGAGCTCTATGCAACGTTAGTTGCATGGAGTTTTTTTATATTTACGATTAAGGCAAATAGCAGATCGATCTGAAATCCTTTTATGGGTATTTTCAAAAAATTATTTGGTCAAAAAGATCCTGTAGATAGCGACAGTAGCGAATCTCAACGTACTGAACGCAGCAAATACATGCCAGATATTCAAGCTCCGGCAGACGAGCGGTTCACTAAGAATTTCATCCTTAATGGAGGTAAATTTCTGTATTGCCTGGACTTTGATGAAGTTTTAGAAAGTTTCGACAACATTTTGCTGGAAAATGATTGGTATGAAAGTGAGGTTTACTGTCTGGACAATCAGCTTCAAAAGAAATTTGATGGCTTCAATTTGAAATTCGGGCGAAGTCCAGAAGCTAAATTCTTTTTATCCACCTGTGAGAATTTAGTGGCCGACGATGGATCTGTGTTAATTTCGAGCAATCAAATTAAAGAGAAAAAACTTCACGAGCTGCCTCAAGATCTCATCCTATACGCAACAACCAGTCAGATCATCAACAATATTGGTGAAGGACTTCGCGCCATTAAATGGCGTAATTCTTCCAAAATCCCAACCAATATTACCACCATCAAAAATTTTGAAAATCACGAAGGCAGTAAAGACTTCATGACCTACGGAAGTAGTTCTAAAAATCTATATTTGCTGCTTCTCGAAGACCTGTAGTATGCGTGAACTCATAAAAAGGGGCCTTTCCGGGCTTCTTTATATTTCGGTATTGCTCTTTTGCATTTTTTCTTCCGAAAACACCTTTTTACTCTTATTCTTATTTTTAGGCCTCGTGTGCCTTTCGGAGTATCTCCGACTGATCAGTTATCGGTTTTGGCATCCCTACCTCTTACTGATCGCAGGTCTGGTGATCTTTAGTTACTATAAAGTGAACCGAATAGCCACCTACATTTATCTCGCTCTCACCTTGTTAACCAGCCTGTATTTGATTAGGAATTTGATCCGGCTTAAAGTCCGTCGACTCACGCGATCCTACAAACTCATCCTTACGTTATTTTATATGGTTGGCGGCTTTGTGTTTTTAACGCTTATTCCCTCCTACCAGGACAACTTCAATCCGGAGATCGTAGCCGGTATTTTTGCATTAATTTGGATTAACGACTCCTTCGCTTTTTTAGTGGGGAAGTCCATTGGAAAACGAAAGCTCTTCGCGAGCGTCTCTCCTAAGAAAACCATCGAAGGATTTTTAGGTGGCTTGTTGTTCGCTATGCTGGGCAGCTATTTTATCGTTAAATTTACCGATACCTTAGATTTGACCGTCTGGTTGGTTTTGTCCATTATTGTGAGCTGTTTTGGCACCCTTGGCGATTTGATCGAATCCAAATTCAAAAGGGAAGCCCATGTAAAAGATAGCGGTATCTTTCTTCCCGGCCACGGAGGATTATACGACCGACTGGATAGTTTGCTCTTTGCGAGTCCTTTTATTTATTTAACCCTCTTAATTGCCCATTATGTTTCATAAAGAAGGCTACCAAACCATCATCTTGAGCATCGTCCTTTCGGCGGGACTCCTATTGCTAGTGGATAAGGCTACTGATAATCGGATCGTGGTTTATACCCTGGGTATCCTCACCCTTCTGCTCGTATTTCTAGTGCTTTGGTTCTTTCGAAATCCGAAGCGAGAGGCTCGCATCAATCATCACCAGGTGCTGGCACCGGTCGATGGCAAGGTGGTCGTCATTGAAGAGGTGGAAGAGCACGAGTATTTTAATGACAAGCGTCTTCAGATCTCTATTTTTATGTCGCCGCTTAATGTACATGTAACCCGTTATCCCGTGGGTGGCGAAGTGGTCTACAGTAAATACCACCCGGGAAAATTTTTAGTGGCCTGGCATCCTAAGTCTTCTACAGATAATGAGCGGACTACGGTGGTGGTCCGTACCAAAGAGTTTGGAGATGTACTATTCAGACAGGTCGCCGGAGCCGTAGCTCGGCGTATCGTCAATTATGCAGAAGAAGGAGACGAGGCTGTTCAAGGTGATGACAGCGGCTTTATCAAATTTGGATCCCGACTCGATGTTTTTCTACCGCTGGACGCGAAAATAGACGTACAGTTAAAAGATAAGGTTAAAGGCGCTCTCACGACGATTGCACATAAGTAAATGTACTATGGAAGGCGTAGATTTAGATCAGGCATTCCAAGACGCGGTGGACAAAGTCAGTAATTCTCCACTCACCTTCCCTCCCGATGTGCTGCTTCATTTCTACGCCTATTACAAACAAGCCACTCAAGAAAATATGCTTTCCGCTAATCTGGAAGAGAATGATCTGCGTAGTGCTTTTAAATACAACGCCTGGAGGCAGGTAAAGCACATGACACCTGATGAGGCCAAACGTGCCTATATCGATGCTTCTGAACGGTTTCTAAAAGAACAATCTTAGCTCAGACCGGCCAATCGTTTCTCCAGAGTCTCGATGGTCGCCTGCGCATCAGCCTGCTTCTGTTTTTCGATCTTCACCACCTGCTCCGGCGCATTATTGACAAATCGCTCATTGGACAGTTTTCTATTGACCGAGTTTAGAAAACCTTGGGTATAGGCCAATTCCTCTTCAATCTTCGCCCGTTCCGCTTCCAGGTCTACAGCTCCAGCCAGTGGTATAAAATATTCGTTGCTTTTCACCCGAAAAGACAAAGCTCCATCCACCTCCTCTTGCGTGGTCTGCAGCGTATCTATATTCCCTAACTTTTTGATGATGGGATCAAAGGTTTCGTCCATCCCTTCGGCATTGATCAGAAATAGATCAATAGCATCTTTAAACGCAATATTCTTCGCCTTTCTAATCGTACGCACCCCACTGATGACCTGGCTGGCAAAGTCAAATTCGTTTAAAAGTGATTCATCCGGATCGCCTGCCTCTGGCCAATGATTCACGATCAGGGCTTCTTTTGGACTTCGCGGACTTATTTGCTGCCAAATCTCTTCGGAAATAAAAGGCGTAAAGGGATGGATTAATCGCATCAGATCTTCCAGTGCCGAAATAACGGCGTCGAAAGTCACCTGATCAATGGGTTGCTGATAGGCCGGTTTCACGATTTCCAATAACCAGCTACAGAAATCATCCCAGACCAATTTATAGGTGGTCATCAAGGCATCGCTCATCCGGTATTTGGAATAATGATCCTCAATCTCGCGCACCGCTGCTGCAAAGCGCGATCGATACCAGTCCAGACCGATTCGTGCAGCCTCCGGCTGTTGTTGATCAGCAGTCACTTCCCAACCTTTAATGAGTCGGAAGGCGTTCCAGATCTTATTAACAAATCCCTTCCCTTGTTGGCACAGCTCTTCATCAAACAAAAGATCATTTCCTGCTGCCGAACTAAGCAGTAAGCCAACACGTACTCCATCAGCTCCGTAGTCTTTGATCAATCCCAATGCATCCGGAGAATTACCCAGAGACTTAGACATTTTACGACGCTGTTTGTCCCGCACCAGACCGGTGAGGTATACATTTTCAAAGGGCCGCTGCCCGGTATATTCATAGCCAGCCACGATCATACGGGCCACCCAGAAAAACAGAATATCAGGTCCGGTTACCAGATCATTGGTCGGATAGTAGTACTTAAATTCTTCATTCTCAGGATTGCGAATTCCGTCAAAAACGCTGATGGGCCATAGCCACGAACTGAACCAGGTGTCCAGTACATCCTCGTCTTGTCTCAGGTCTTCTGCACTGAGTTGGGCGTTGCCCGACTTCGCTTTCGCGAAAGCTACCGCCTCCTCAAGACTTTTGGCCACGACAAAATCCTCCGATCCGGGACCGTAATAATAGGCCGGTATTTGCTGACCCCACCACAATTGACGGGAAATATTCCAATCGCGCACATTCTCCATCCAGTGACGGTAGGTATTCTCAAACTTTTTCGGGAAGAGTTTAACCTCCTGAGTCTCTAGAACTGCTTTTAAGGCAGGTTTTGCCAACTCTTCCATTTTGAGGAACCACTGATCAGAAAGCTTGGGTTCAATGACCGCTTTCGTTCGTTCCGAAGTTCCCACCTTATTGATGTAATTTTCTGTCTTGAGCAATTGACCGGAGTCTTCCAACTCTTTTTTAATGGCCTTTCGAACCACAAAGCGATCTTGCCCTGCGTAATGTAAACCGTAGGCGTTCAGGCTGGCATCATCATTAAAAATATCAATGACCTCCAAACCATGCTTATCCCCAAGCATCTTATCATTCTCATCGTGAGCCGGGGTCACTTTTAGACAACCCGTACCAAATTCCATATCTACATACGGGTCGAGGATGATTGGAATTTCGCGCTCCGCGATGGGTACGATGGCCTTTTTACCATGCAAATGGGTGAATCGTTCATCTTCCGGATGGATACAAATAGCCGTATCCCCAAAGATAGTCTCCGGACGTGTGGTCGCTATGGTCAGATGATCGTCAGAATCAGCAATACTATACTTGAGGTAATAGAGCAGTCCCTGACGTTCCTCATAGATCACCTCTTCATCCGAAAGGGTTGTTTTGGCCTCCGGATCCCAATTAATCATGCGGAAGCCGCGATAGATTAAGCCTTTATGGTACAGATCAATAAAACTATCGATCACCGATTCATAGAGATCGTCATCCATGGTAAACTTGGTTCGGTCCCAATCGCAGGACGCCCCTAGTTTCTTAAGCTGCTCCAAAATAACCCCACCGTACTTATCGGTCCACGCCATGGCGTGTTCCAAAAATTCCTCCCGGGTCAGGTCTTTCTTCTCTATGCCTTCTTCCTTCAGCTTATTGACCACCTTGGCTTCAGTAGCGATAGACGCATGGTCCATTCCCGGCACCCAGCAGGCGTTCAGTCCTTTAAGACGTGCTCTTCGAATCAATACATCCTGTATGGTGTTATTGAGCATATGGCCCATGTGCAGTACTCCGGTGACATTGGGTGGCGGAATGACGATGGTATAAGGCTCCTGTTCATTAGGTGCCGAGTGAAAATACCCGTGCTCCATCCAGTAAGAATACCATTTATCTTCTATCTGAGAGGCCTCGTATTGAGAAGGAATGCTCATGAATCGCTGTTTTGTGGCATGAAAAGTGCAAAAGTAGGGATAAGCCCGTGATTTTGGAAGCGATTGGCTTTTTCAATTTACGCTCCATACGGGAATTCGAAACGTTAAAATTAACTATTTAACTCCTTCATTAACAGCTATTTAATCAATTTAATACCCCCTTTTTTTTGCCTAAGGTCAAAATCGGTGTATCTTTGATATTCGCTTTTAAAGTAAAAACTATGAAAAAATTCATGCTTATTATGCTTGTGGCTACCTTCGGGCTGGCTGTTCAGGCACAGGAAAAAAAAGCTGAAATTACCTTCAAAACTGACGTTGTTGACTACGGCGAAGTAGCCTACGGAAGTGATGGAGTGCGTAAATTTGAATTCACCAATACCGGAAGTGAGCCGCTTGTAATCACCAAGACGTATTCTACCTGTGGTTGTACGGTACCTAAAAAACCAGAAGGTCCCATTCAACCCGGTGAAAGTGGAGTGATCGAAGTGAAGTACGACACCAAACGTCCCGGACTTATCCGTAAGGTGATCAGTGTGTATAGCAACGCTTCCGATGAGCCGGTAAGCCTCAAAATCAAAGGAAGAGTGCTTCCACAAGATTCAGAAAAAACAGAAGGATAAAATCTTCTTCCCACTCATAAACCGAAAGCGCTGTTCATACAGCGCTTTTTTTATGCGCTCTATCCGTTTTCAGGAGCCAGAATTTCCATACATAGCCTACCCAATCTGCATGATTTTCCAAAGTTATTTTCGCACCTTTGCAGCACGCTAAAAATGAATATCAATGCCTACAATTTCTCAGAAAGGGCGATCCATGCCTTCTTCTCCCATCCGCAAACTGGTGCCTTACGCAGAGGCGGCCGCAGCACGCGGAATTAAAATTCATCAACTCAACATCGGTCAACCGGACATCAAGACTCCACAAGTCGCTCTGGATGCTGTAAAGAATAACACGCTGGAAGTGCTGGAATACAGTCATTCGGCAGGCTTCCCCTCGTATCGTGAAAAGCTGGCCGCCTACTATCAAAAAAACGGCATTGCGGTCACAGCGGAGGAAATTATCGTCTCTACTGGGGGTTCGGAAGCATTGATGTTTGCTATGGGTAGTGTCACCGATCCCGGAGATGAGATCATTATCCCAGAGCCCTTTTATGCCAACTACAACGGCTTTGCCACGGCTTCCGGAGTAACAGTTGTGCCTATTGTGTCTACTTTGGAAACTAACTTTTCACTGCCGCCCATCGCACAGTTCGAGAACGCGATCACTTCCAATACCAAGGCCATCGTGATCTGTAATCCCGGTAATCCTACCGGTTATTTATACAGTCAGGAAGAAATGGACCAGCTGGCTGAATTAGTCAAGAAACACGACCTGTTCCTCATTGCCGATGAAGTATATCGGGAATTCGCCTATGACGGACATACTCATCACTCCGTACTGAACCAAAAAGGACTCGAGCAGCATGCCATCATGATCGATTCGGTTTCCAAACGGTTCAGCATGTGCGGGGCGCGTATTGGATGTGTGGTTAGCCGAAATAAGGAATTTATGGCCACGGCAATGAAATTTGCCCAGGCTCGTTTGAGTCCGCCAACCTTTGCTCAGATCGCCAGCGAAGCCGCCTTAGATACTCCAGACTCCTACTTTGAGGAAGTTATTGAAGAGTATGTCGATCGTCGTAACACCTTGATCAATGGCTTAAAAGACATTCCCGGTGTTCAGGTGGCTGAACCTAAAGGCGCTTTCTATTGTGTAGTGCAGCTCCCTGTGAAGAATTCTGAGCATTTTGCGCAGTGGTTACTCGAAGACTTTAGCCGGAACGGACGAACCATCATGGTCGCTCCGGCAGCGGGATTCTACTCGACACCGGGCATGGGACTTAATGAGGTTCGAATAGCCTATGTATTGAAAAAAGAAGATTTGATCGAAGCGGTAGAACTACTCAAGGAGGCCTTGGCTGAATACACCGATTGATGAACATTAGGCACAACGTTTCACTGGCTCCTTATAATACCTTCGGTATTGCGGCTACAGCAGCGCATTTTATTTCGGTAAAAAGCGTTGCAGAACTTCAAGAAGCGCTGGCCTTAGAGGAGTATCCTCAAAAATTCATACTGGGCGGCGGCAGCAATATGCTCATCAAAAACGATCTGGACTGTTTGGTCATTCACATCGCGATCAAAGGCATCGAGACTCTTGAAGAAATGGAGGAGAGCATCAAACTGCGTGTCATGGCCGGTGAAAACTGGCACGAATTGGTCCTATATTGCATGGCTCACGATTATGGCGGATTGGAAAATTTATCTTTGATCCCCGGAAATACGGGTACAGCACCCGTACAGAATATTGGTGCCTATGGAGTGGAACTCAAGGATACCTTCGTTCAATGCGAAGCCGTGCATCGAGAGACACAGGAATTACGTACGTTTAGCTTAGAAGACTGTCAATTTGGATATCGGGAATCTGTATTTAAGAATGAATTAAAAGATCAATACGTCATTGTATCGGTTGATTTTAAGCTTTCGCGAAAGCAGCATCAACTACACACCGAATACGGAGCCATTCAACAAACCCTGGAGGAACGTGGCATTGCTCAGCCTCGTATTCAGGACATTTCCGAAGCAGTAATCGCCATCCGTCAGTCCAAACTACCCGATCCTAAAAAGATCGGAAATAGCGGAAGCTTTTTTAAGAATCCGTTGATTTCCGCCGAGGCCTTTAAACAACTGAGAGCACACTACCCGGACGCTCCTTACTATCCCATTGGTTCTGATACGATCAAGGTGCCTGCCGGATGGCTGATCGAAAAGGCTGGATTTAAAGGCAAGCGTTTTGGCGATGCGGGGGTGCATGACAAACAAGCTTTAGTTCTCGTCAATCACGGCAAAGCCACCGGAGATGACCTCTGGCAATTGGCCATGAAGATCCAAAAAAAGGTCGAAGAGCAGTTTGGAATCACCATCCAACCGGAAGTGAACATTGTTGAATAAAAAAGCACATCCTTTCCGATGTGCTTTTTCTACAATTTCTATGGTTATTACTTAACCGCGACCAGTTCTACGTCAAAAATCAGACTGGCGTTGGGCGGAATGACTCCACCGGCACCTTGACTTCCGTAGGCTAGATTGGATGGAATGACGAGTCGGGCTTTATCGCCCACGGTCAACAATCCAATCCCTTCGTCCCAACCGGGAATGACCTGACCGACTCCAATTTGAAAATCGATGGGGGCATTGCGTTTGTAGGACGAGTCAAAGACCGTTCCGTCAATCAATTGACCCTTGTAGTGCACAGAGACCGTATCTCCTTTTTGAGGCTTTTTATCGCTATCTCCTTTTTGAATGATGGTATATCGCAGTCCGCTGTCGGTCTTCTCAAAACCAGCAGCCACGCTTTCTAATTCGGCGGCTTGCTTGGCTTTTTCTTCTTCCAGTCGTTTAGCCCGACTACCTTCAAAACTTCTGAATGCTTCCACGGCGTTCCATGCTTCGGCTTCTTTGCCTTCGCGAATGATCTCGACTTCTTTCATATGGTCCCCTTGAGCAATGGCATCAACCACATCCTGACCTTCAATCACTTCTCCAAATACGGTATGCTTCCCGTCCAACCAGGGCGTAGCCACATGAGTAATGAAGAATTGACTTCCATTGGTACCCGGGCCGGCATTGGCCATACTCAATTTTCCGGGCTCGTCGTGTTTCAGATCCGGATGGATCTCGTCGTCAAACTGATAACCTGGATTTCCGGTACCTGTCCCTTGTGGGCACCCACCCTGAATCATAAAGTCAGGTATTACCCGGTGAAATTTGAGTCCGTTGTAGTAAGGCTCTCCTTGAGGTTTTACGCTATTTTCCAGATTCCCTTCCGCCAGGGCTACGAAATTCCCCACGGTACCCGGGGTTTTTTCGTGGGCTAATTTGACGAGTATTTCTCCTTTTTCGGTATGAAATTTTGCATAGATACCGTCTTGCATAGTGCTTGTTTTTTAATGAGGTGCAAAGGTACTACAAGTTGAAAAGAAAGGAAGTCTGTTACAGCAGTCTTTTAAAGCGACTTCGAGAGGGGTATCACAAAGGATTTGAAACGATCAATTAGCGACTTCGCTGATGAATTTGATGCGATACAGTCGGAGTTCTTCGTCTTCATAATCTCCATCAAATTCTTCGAGGGCTTGCTCAATTTTATCGCTTTCTGCTTCCAGGAAGTACTCATGCAATTCTTCTTGCTGATCTTCATCTAAGATCTCATCGATCCAATAATCGATATTGAGCTTGGTTCCACTATAGACAATCGCTTCCATTTCGCTAACGAAGCTGGGCATTTCCAGTCCTTTGGCCGCTGCTATATCGTCAAGAGGAAGCTTGCGATCGACATTTTGAATGATGTATAATTTCAGTCCGCTATTCGACCCGGTACTTTTGACCACTACATCTTCCGGACGGAAGACGTCATTTTCTTCTACATATTTAGCGATCAACTCGATGAATTCTTTGCCGTATTTTTTCGCCTTGCCCTCTCCCACCCCATGCACATTAGACAGTTCTTCGATGGTGATGGGATATTTGATCGCCATATCTTCCAGAGAAGGGTCCTGAAAAACAACATAGGGCGGTACTCCTTTTTTCTTACCCACGCTTTTGCGCAATTCCTTCAATAAACCCAAAAGTATTTTGTCGGTCCCCCCACCCTTGGCCGCTGCTGAGTTCGCGGCTGCCGGCTCTCCGTCAAAACGATGATCTTCAGTCATCATAAAGGGGGTGGGATTCTTGATGAATTCCCGACCCCTTTTGGTCAGTTTAATCACCCCGTAGGTCTCTATATCTTTTTGCAGGTACCCAGCAACCAATAATTGTCGGAGTAGGGCCATCCAATACGCACTGTCGTGTTCCTCACCACTCCCAAAATAATCCTGCTCATTAGTCTTATGCGACTTGATGATCGCGTTGGTTTTCCCTACCAGCGTTTTGACGATTTCTTTTGACTTATAGATCTCTTGTGTGCTTTCGATCACTTTCATGAGTTTGATCGCTTCGTCAGTAGCTTCTTTCTTGGTTTTGGGATAGCGCATATTGTCATCCATGTCGCCTCCCTCTCCGGTTTTGTTGTCAAATTCTTCTCCAAAGTAATGCAGTATGAATTTGCGTCGGGATATGGAAGTTTCTGCGTAGGCTACCACTTCTTGCAGTAAAGCATGACCAATCTCCTGCTCGGCCACCGGCTTACCGCTCATGAACTTCTCCAGTTTTTCAATGTCTTTATAGGAATAGAATGCCAGGCAATGCCCTTCACCGCCATCGCGGCCTGCACGGCCTGTTTCCTGATAATAGCTTTCGATGCTTTTTGGAATATCGTGATGGATGACAAACCGCACATCGGGTTTATCGATGCCCATTCCAAAAGCGATGGTGGCAACGACCACATCGGCGTCTTCCATCAGGAATTTATCCTGATGACTCACCCGTGTTTTGGCATCCAGACCGGCATGGTAGGGCACGGCTTTGATTCCATTGACCTGCAGGACCTGGGCCAGTTCTTCCACCCGCTTACGGCTTAAACAGTATATGATGCCACTTTTACCTTCATTTTGTTTAACAAAGCGGATGATATCGGCATCCACATTTTTGGTCTTGGGACGGATCTCGTAATAAAGATTGGGTCGGTTGAAGGAGGCTTTAAAGGTATTCGCATCCGGCATGCCCAGGTTTTTCAGGATGTCTTCCTGTACTTTTGGTGTAGCCGTTGCGGTTACGGCGATGATGGGAATATTATCGCCTATGCGTTTAAGAATGCTTTTGAGGTTGCGGTATTCCGGTCTGAAGTCATGCCCCCATTCACTGATGCAGTGGGCCTCATCAACCGCCATAAAAGAAATGGGTACTGCAGATAGAAAATCGGCATATTCTTCTTTGGTGAGGGATTCCGGAGCCACGTAAAGTAACTTGGTGACTCCATCAAGGATGTCTTTTTTTACCCGGGCCACTTCCGTTTTGGTCAGCGAAGAATTCAATACATGAGCAATACCATCTTCACTGGATACCCCGCGCAGGGCGTCCACCTGATTCTTCATTAAAGCGATGAGTGGTGATACGACAATGGCCGTACCTTCCTGAATGAGTGCCGGCAGTTGATAGCATAGCGATTTTCCTCCTCCGGTGGGCATGATCACAAAGGTATTCTTACCGGAAACGATACTTTTTATAACCTCCTCCTGAAGGCCTTTAAACTGATTAAAGCCAAAGTATTTTTTTAATGATGCCCGCAAGTCTAATTGCCCCAAATCCATGAAATCTTCTACAATTTTAGCTACATTTGCTTCTTCTAAAGATAGCAAAATCTTTAGGGTAACCAAACCGCTAACGAAGGATTTTTTGAATACCAGAGCCACTATTTTAGCCAGTGCACGACGCACGATCAACATCGAACAAAAAGCGGTAGCTGAATTAGAAAATGTATTGGATGACGCTTTCGCGAAAGCGGTTGAAGCCATCTACCATTCTAAAGGCAGGGTCATACTCACCGGCGTTGGGAAAAGTGCCATCATTGCCAATAAAATTGTAGCCACCTTAAATTCTACGGGCACTCCGGCTATTTTTATGCATGCCGCTGATGCCATTCATGGAGATCTGGGCATTATTCAGCAGGACGACGTAGTCATTTGTCTTTCCAAGAGTGGAAATACACCGGAGATCAAAGTACTCGTCCCCTTAATCAAAGGACGAGATAATGTGATCATCGCCTTGACTGCTAATAAGAGCTCCTACCTGGCTCAAGAAGCGACCCATGTGTTGCACGCAAAAACCGAAGAAGAAGCTTGTCCCAATGGCCTGGCCCCTACCACCAGTACTACGGTACAATTGGTTATGGGAGATGCTTTGGCAGTGGCCCTGCTCGATCTGCGAGGATTTAGCGCCAAAGACTTTGCTAAATACCATCCCGGAGGTGCCCTGGGTAAAAAATTGTACCTGCGCGTGTCTGATCTGGCGGCTATGAACGCACGACCGGCCGTTGCCTTAGACAGTTCGGTTAAAAAAGTAATCGTAGAGATCACTGAGAAATTACTGGGCGTTGTTGCCGTTCTGGACGGTGAACAGATTCAAGGCGTCATCACCGATGGTGATATCAGACGGATGCTGGCCCAGCACGATGACCTCTCTGCTTTAACGGCCAAAGACATCATGTCACCCCAACCCAAGCGTATCGCGGAAGACGCCATGGCCGTAGAAGCTTTGGATCTGATGGAAGAATACAAGATCTCACAGCTTTTAGTAGAAAATAGTGAGGGTCACTTTGCCGGTGTGGTGCATATTCAAAATCTGATTAAAGAAGGAATACTCTAATGGCCAAAGCGCAGCAGGAACCCGTCAAAGAAATGTCCTTTCTGGACCATTTGGAAGAATTGCGATGGCATTTGATCCGGTCTACGCTGGCCGTAGTCATCATTGCTACCGTCGCTTTCATTTTTAAGGGCTTTATTTTTACCGATATTATTTTTGCGCCTTCAGAAGCTGATTTCGTCTCTTATCGCGCCTTGTGCAATATTTCCAGCTTTTTTGGATTCGACAAGGGTTGCATTGACCAGATGCCCTTTATCATTCAGAGTAGGACCATGGCCGGGCAGTTTAGCGCTGCTATTTGGACCTCCATTACGGCTGGTTTTGTGGTGGCTTTTCCCTACGTCATCTATGAATTCTGGAAATTCGTTTCACCGGGCATGTATGACAATGAGCGCAGAACCGCTCGCGGGTTTATCGTGATCTCCTCCTTGCTCTTCTTTATGGGAGTACTGTTTGGCTATTACGTGATCGCGCCGCTATCCATCAATTTCCTGGCCACCTTTACGGTGAGTGATCTGGTGGAGAATGAATTTGACATTGGGAATTACATCGGCCTTTTAAGGGCCTCAGTGATCGCTTCGGGATTTATCTTTGAACTCCCCATCATTATTTACTTTCTGACTAAAATCGGACTGGTAACTCCTCAGTTTTTGAGAAAGTACCGCAAGTACGCTTTGGTTCTGGTGCTCATCTTTGCAGCCATCATCACTCCCCCGGACATCTCGACCCAGATCATCGTGGCGGTCCCCATCCTGATCTTGTACGAAGTGAGTATTTGGATCTCGGCCTGGGTGGTGCGTAAAGAAGCCCGAAAATTGCGACGAATGAAAAATAAATCTCCAAAAGCCTAATCATGAGCAATGCTGTTGAAGAGTTCAATGCGTATCGGTCCCGCATGAATGAAAAATTGATGGCCGATAACAATAAGATCATCAAACGCATTTTCAATCTGGATACGAATGCCTTTTCGGCGGGCGCCTTAGACGTCAAGACTAAAGAACTTCTAGGCCTGGTGGCCTCCACGGTCTTGCGTTGCGACGATTGCGTTAAGTATCATTTGGAAAGCTGTTACCAAGAAGGGGTGACCAAGGAAGAAGTGATGGAAACCCTGAGCATAGGGACCTTAATTGGAGGGACCATTGTGATTCCTCACCTAAGACGCGCCTATGAGTTTTGGGAAGAACTGGAGCAGCAGCAACCTCAGTAAGCCGCTTCTTCGTAACTTGCCGCTATGAAATTGAGCGCTCAACATCTCGTCAAATCCTACAAAGGCCGCAAGGTGGTCAAAGATATTTCCATTGAAGTCAATCAAGGAGAGATCGTAGGACTGCTGGGACCCAACGGAGCGGGCAAGACTACTTCCTTCTACATGATCGTGGGATTGATCAAACCCAATGGCGGTAAAATCTTTCTGGACAATACCGACATCACCTCCTATCCCATGTACAAGCGAGCACAAAACGGTATTGGTTATTTGGCCCAGGAAGCTTCCGTCTTTCGTAAACTGAGCATTGAAGACAACATTCTAAGTGTCTTGCAGCTGACCGACCTCAGCAAAAAAGAGCAGGAAGCCAAGATGGAATCGCTCATTGAGGAATTCAGTCTGGGGCACATTCGCAAAAACCGGGGAGACCTCCTATCAGGCGGCGAACGCCGACGAACGGAGATTGCTCGAGCTCTAGCCACCAACCCCAACTTTATCTTATTGGATGAGCCTTTTGCAGGCGTTGATCCTGTGGCTGTAGAAGACATTCAGCGGATCGTGGCTCAATTGAAGAATAAGAATATCGGTATCCTGATCACCGACCATAACGTACAGGAAACGCTGGCCATTACTGATCGCACCTATTTGATGTTTGAAGGAAGTATCCTCAAGCACGGAATCCCTGAAGAATTAGCGGAAGATGAAATGGTGCGAAAAGTCTATTTAGGGCAGAACTTCGAACTGCGCAAAAAGAAGTTATTTACTTAGCGATCTCAGCAGTTTCCTTGCTGTTTGTCAGTAAAGACACCAGTACGTAAGCCAATATGATCACAGGAATCGCCTGGTACTGCAAGGCAAGTAGCAGTACTCCCGCCCCTATCAAAAACAGGTAACGCACCTCATTGCCGCGAAAAGCCCAGTGCTTAAATTTTAATGCAAAAAGAGCAATTTCTGCGTTGAGCAAAACGGCACTCAATAGGGATAATCCGGCTAAAAACCAGAGATTAAGCAGCACATCATCCATCCAGGGAGCGTATTGATAATGCAGCATCAAGGGCAAACTTAAGATCAATAAAGCGTTTGCCGGAGTGGGAAGACCAATAAAGGAAGTGGTTTGTCGGGTATCCACATTGAATTTCGCGAGGCGGTAGGCCGAAGCTAAAACGACCAAAAAACCCAGCCAGGGCATCCAGGTACCACTGTGCATAAGATCGGTGATATTGAGCTCCGGAGAACGCGTCCAACCTTCAGCCTGGCGGAATAATTGTACCAACACCAGGCTAGGTGCGAGTCCGCTGGTCACCAAATCAGCTAAAGAATCCAGTTGCAGACCTACCTCACTCTCCGCTTTAAGGATGCGCGCAAAGAAACCATCAAAAAAATCGAAAAAAATACCCGCAAAAACAAAGAAGGCGGCCGTGACCAGATCGCCATTCACCGCCAGGACAGTGGCGATCACCCCGCAGCTCAAATTGGCCAGGGTAAACGCATTGGGAACAAATTGGGTTAGCTTCATGAATGGTTTTTCGTAAAAATAAGAAAGTGTAGGGTATTGCAGGGCTGAAAACGCAATAAGGAGCGGGAAATAAAGTTTACTATTTTACAAGAATTGGGCATCTTTGCCCCAAAGCACAGCTGGTGTTCAAAATCTACGTTTCCCTACTCTTCTTGCTTACTTCCTCGCTTTATGCTCAAAGTGTTCGGAAGTACTCCAACGAGTTCCTGAACATCGGGGTGGATGCAGCCGCTTTAGGTATGGCCAATGCCGTGGTGGCGGGAACCGGCGATGTCAACTCAGGCTATTGGAATCCGGCGGGTTTGCTTGAGTTGGAGGACAATCAGGCTGCTGCCATGCATGCCTCCTATTTTGCCAACATTGCCAATTACGATTATGCCGCTTTCGCGAAACCGCTCGACGATCAAAGCGCGGTCGCCTTTTCAGTGATTCGCTTTGGCGTGGATGATATTCTCAATACCACCCAATTGATCGATGCCGATGGGAATATCGATTACAACCGGATCAGCTTATTTTCGACCGCCGACTGGGCCTTTACGCTTTCCTATGCCCGCCAACTTCCCGCTAATGGATTGCGTCTGGGTGCCAATGCCAAAGTGGTTCGACGTATTATTGGAGATTTTGCCAATTCCTGGGGCTTCGGACTCGACCTGGGGCTACAATACGATTTCAACGATTGGACCCTGGGTGTCATGGCCAGAGACATCACCACTACCGTAAATGCCTGGACGATCAATGAAGATGAATTTGCGACCATTCGGGATGCCGTGGCCGGACAGAATCAGGAGCTACCGGAAAAAAGCGAGATCACCATTCCGAAATTACAGCTGGGAATCGCCCGTTCCTGGTTGATTCGCTATGACTATTCCATCAAAGCCGAAGTGGATCTGCTGTTCCGCTTTGCTGAAACCAATGATCTTTTTTCCTCCAGCGTAGCCAGTATGACACCGGCAGCAGGGTTTGAATTTGGCTATAACGATCTGGTTTTTTTGAGAGCCGGAGTGGGCAATTTTCAGAACATCACTCAGCTAGACGGTTCAGATTCGGTGGGCTTTCAGCCCAACCTTGGGGTGGGATTTAAATACAAAGGAATTTCTGTAGATTACGCCCTCACCGATATTGGTGATCAAAGTGCAGCCATCTACTCCAATATTTTCTCCCTAAAATTAGATTGGGAGCTATTCCGATAAGCCTATGACTAGAAATAACTACTTACTCTGCTTTCTTCTTTTTGCCTTTTCTCTGCTCTTCCAGGCATCGACATACGCAAGCGCTGATAGTACCTTACAGCTGAGCTCAGATGCGAAAGCCAGCATACTCACCATGGGACCTGGAAGTAGCCTGGTTGACGCCTTTGGACATTCTGCCATCCGCATTGAAGATACACGCAGAGGAATTGATGTGGTCTACAATTATGGTGTCTACGATTTTGATACGCCCAATTTCTATCTGAAATTTGCTCGGGGAAAGCTGCCGTATCTTTTGGGCGTCAATCGGTTTGAGGATTTCGTACGTAATTACAAAGCTCAAAATCGCTGGATCAAAGAACAAGTATTGGCTTTGAATAGTCAGGAGGTCAACGATCTTTTTCAATTTTTGCAAGTCAATGCCCGACCCGAGAATCGAGCCTATGCCTACGATTTTTTCTATGACAACTGTGCGACCAAAATCGGAGAGGTGCTTTACAAAGTGGCCGGCGATCAGATTCAGTGGAATTTGGAGGAGCAAGAGGCCGACAAGACCTTTAGAGCGCTGATCTATGAGAATTCCTATTGGAATACCTGGGGTCGCGTAGGGATGGATATTGCGTTGGGCTCTGTAGCCGATCGAACCACTACTCCGCTGGAGGAATTATTCCTGCCGGACTATGTCTTTAACGCTTTCGCGAAAGCGGATCTGCAAACGCCTCAGGGAGTGCAGCCCTTAGTGCAGGAAACCACAACCTTAAATGAGGGCCCTGATAAAGCGCCCCGGGGCTTTTGGCTGACCAGTCCATTTTTGGTTTTTCTGTTGATCTCCCTACTCATCGGCTACCTGACCTGGAAAGACAACCAACAGGATACCCGCAACCGCACACTAGACACTTGCCTTTTTGTATTCACCGGTTTGATCGGACTGGGCGTGGTGTTGCTTTGGTTTGCCACCGATCATATGGCCACACAACTGAATTATACCTTGCTCTGGGCCTTTGTACTCAATCTGTTCATGGCTCCGGTAGCGGCTAAGAAAGAACCCTTCGTGCAGTTCATTGCCTATTTGAAATTCCTGCTTATCCTTCTGGCCTTGATGGTCTTTCATTGGGTGGTTGGAGTACAGCAGTTTGCACTGGCCTTGCTTCCATTCTACATAGCTTTGGCCATTCGATACTTCTACCTATTGCGGTATTTTCGAAGACATCCGCTTACTGCCCCCGAAAGAAAATGACGGTCGTAAAGGTTTTGAGTATGATATTCAGATCGAGGAAGAGATTACGATGCTTTATATAGAAGAGATCGTACTGCAATTTTTCCAAGGCATCGTCGTGAGAAGATCCATAACGCCCGCGTACCTGGGCCCATCCGGTCAGGCCCGGCTTTACGATGTGGCGCGTCTCATAGAAAGGCACGAGCTCGGTTAACTCCCTGACAAATTGAGGGCGCTCCGGACGCGGTCCGATCAAGCTCATATCCCCTTTGATAATATTGATGAACTGGGGCAGTTCGTCCAATCGAGTGCGTCGAAGAATGCGTCCAAAGGGGGTGATACGCTTGTCGTTCTTCTGTGCATATTTGGCTCCACCGCTTTCCGCATCCCTAATCATAGTGCGCAGTTTGATCAATCGGAACACCTTTCCATTTTTCCCCACCCGGTCTTGAATGAAGAAAAAAGACCCGCGATTGGCCACGAGATTCAGCAGCCAGAGCATCGGGGCTAGTACCAGTAAAACCAGAATACCCAGCAATCCGTAAAGCAGATCAAAAAAACGATGTACAAATAGATAGAAACGGTTCTTGTTACTGCGACTGAATGGGAAATAGCGATAAAAATCCCGATCGATGTTTTGCACCGGCACCCGTTGATTCAACTCTTCATAGACCTGAGCGTATTCCCGTATTGGAAATCCCTTCTCTAAAAGTTGGATAAGTTCGTTGTAGAGCTCCATGGAAACCCCATCAAAGCCACTGGCGACCACAATTTCAGAGACTCCGCCCTGCATAACGGTTTCGCCTAAATTCTCTACCGGATAGGCCTCTAGGTCGGTGACCACCGGTGCAGCCTGATGGCGGCTGTCTGTATTTACATAACCCACAATTCGATAATTGGGATCCGCCTTTTCCAGTGTTTCTGCGATCAGGTTAATATCAAAAGAATCACCTACCACCATTACTTTTTTATTGAATCGTGGCGCGCTGATCAAAGTGACATAGGCAAAGCGCCAAAGCATGATACCCGCGATTATGGCCAGAAAAAGGAAGAGTATCTGAATTCGATTTTCGGGCAGTACCGGCGTAAGAAATGGGGTGAAAAGGTAGAAGAGCACCGTCACCGAGGCGGTCAAAATGGTGTTTTGGAAGGTAACCAATAGATTAGAGGCTTTCTGCAGATCGTACAATTCAAAAATAGAAGCGAACAGGGTAAGATAAGCGGCCAGTAACGCCCCCCAATACCAATTTTCCTGAGTCAATTTCAGGTAATCAAACTGAAAAACCAATCCGAAGACTTCTACCAGGCTCAAGACCAAGACAATATCCATGATCCGCAACAATACCTTGCGCTCAGAAATCTCAAAGTGTATGGCCGAGTCTTTGGGCATGCTATTTTAGGAGTTTGGGCTAATATATCACAATTCAATTGAAAAGCTCAAACCATTGGCTTTTTACCGTCTGCCAGTCCATGGTAGCCACTAGTCCTCTGGCATTTGATGCTATTTGCTGGGCCTTTTTGGGGTCGTCCAGCAATTGTCGGATGGCCTGACTACAGGCAAACACGTCTCCGGATGGCACCAGCAATGCCGTTTCATTTTCGGTGAGCAGATACGGAATGCCGCCCACCCGGGTACTGACCACGGGTAAACCCAGCGCCATGGCCTCCATCACGCTAACGGGAGTATTGTCAATCGTGGTGGTATTGAGAAATATATCATAGTCGGCAGCCATATCGATCCAGGCTGCCTTTTCGAGCTTCCCGGTAAAGGTGACCGGGAGTTGATGTTCTATTGCGAAAGCTTGACACGCCCCTAGAGAACCGTCTTTATCGGGCCCTACCATACAAAGTTCTGCTTTTGGATTCGACTTCAAAAGAAACTGAAGAACCTCCAGAGCCATCATGGGATTGTAGATGGCATCAAAGGCACGTACCCATAAAATTTTAGGTCGGATTTCCGCTCGTTGGCGAAAGGGATACCGGTCCAATTCCAGGGTATTGGGAATCAACTTCAAATTAGAGATACCGGCTTGCCTAAAGACCTCCATCAAATAAGGCGAAGGAGAAACATTGATCTGGGCATTCTTAAAGAGGCGCTGACACGCTTTGGGGTGTGTATGTAGGCGTTTGGGCAAGTCCCCGCCTCGCAGAATAGGGATATAGGGCAGGCTGAGGACTTGACAGAGCCGGCCCACGGCATAGGCGTACCAAAAATTTAAGGTGCTGTAGGTATCGATCAACACATAGTCTACGTCATTTCGCCGATTAAAAGTGGTGTACAGCATATCCAGAAGGCGTAAGACTTTGTTAGACCTACTGCTGGTCTTATACACCGTATACCCTTCCTGTTCCAAAAGGTTACCCAGGGTCTCGATACTGGTGACCGTTTTACCCTTTTGCGAGAGCCGGTTGCCTACGTACAGTAGTTTTTTCATCGGTAACGAGATTCATCAGAGCCAAGGCATACAAAAAGGCTGGAGCCGCAATACGCATGGATGAGTGATTAATGGTCAGGAACCAAAAGGCTAAAAAGGAGTAGAAAAGGATGTTTTTTCGGTTTTGTATTCTAAAGATTAGCGGAACTAAAATGAGTAAAAAGAGCGCGAGCAGGCCTAAAATTCCATGTTCAGAAAGCAAGCGGCTGACTTCGTTATGCGAAGCGGCCAATATGCCGTATTTCTCCATGCGGTATTCCCTAGTCTTCCCTACCCCAATTCCGGTCACCGGATTTTCGACAAAAAAGGTAAGCTCTGAACTGATCAGTTCTTCCCGTCCGGTACTTATACTCTCCTTCACCCGACCTGCAGCGTCCTGATTGGCGTAGCGCTTATCGATCAGGCCCATAGTCCGGTAGGAAGAGTAGGTCCATAATCCGGCAATAGCGATCCCGATCAGGATCAGGGAAAAGGATATTTTTGCCTTTCTTATAGCATTAACCCGATTGAAGAATAAATACACAAAAATGACCGACATGATCACGGCGGTGACGACTCCCCCGCGGGAAAAGGTAATGATCGCCCGATAGCTCAAGAAAAGCAATAATCCCAAATTGAGAAAGAACAGGAGTTTGGTCCTGCTGTTCGAAAAGAGTTCGACAAAAAGCACGAACATTCCAATGCCAATCACGGTGGCCACCTGGTTAGGACCAAACCCTCCGGAGAGTGCAAAATTAGACGCCGTTCCGCTAAGCACTTCCCGCGTATCCGGGGTATAGAAAAAAAGATAGACCGTCATGGTCACAATGGGAAAGAGCAAGGACCAAAGCACAAAGCGATACTGGCGCACCGTAATGCGACGATGAAAACAGTATAGGGCTGCTATACCCAGACAGAAAGGACCGCTGAGATTAAAGATAATGGCATTGCGTACATCGGTACTGTAGTTGAGATTGACCGCCGAAACAATAATTCCAGGGATAAGAATGAGCAGGTACAACCAATAGGGAGCAGATTTCCTGCTGCTGCCGCTAAAGAAGAGTCCGATGAGCAAGAAACAGATCACAGAATATTTCCCGGTCTCATAGGGAATTCCTGAGGTGGTCATTCGGAAAAAGACCTCTGCACCGGTCATATAGGCCGCTGCAATCAAGGCCTCATTGTTGCGATTTCCACGCTTAAAGATCTTGTAAAGGAAGAAGACAATGGCTCCTACAAAGTAGAGCAAACCTAATGGACGGAACAGATAAATCGCAAAACCGATTGCTGCGTGCAGGAGAATGATCTGCACGTAGAGTTGGTGATATTTAGGCGATAATTTGCTCATAGATGTCAACGAGTTGTCCCATGATCTTCTGAGCTTCGTACTGCGATTGAATGCGCTGCCGCAAAGCTGCTCCATGTTGCTTCCGTAGCTCGGGATCGGCAATATAACGAATTAGCGCCTGCTGCATAGCATCCACATCATCTGAAGGAACAAGCTGTCCGCTATCTCCCAACACCTCAGCACATTGACCAACATTCGTACAGACCACAGGTAAGCCAGCTAGACCGTATTCCAGCAGGGTCATGGGCAGGCCTTCGGAGAAAGAGGAGAGCACGGCCAGATCAAATTGATGCAGATGATGTGATACGCCAGGAACGGCCCCATGGTCAATAATGCCTTCTTGAAGTCGATTATTCGACTGGAGCATGTCGCTAAGCACTTTCGCGTAAGCGGTATCCGGCCTATTTCCAAAAAGGTGCAGGGTCCAATCCGGGTATTCTACCAATACTTGATCCAAAGCTTTAAAAAGTAAGCTATGATTTTTCTCCGGTCTCCAGTTGGCGACACATACCAGGCGTTTACCCGCTTCACCCTCCAGGGTCTCTAAGGTCAATGATTCCTCAGAATGTGACGCAAAATTGGGCAAGTAATAGACCTTATGGTGACCCAGTCGGGATTCTGCCCACTGCTTTAATTCTTCATTGACGGTAATGATAGTTTCAAATCGTTTGCTTAGCCAGCGATGAAGCAGCTGTTTAGGCGATCGGGAGTGCTGATATCCTCCGTGATGGACATGCCAAATCAAATTCAGTTGGGGGTTCCATCGGGAGAGCGCATAGGCCAGAAAAAAGCTCGTGGTGTGTGCATGAATGATTTCAATATCATTCGATTGGACGAATTCATGAAGTCTTCTGAGCGCTGCTCGATCTAGTGTTGATTTTCGATTCAGGTAGAGATAGCCTACGTCCTGATGAAGGGCCTTTTTCAAAGGGCCCTCCTTCCTGCTTGTGCACAGAAAACTGGAATAGCCCTGATCAGCCAAGGCATTGGCGAAATTGACTGCCACGCGTTCTGCTCCGCCTAAGGCTAAAGAATCGATCAGTTGAATGACACGCATCACCTCAATTTACGTATTTGTTCCTGGAACTGGTCTAAGGTATACTGTCTGGACCAATTGCTGGCTGCTTTGGCTAGTTCTTTCTGCTGTTCAGGGTTTTTCAACACCCTTATCAGCTGCTCAGCATCCTTTCGCAAATCAAGACTCAGGAGTATGCCGCGTTCTCCTTGCTTGAGCATCCAAGGCACACAGGATATGGGGGTCACCGCAGGGATACAGCCCCAAAATAGGGCTTCGGCTACCACTTTAGGCCAGCCTTCAGAACGGGAAGGAAGAATGAGGAAGTGACTTTGCTGGTAAGCCGTTTTTAAAACTTCAGCCGATTGATTTCCATGAAAAGTAACCGACTCCTCCAGGTTCAACTCCCTTGTGTATGCTTCTAGTGCTGCTCGTGGCGGTCCGTCGCCGTACATATCCAACTGAACATCTATGTCCTGATCAATCATGGTCTTAGTGAGCTCGAGTGCATAAGACGGTTGCTTTCCCGGTACCAGGCTACCGACAAAAAGCAAACGATAGGGCGTAGATCGAGAAGGAAGATCTTGCTTTGGGATCTCAGACCGTCTGTAAGAAGCGGTAAAAAAAGGATGGATATTCTCACTTTGATCGGGCCACTCCCCGTACACGAGTACCTTCATGTTCTTGGTGAGTAGCGTATTGGACAAGATCCATTTTTGGAACTTATAACTTCGCGGTTGCTTGGCCAGGGGATCCCAATTCCCTGCATACTTAGCCGTTTTTCTAGTCTTTGGAAAGAGCAGCTGAACCATACATCCCAGAAGTCCAATATTACCCGGACAGCGCAGGTGAATATGATCGGCTTGCTTCATAGCCTGATAGATGTGGTAGAGTATTCTGGGTGCGTTGACTAGCGCTTTTATGCTTTCGCGCAAGCTAACTAGAGCAATGGCCGGAATTGGAAGGATTTTAATCTGATCGTGAACATACGCCTGCGCCAGTGCAGGTGCATGAGACTGAAGGGGTGCGACAACAAGCACCTCCTCCACGCCATCGATCCAGAGATTCATTTCTTTGACGTAGGGTCCGTAAGCCATTATTTGACCTTGCTGTTTGCAATGGGGAGTATGGGAAATGATTACAAATCTCATGACGGTCGGGGTGGATTGAACCATAAGCTGCACCAACCAACGGTGCGCCCCAAGGCTTCGGTGAATGCTTTTTTGCGCTCCGAAGTGGTCACTACGTTCAGGTACCGGATAGCGGTCAGCAGTCCGGCCGTGGCGTGCCATTTCAAACGTGCTTTTAACGATGGATTGGGATACTTGACCCGCCAGACATACCAACCGTTCCGGATCACCATTTTGCCATAGCGGTATTGATTAGGACGCCCGGAACTGTCATGGAAGTGTTTTAGCGTAGCCGCTGTATTCACATACAACTTCCCAATTTTAGAGAGTCGCAAGGTAAACTCGGCATCTTCATAGAGTCCATAGCCTTCAAAATAGGTAGAAAATTGATGCTGATCGAGTACCTTCTTTGGAAAGGAACTCACTCCGCCCATGATTTGTTCTGCGGGATAAATTTTACCTGAGGGTGGTAAGAAGGCCACGGATCGTCCGTGTCCAAATTCAGGAAAATGAGCCGGTGGTCGATCAGGAGCCAGGCCTAAACGTTTACGTAACATGAATCGACTCCCGTCTTTTCGACAGTATCCGTCATAACAGTAATCATCAATTCCTTTCTCGCTCCGGCTCTTAGTCCAGACCACATCATTTGTGATATACCCTCCAACTCCTAAAGCCTCCGGGTGTTTGTCATAGGTCGTTATCAATTGCTCAAAATAACCCTCCTGCAATACCACGTCATCGTCCAAAAAGCAGACGATGTCCACCTCAGAAGCCACCTGCCGAATTCCGAAATTCCGTTGTCTGGTGAGTCCGAGATGGGCCGCATCTACCCGAAAATAGCGAAGATCATCATAATTCTTATCCTTTAGTGCTTTTTCGGTGCTATCCTCCTCAGAACCATCTACAATAATAATTTCATGAGGACTACGGCTTTGAATAGCGACAGAATCCAAAAGATTGAGAATCACCTGAGGCCGGCGATAGGTGCAAACAATCAATGAAAAAGACCTGGGATCACTCATATCTCATTCCTAGTCGGAGTAATTGGTTCGCGTAAAATTGGGATAATTTGAATTGGCGAAGGCGTTTCGGCAACCTCAAAAAACGTTTAAAAATACTGCCCTGCTTACTCTTGAATAAATAGATGAAGAAATACTTCCACTTGTATTCGTTGACTTCTTCTTGACTGTGAAATTTCATAATCTGATACATCACCGTGGGACTGGGTACCGGGGTAAGATTGCCTACCGGATGGTCCATTTCCCAGGGTTGCTTCTTTCTTTTCTTGCCGGTTACTTTAGCCTGCTCACCCCACCAGCGATAGCCTCCTGCTGGTGGCTTGAGATGCAGATTGGTAGCGAATGAATTAAATAATACCACAGCGCCGGATCGCACCAGGCGTATCCCGAAGTCTCCATCTTCTCCATATCCTCCGTCGTAATTGATATCATTGCCATGCAAGCGATCTACCCAGCTTTTGGCCACGAAGGAATTGGCATTGCTAAAACTTTGAGTCGCTCCAATTTTCGTTTGATATAAAGGCTCTTCATCCAGATAGTGCTTAAGATCGTCCAAATCATCAGTAGGTCGCTTCGCCCGAATGTCCAGACCATTATTTCCTGCAGCCCGATAGGTTTGAATGACTTTGAGGTGATTTTCAATAAGGGTGGGAGGCACGCGTACATCGTCATCGAAGAAAAGGACGTAATCTCCTTCGCATTGTGCGATGGCCTCATTCCTGGCCCGACAGCTTCCCTTGGAGGTCTGCCAGTAGTATTTAAAATGGAAAGGAGCACTGAAAGACGCATAGAGCGTTTGGTCTCTATCCTTCTCCGGTGTGGCATCCACTACGACGACCTCATAAGGAAGCCAAGATTGTTTGCTTAAGTCGTCCAATAACTTGAGGACAAAATCCTGCCGACCCATAGTGGGGATAATGGCACTCACTTTAGGTTGTCCTTCAATTGCTCGAAGCGGTCTCGGCGGTATAGGCTCCGTTATTTTCTTCCCCTGGTGTCCTCGTTTCGCCCTGTTTAAAGCCCACCATTCTGAAAGCCACTTTAAGGGATTTTGACGCAATAGCATGTACCAGCTGTGATGCTTTTTGAAGTGCTTCAAATAGAAGCCGTATCGATCAATTGCGGTAATGTTCACTTGGTGATTAGCTTCCGGGAATAAGCCTTTCACATATAATGGAATACCCCCACAATCACGGAGCATCTGATAGGCTAGATCCAACACTTGCAAATCCTTTGACCCAAAGTTTTCATCGAGTCCGTTCATGTGTACCCAAGCTGACTTTCTGATCACAAAGGCGTTTGGATTGGGGCGCCAACTGATACACTCATCCAGGTCCTCAAAATCATTGAGGTACCACCAAAAAGTCGCGGTTTGGTAGATGATTTCTTTAAAAGCGTTTTTGTACCCTTGATCGAGACCGCTGTGCCACAGATCGCCGGGACCTTCAGCCAGCGCGTCCAACAGGCTGAACTTAGGATCGCCCAGATAAAGCAAAATTTCGCCATTGGCAGTTCTATACTCTTTCATGGGATGCGATCAAAGATTGGTAGTATTCCTTACTTTTTTGAGCCACCTGGGTAATTTCAAAATGCGTTTTAATCTGTTCTCGGGCGGCAATCCCCATTTCTTTTCTAAGCTCAGCGTCATCTAAGAGCGTGTTGATAGAACGTGCCCATTGAGCATGATCTTGAGGCGGGGCCATATAACCGGTAACGCCCTGTTCCATCACCTCAGCAGCCCAGCCAATATCGGAAGTCACCAGGGCTTTTCCTTCAGCCATGGCCTCCAACCAGGCCATGGGCATCGCCTCGGCATAACTGGGCAAAAGGACCACGGTCGCTTTCCTTAACCAGGAGTGTACTTCCTCTTTGTTCAGCATACCCAGGTATTCTACCTGAGATTTGGCTTTTGGAGTCCACAGGTCATTTAATAGTTCCAGGGTGCTCTTTCCGGTTTGGACATCGGTGGTGTCTTTACCGGCAAGTACCATCTGACAATCGGGATGGTCCTGCAGCACCTTATCCAAAATCCCGGGCAATTCCAACACGCCTTTTTTACGGATGATGCTCCCAAAATAAAAAAGTAGAGGCGCAGATTGGTTCGCTTCCGT
Organism: Flavobacteriaceae bacterium YJPT1-3; assembly: GCA_029866965.1. Classification (GTDB taxonomy): domain Bacteria; phylum Bacteroidota; class Bacteroidia; order Flavobacteriales; family Flavobacteriaceae; genus Croceiramulus; species Croceiramulus getboli. The sequence continues at coordinate 1,847,610 of CP123444.1, read as the reverse complement.
ATGAATCTGCTCCGGGAGTTCCACGCCGTTCGGAATGACAGTAATGGATCTCTCGATACCAAAAATGTCTTGGGTTAGCTGCGCACAGAATTGACTTACGGACAAGATCGCATCTGCTCCTTCCAGTGCGTTCTTTTCAAACCAGCGGTTCTTTTTCTTTTGGGAACGCCCGTCCAGATGACAGAAGTAAGCATCGCTTCCGTGCAAACGGATGACCAAAGGACATTTGAATCTAGCAAAAGCAGTAATCCCCGTCCAATCCGGGGCTTCCAAAGCATCAATTTTTTCCAATAACACACGTTTATTAACGTACCGTTGCAAAAATTTACGGTATAAGTACCAACCGCCCACCATGTACTTGCGCTGAGCGATCAGATGTAACTTCACCCCGGATGCTTCAAGCACTTGATCTTCGGTTTGTCCGTAGATAAAAACGGAAACCTCAACCCCTTGTGCGACTAGCGCCTGAGTCAGTTGAGCCACCGCGCTGCCGATCCCGGCATTGCGTTTCACCTTGGGATGGGGATATTCCGGACTGATGAAGCCTAAGTGCATGATACTAGTTTAAAGTGATCTTCAACCATTTGTTTTAGATTGAAATCAGTTTCAATAAGCGGCGCGGTGGGTTGCGTTATGGCTCGTTGACCCAAGACGAGTTCTTCTAATATTTTAGTGAGGGCTGAAACCTCTTTAGGGCTGAATAAATAGCCATTGATCCCATCCTTAATGACCTCTGCATTGCCTCCCACTGTGGTAGTGATGACCGGCACATTGGCAGAAAGACTCTCGAGTATCGATAGACTAAAACACTCCATATAGGTGGGTTGAATGAGATAATCATAGGCAGCCAGCACTTCATTGATATGCCCGATGCTCCCTTTGAATTTGACCTGATCATCAAGACGCAGAGATGCGGCCAATCCCTTAAGCACGTGCTCGTAAGGCCCTTCGCCATAAACAGTGACTAGCAACTGCCTCCGTACATCCTGATCCAGCTGCGCCAGGGCATGAAGCAAATCTTGAATGCCTTTGGACTTGCGCAAATGGGAGACCACTACGAATTTCATTTTGGCGTGTTCCGGATGCCGACCTACGACTTCCCGTTTATTAAAAACGGAGGTGTCGATGCCGTTATACACCCGGGTGGTTTTATGCTTTACCCGTCCTCCGAGATCTTCTAGAATACAGTCGACTGTATAGTTTGACACCCCGATAAATTGATCGATATATCGGGAATAGAGGATTGATTTTATTCGATTTTTCAGTCTCTTTTTCAATGGAAATCCATCCAATGGTCGGGGATTGTGATCCACCACTTGGATATACGAGATAGCTGAAAGCTTGCGTACTTTTTTGTAAAAGGACGAACATAAGCTCGTGAAATGCGTAATGAGATGAGTATAGGATTGACCTTTTTTCAACTCCTCCAGGAAGAACTGTTCTACTTCCTGACTGTTGGTACAGTGCAGCTCGAGCCCCTGATAAAAAGGAAAGTTCCCATCCCCTTTAAAATACCAACTGATCTGAAACCCTTGGGCTCTTGCAAAAGCGTTATAGGCCACAAAAAAGCGGTCCATGCCGCCTATGCGATCCTCCCGCAACACATAATTACAGACCACGACGATATGGATTTTGGACTTATTCAAAATCAAGCAAGGCGTTTAGTATGCGTTTGGCAGCCTGTCCATCTCCGTAAGGATTGGGATGCTCCGTAATCTTTGCATAGTAGATAGGATCTTCCAGAAGGCGTTTAGCGGACTGAACAATGGCTTGTTGATCCGTTCCTACCAATTGCACAGCTCCGGATTCTAAGGCTTCTTTACGCTCAGTAACCGACCGCGTCACCAAGACCGGCTTCTTTAAGGAAGGTGCCTCTTCCTGAATACCCCCGCTGTCAGTAATGATCAAATGACTCCGTTTCATCAACCAAAGAAAAACCTCATAGGGCACGGGATCGCACAAGAGGATGTGCTTATGATTACCCAGGAGCTCCTCTACAGGATGCTGCACCATTGGATTTAAATGTACGGGAAAGATCAATTGGGTATCCGGTCGGTCGGCCAGCACTTTCAAGCTCTCCAGCACTTCTTGTTGGGGCTTCCCAAAATTCTCTCTGCGGTGTCCGGTGACTAGGATCAATTTTTTGTCAGGGTCCAGAAAATCTTTAAAGGACTCGAGTTCAACAAAGTCTTCCTCAATTCGGTCGAGGCCCAGGAAAAGGGCATCTACCACCGTATTTCCGGTGACTACCACTCGACCCTGTGGCTTACCTTCCCGGTACAGATTTTCCGCGGCTTGCTGAGTTGGGGCTAAATGCAGGGCTGCTAATAAACTCACCAACTGGCGGTTGGCCTCTTCCGGAAAAGGCGAATAGAGATCGTGAGTACGCAATCCGGCTTCCACATGGGCCACTTTGATCTGCTGATAAAAGGCTGCCAGGGCAGCGACGAAACAAGTGGTGGTATCTCCATGCACCAATACCCAATCCGTTTTTTCCCGTTTCAGAACAGGCTTGAGGGCCAAAAGCATCCTGGCCGTCAGCTCCTCCAATTGCTGGCCGGGTTCCATGATGGCCAGATCGTAATCGGGTGTAATCTGAAAAAAGTCCAAGACCTGATCCAGCATTTCCCGATGCTGAGCAGTCACACAAACCTTTACCTCGAAGCGATCATCAGCCAGCAAGGCCAACACCACCGGAGCCATTTTGATGGCTTCCGGGCGGGTTCCAAAGATCGCTAAGACGTTTATTCTGCTCATGTACGTTTCACTATTTGTGCTAAGCTTTCTACTATTTTCTTACTGATCTGCTCCAGGGGTTGCCCCAGTTGCCTTTTCAATAAGGCTTCGCGTTGTTCATGATCAGTCTTCGGATCTTTTAAATACGTTTTTAAATGGGTGATCAACTCCTGTTCATTCTTGGCCAGACGAACCGCCTGATACTCCAAAACGCGTTTATAATGCGCATATTCCAAAAAGCGCTGATCGTTGTAGAGACCGTTTTCTTCATTCCCGAAAGCCGTATTCACGACCGGTTTTTCAAAGATCATAAAATCGAGGCTCATGGTCGACAGCATATTCACATTGATATCGGAATAGGTCAATACCGCTCTTAGATTGGTCAGGTCCTCTTCCGTAGGAATACGCTGTGACCAGGGTTCGGGATGCCCTTCCCGACTCAACTCCCAGTAGGGATGGTTCCATTTTAGTTCCGGGAACTCCTGCTTCAATTTTGCAAAACGCTCTTCCCCTTCTGCAGGAGAGGTACGGACGAGGACTTCAACCGCTCCCAGATGCCCCCGTCTCACCCCTTCCATCAGTTTGCTGATGACATGAACATCGTTGCCGCCAATGCTGGCGTCAGCACAGCTGTAGCAGATGATTTTATTGTTACCATCTAGGGAGAATCGCTCGAGAAACTCCTTTAACGCTCCGCTTTCCCGTTGGGAATGAATCTCACCAGCTCGATTTCGCGAAAGCGTATATCGCTCCATGACATAAGGCTCAAATTGCGGAGTTCCCACCACAAACACAGCCTCGGGACTCGTTCTCGGATAAAACTCCAGGAGTTCCTCTTTCATCAGGTCACTCCAAACCAGGTATTGATCGAAGGTAGTCGCCATGCGGCCTTTGCTGGAGAGATTGTCCCAGGAAAATATAAAACTGGCCGTCTTGATCTTGCGCTGCTTAGCCTGAGCGGCAACAGCTGCAATGAAAGGGGGTCGTTGATGGGTAAAGAACAGTAAATCCACCGGATGTTGATCCAGAAGACGTCCATAGGTTTTTACCGTTTGCTGTCGCGAAAAGGCCCGATTTTGCAAGCTCTCATAGAATAAAATGGCAGCTTCTGAATGAAACAGGGAAGTGATGGCATAGACCGTTTTGACCAGCACATCATTGGGGCGCCAACCGCTTCTGTAGTTAAAACGGAGTCCGTCCCGAATTCCGGCATGTTTGCGGTGTTTTTTTAAATGTGCGATCTCTTTCAGTTTGCGCAAGAACCAGTTGTGCTTACGCTCTCTATAGACCGGTAATTCAACAATCTGGAAATGAGTAGGATTTAGACCTTTATATACGGACGCTGGAAGACCTGAAAAGACCACGATTTTATCAAAAGAATGAGGCACTTGTTCGGGAAACCGACTCAGCACAAAATTGCGATAGCCTACGCCATCGGTGATGACCAGGCCAAGTGTTTTTGTCTTAGGGGATGTTGTCTTCATGCTTAATCTCCATGCGCAATATAGAGAAACCCTTAATCTTGCTCAAGCAGAAGCGCGGTATTCAACCATTGCCAGATGTGAAAGCTGAACTGTTGATCTCCTTCCTGATATTCCTTCCAGTATTTTTGCAATTTCTCATGGTCAAACCATTCTTCTACGGGGCTGTGTTTGAGGCCCTTTATTTTGCTTGCTACCCAGGGTTTTAAAGGACCGGCCAGCCATTCTCGTTGGGGAGTCTGCAGCGGTCTTTTAGGCGCATAACTGATGGTTGAACCTACCTTTTGCTCAATTAATAATCGCAAAAGAAATTTATTGATGACCCCCTTGCGTTTGTAAGCTTCGGGTTGGGCAAAGGCATATTCCACCAATTGATGATCTAAAAAGGGTTCTCGAAGCTCCGTACTAGAGGCCATGGACACGCGGTCATTGAAGCGCAATGCTCTTGGAATCTTGGTATAAAACAAATCCCGATACTGGAGATTCTGTAAACGGTTGTCAAAGGGTTGAGGAGGGTCTAACGGAGCAATTAGTTTTTGCATAGCAGCGGAAAGCACTTCCTTTTTAAACGGACTTCCGGACTGAGTAACTCCCTGAATGAGCTGCCCGCCTTGCTTAAAATAATAGTCGTATCCGGCCCATTGCTCATCCATACCCTGACCGTCCAGCAAGACCTTGATCCCCTTGCGGGACGCTGCCTGAAAAATTTTCGCATAAGCTAAAGTAGGTATGCCGCCGAAGGGCTCATCTTGTTGATCAGCCATGGATTGAGCGCTTTTCTCAGCATCTTCAGGGCTTAGCAGCACTTTGTTCAATGGATTTCCGGTTCGCTCGATCATTTGCTCCACCCAATACAGTTCGTCGTAGCGCTCGTCTCCCGTATAGAAAGTAAAGGCCTCAATGGCCTGAGCGTCCGGACGGTCATTGACGTAGGCGAGCAGTGCAGAGCTATCGACCCCGCCACTCAGATTAAAGCCCACGGGAACATCAGCTCTAAATCGTAGCGCGACGCTTTCTTTGAGGAGCTCTTCATAATGTACGGAAGCTTCTTGAAAACTGGCTACCGGCTGGATTTGATTTACGCGATTAACAAAATCATACCACTGGGACTGATGGAGTTTTCCTCCTCGTAATTCCAGATAGTGGCCTCCGGGCAACTGAAAAATGGACTCGTAAAAAGTCTCCTGAGGCGCCCCATAGCTGCCTGAAGCATAGAAATTAGCCCAAACAGAAGTATTTAATTTCTTGGGCACTCCAGCAGCGAACAACCCCTTGATCTCACTAGCAAAAACAAAATCGGTATTCGTTCTGGAAAAATAAAAAGGCTTGACCCCAAAAGGATCTCTTGCTGCAAATAAACTCTTTTCCTGAGCGTCCCAAATCGCAAAGGCAAACATGCCTCGTAGTTTAGTCAAAAGGTCTTTACCGTGAACCATATAGGCAGCTAAAAGCACTTCGGTATCGGATTGGGTTCTGAATTCGTATTGCGATTGGAGTTGATTTCTGAGCTCGATATAATTGTAAATCTCCCCATTAAAGACCAGGGTATAGCGCCCATTCGGATCTGAAAAAGGCTGGTTCGCTGCAGCACTGAGATCGATGATAGATAATCGATTATGACCGAGTGTACAAAATCCTTGGTCCTCATAGATGGCGCTAAAATCAGGGCCTCTATGAGCGATGGATTTCAACATCCCCGGCATTGCTGTATGATCACCTGAACCTACTATACCGGCAATACCACACATTTAATCTTCGATTTTTTGAGCCATTCGCTCCGCTTTTTCCCAATCTGCCGGAGTATCAATATTGACATACCATTCGGGATCACTTTCGAGAAATCCTAATCGTTGTCCATAAAGGCTATTTTGTTCCAGCAAGACTTCCGTTCGGGTCAAATAGAGGGATCCATCTCGATGATAAGCAGGGGGCAGATCTTGTCTGCGCGGAATGATTTCTGAATCTCCGGTAGCCAGTTCCAATTCGCCATTACGCTCTTCAAACACCCAATGCGGATTGTAGGAATCGGGCACCGGAAGCACGGACACTAGTGCATCGTAAGCGCCGGCTTCAAATTTCTTAATAGCGCGATCGATAAAACCCTTTGGCCGAAAAGGAGTAGTGAGCTGTAGCAGGCAAACGGCATCAAATTGTTCCCCTTGCTCGTGCAAATACTGCAGGGCGTGTTGAATGACGGGTAGCGTAGGCGTATGGTCTTGGGCTAGTTCTCTTGGTCGCTGAAAAGGCACCTCAACCCCAAGCGACTTGCCTAAGTCCATATACTGAGGATCATCAGTACTTAATATCACTTTGGTTAAAGAAGTTGCTGCCAAAGCCGACTCAACGGTGTATTGGACCAAGGGTTTACCGTTTAAAATTTTGGTGTTCTTGCCGGGAATCCCTTTACTTCCCGATCGCGCCGGTATAAGTCCCAGAATGCGCATTAGTAGGTAATGGTTTTAAAAAAGTGTAATGGTTGGGTGGCTAAGATGTCAGCAATGCGCCCACCGGATTCTCCATCTCCATACAGATGCTCCTGCAAATCGTTCTGATTATTCCATTGCTTGGCTATGGCTTCTTTGAGGGCTTGCTGCTCGTAGCCAACATCCAGAACGTTCTTTCCACGCACTCGACGATGCTGTCGATTCCCGATATTCACGACCGGAACACCCAGGTACGAACATTCACGAATCCCCACACTGGAATTCCCAACCAGGCAGGCTGCGTTTTTAAGCAAACGAAGAAAGTCTTCGGGCTCCATATTCTTAAAGAAATGGATATTCTGCGGTTGTTGCAGTTCGCGATAGGAACGGATCCCGTTGGAAGTGCCATCAGCCCCTGCATCCACATTGGGCCAAAACCAAAAGGCCGGTTTTCCGTATTCGTGTACGGCCCGAAGGGTGGTTAGCACGTCGGATCGGGCCTGATCGTAGCGATTGGTTTCCGGATGCTGCATGACCACCATATAGCCTGATCTCCAATCCAGATTGGGCCCCACTCCCCCATATTTTTCGATAGGATCAAAGTTAAGCTCGGGCTTGTTCAACACTGATCGAGCCAGATCAATGGATGGGCAACCGGTGTTAATCACCGCATTGGGTTCTTCACCCATTTTAAGAATACGATTTCGCGCGTCTTCACTGGCAACCAAATGCAGATCGGCGAATTTGGTATTGGCGTGCCGTACTTTTTCGTCAATATTTCCGGTGACTTCTCCACCTTGAATATGAACCAGGGGGATATTCTGATAGGCGGCTGCAATCGAGGTCGCGATGGTTTCAAACCGATCGGCGATGGTGATGACCGCATCCGGTTTTAAGTTGTAGAATACGTTGGCCAGCTCCATGACTCCAAGGCCGGTGGTCTTGGCCATGGCCGTAGGGTTCTCCCCTTCCAGTACCATAAACACCTTCTCGGTGATGGTAAAACCGTCTTTTTCGATGAAATTGATTGCCGAGCCGTAACGATCTAGCAAAGCAGAGCCTGCCACCACCAGCTGCAGTTCCAAATCCGGATGTTCCTGAATAGCGTGAAGGGCCGTTTTAATGCGACTGTAGGAAGGCCTGGCAGTGACGACCGCGCAAATCTTGCGTTTACTCATCTTCGATATCGGTTTTATTGAGAAAATCCCATTGCTGTAAAGGTCGCTTTAATTTTTTACCCAGCAGCTCTTGGAAGTCGGCCGCGTCTATTCCATACCCTTTGGGCTTTTTGGCTTCCAGATCTTCAAAGGTCAAGACATGTCCTTTGGACAAGGCTTTATTGACCGCCAGTGATTTTTCGAAGATACTTTTCAGCGATTGAAAAGCACTGTTGTCTGACTTGTCGGTATTACGCTTTCGCGAAAGCGCAATGCGTCGCACCCCATGGACCAACTGACTGATCTCCTCCATTTCCAGGGAAGAGCTGGCATCCGGCCCGGGGTCATTTGCCCGATCGAACACCGCGTGAAACTCGAGGATTTCGGCACCCAGAGCCACTGCAGCAATTCCAGTTGCAATCTGCGCAGAATGGTCGGAATAGCCTACAGGGCAGTGATAACGTTCTTTAAGTTGTTGAATGACGTCTAGGCCATAGTCGGCAGGCTCTGTCGGGTATTTGGTGGTGCATTGTAGCAGCGAAAACGAGACGTTGCGCTCTCGCAGGAAGGTAGTGGTTTGGTCCAATTCGCTCAGACTGCTCATCCCGGAGGAGAGAATGAGGGGTTTACCGGTTTGCGCGATCTTTTCCATCAGCAAAAAATTATTAACCTCCCCCGAACCCACCTTGTAGCGTTGAACACCCACTTCCTCCAGCAGGTCCACAGCGGCATTACTGAAGGGTGAGGACATAAATTCAACGCCCACCTCATCGCAGTGGGATTTCAGGTCTTTCCATTCTGCCAGGGTAAATTCCATGGCCTTCCAGTACTCAAAGCGTGTGGCGTAATCCTCCGAAAATTTCACGCGGAAAGGTTCGTGAACGCTGCTCTCCGCTGCTGCAATATGGGTTTGAAATTTAACGGCATCCACGCCAGTTTTAGCCAGGGCATCAATATAGTCGTGCGCACGTTGGACCTCCCCTCCATGGGCTTGAGCGATTTCTGCGATGAGGAAGGGGTTGGGCATGTTTAGGGTTTGGTTTTAGGATTGTATTTGAAAAGCGCATCCGTTTTAGATGCCCTTCCATCTGGAGTATACACAAAATCATAAAATCGTACCAACTCAAAATCAGCGTCCAATAGATAATTGTAAAGATCCCCAAATGAATTTTGACCAATATAATTCAAATTGAAAAAAACTTCGGTGAGCACAAATTTGATTTTTCCCTTCTTGAGCATTTCTGAAGCGCCTTTTAAGACCTCGAGATCGAAACCTTCCGTATCGGTCTTAAGGACATCAATTTTAGCAATTCCATGTGTTGCGCAATAATGATCAATAGTTTCGACCTCAACCTCTGATTGAGCGATGACTTCGGCCTCTGTATAATTTCGCTCTAAAAATGAATTTAACGGACTCCAATTATATTCGGTTAAGACCTGAAATTCTTTTCGAGCTCCTAATCCAATGGGATTAAGCGAAATTTTCTTGTCTAGAGAATACTTATCGTTCAAAATCTTAAAACAGCTACTGCTAGGCTCAAATGAAAAAATGGCAGCTAGAGGGTAATGCATTTTTATTTGATCTATAGTTTGACCGTAATTAGCTCCAACATCAAAAAAAACACCTTGGGATTCCTCAATATCGCCTCGAACAGCCAACCAAAAATTCTCATTCAATAGAGGTGCCTGGGGGAGCCTTGTCAGCTTATACCCGAATGATTTAATAAATTTTTTAAGTGTTTTTCTCATAATTGCAGTTAGGTCAATTACCATCCTTCTCTCCAGTCTTCATCTTGTTTGACAATGACTGCCGGGTTTCCTAAAATAAAATTGTGACTATCCGCGAAGCTTTTGCATAATACACTACCCAGGCCAATCAAATTTAAGTTGCCAATTTTGACTCCAGGTCCAATGAGCGTAGCGGAACCAACATAAACATGATCACCCAACTCAATTCCTAATTCGGCAGCTTTAGTTTTGGTTTTGGTAGATCCGTGGGTCCAAAATTGACTATTCCTACCGGCAATCCAGGTATTATTTCCTATTGTGATGTCTGAACTGGTATCGAAATAGTGGCCGTAGATGATACGGCTATTCTCACCAATAGTAAAGCTACCCGGTCCTGATATTCTGTTATGCTCTAAAATAGAGGTATTGGCACCAATCTTTAAGTGAGAGCAGGTAATTACGTTGTCATTTAATAAGGTCACATTGTCACCAATCTCGACGGATAAACATTTAATGATTGATCGACCCATCTTTACGTTTTTACCAATCTTATAGCCCAATATTTTATTGTAGAATAGAATACGAAGGTAAGATGAGGGTATCCATCTGATAAGTTTACAAAGAGCCGAGCGTGTTTTACCCATATTTTAGATCATTTTACAAGCGATACTTTTTTCCTAGGGCCATCGAGGTAAAAGCGGAGTATCAGGTCGGGTTTCCAGTATTCCTTTTTCCCATCGATACAAATCAGCAGCAAATTTCAAAATTTGTAAGGATTTCTTAGCAATATTTCGGTTTGATAATTTCTCACGTACCCGTTCTTTTTTCAAGTTAAATTCGTTGACCCATTTGGGGTCACTCAGACACTTTGAAATTAGATTAAGCTGTTCAAGGATAGTCTCTGGTTCGTCGGCATACGCAACAAACCCACCATATTCAAGAGCTATTTTCTCTGTTACAGATGCTTTAGAGGTAATACAAAAAATCGGCTTCCCTAAAGCAATAGCTTCAACAAGCTTTCCTTTCAACAAATCTTTATGATCTTTAGATTCAACGATTAGAATGATATCTGAATCCTTTAATTTGTTCAATACATCCGGTCTATCTAAACGTTTATAAATAGACAGTCCTGAGAAATTCTTTTTGAGCCAATTCAAATTTTCAGAAGTGTATTGAGAAATTATAAACTGCAATTCAAAAAATCTCGTTCCTATTTTCCCATTATGCTCTGCTATGGCGCTTGATAATTCCTCTGAGAATGCTGATTGATAAAGAGTTCCAGCATAACTTAAAATTATATTTCTGTCCGACTCTAGAGGTTTGGTAAGATTCCCGTAATCATTGAAATCTGTAGCATGAGGGATCACAAAACATTGTTCCAAATCTAAATTGTACCGGGAGGCAATGCGCAGAGCCAAAGGCCAGGACGGGAATGTATAGCATTGAATCCTATCTCTCATTTGGATAACAATTGAATCGTACTTCTTATAAGCTTTGCTATGATTCAAATCTTCCAAGGAGAACGGATCATTAAAATTAATTAGAAGCGGAGTATCAATATGCTTTATCGCCATGTAAATAGGAAGCATCGACATGCCTGGAAGCACTCTCATCCAAATAGGATAATTGCCATTTGTAGCACTAGCGATCTTCTTTAATCTACTCGATTGAAACCGTCCCCAGGCGTACTCGTTCAGCGATAAGTTATGTCTTGAGAATGCTTGAATTATTTTATTTGCAGCCTTATAGATCTTATTAGCTAATACACTCTTTTTGTTCTTGGAAAGTTGGGCTAAAACTTTTAGTTTTTTGTCCTCCCTAGAGGATATGACAATCATACCTAGTGGGTCTCTAGTCACACAGTTAGTCGTCAACTTTGAAAAAATTAAAGAAGAGATTTCAGTGTTATCGAGAGCCTCTAGCCAATTTCGATTGACGATTCCTTCACTTGAAGAAATTTCCGGATATATGGAATATGCAAGGACTATTAAATAATCAAAATCGTTATTCAAGCTATTTTATCTTTAATAGTATGACTCAGTTCCCGCGAACTAAAATAAGTTTTTAGATCTTCTCTATTAAGGAATAGTGCTGCGGGATTGGAAATCCATGTTCCATATAAAATTTCGATGATTGCTAAAATTTTGTCTTCATTATCTACTTCGCAAGAATAAGGATAATCGTTTTTTAGTAAACGCCTAGTTTCACTTTTTTCAGGGCCCAAGTGAAGGATAGTCTTATAGGCATAGATCAAGTTGGGTAATTTTGCCGGTAAAAAGGGGCTAGTATCTGACTTTGCCTCGATTACAATATTTACAGAAACTAACTTTTGAAGGGAGGCAACAATCTCCTGTGACACATAGCCATCGCTTTTGTAAATATTCTCTTCACCCTCTACATATCTTGTTAAGGCGGGCTCATGATAATCTGATGGTCCTAAAAGTACTAATTTGCTGTGATCTCTTGCGCTTTGGTGTTTCTCTAAAAATCTTACAAATGCTCGTATTAGTGGAAAAGGATCTCGGTATCCTAAAAGGTTACCTGCATGCATTAAGGAGAAACAATTTCCACTTAAAATACTTTCGACATTGGCAGTCTGATTATCAAGCTTTAGAGGCTGATGAGGTAGTACAAGAGCTTTGCTTTGAAATTTATTTTCGAACTGAGCCATCCATTGCTTTAACATCTCGGAAGGATAGCCCAGCCATCTGGCCTGCGTAGCGACAAGAAGAATAAACTTTTCTTTCTGCCTAGCACCCGGCTCTTTCCAATCATAAGGCTTCGGATACCAATGAAACGGGTAAGGATCATGAATATAGGCCAGCCACTTGGAATGCCAGCGCGGTAATTTTAAAGTTGCATAATGCGTGCGATAACTGGCTCCTTTGCTCAAGGTAAGGAGAATGTCATAATCGCTTTCAGACTCCTTTTGAAGCCTTCTCACCATACTTTCTGCGTCATTCCAAAACGTAAAGGAGAAGCCAAATAGATTTTCCAGATGCTTTGAAAAATTGAGACCCGTCCATCGCTGCAGGACACGCTGCGCTCTGCTCAGAAAAAAGAATAAGCCGCTTCTATTTTCTTTGATCTTCTCTACGTTTAAAGCTCCCGAAATAGCGATCTCCTTATGGGAGTAATGGAGTACGGCTACCTTAAAATCCTCTTTGACTAGCGCCTGTATAAACGCATAATTCGCCTGCCCGGCGCTACTTCCGTTGGGATCAACAGTTTCCGCTAAAACGAGAATTTTAAGCAAATCACTCATTAGCGATTTCTTATTCGTTTCACTAGTTTAAAAATGGCCTTCTTAATCGCGAAAGGTATTTTAACTATTCGTGGCTCCTGGATGAGTGTAAACAGGTCTTTATCTATTTTTTCAGTAAGTGGTAGGTCCGATTCAGGAATATCCTTATCCAATTTATTACCCATGTGGTAGGCAAAGGTTTCTTTAGTCGACAACCGATAGTATCCCTTTATTGAAGCTAATTGATCAATAAATACTGATTCATAAGCATTTTCAAAAACACGTTCGGGAAATGATTCTTCTCCCCGAAAGAGCTTGGTTCGATAAGTAGCTGCAAAATGGCCTGCACCAACGATCGCTTTCGTTTTACGGTCTAAATAGTACTGTTTTTCGTTCCAATTGGGCTGACTTCCAACACGTTTCAGTAGAGCATCATTGGACATACTTTTTAAATACAATTGATGATCCTTTTGGCTTGTCACAGAACCGTACTTTAATCGGCTAGAGATCAAATGGTCAAAAAATAGAGATTCATTGTGATAAAAAGCTAATGCCGGCATCGGCAAAGGTGAAACCACTCCGGCTTTTGGATGTGTTTGGAACACCTCAAATACGGCAGTTTCCCACCCTGCAAAAAACAAAACGTCCGCATCTGTAATGGTTATAAAAGGCTCATAAGCTCCTCTTACTTCTGCAAGTACTGCGTTGACCTTACCCTTATTCGAATTATAATGAACCACTTTATCTACTGAAGGCATCAGTTCTGACAGCAGATCCCTTAGTTGTACAATGGAATTGTTATTAATTACTGTAATTGCCGTGGTCTCCGGATTGATTGTTGCTATAAGCCGCTCCAGACAAATTTTAGTGATGTCTAAACTCTCTTTGTAGTAATCGTTTTCAAGATCTGGAATATGAATGGGGACAAGAATTCGATGCCAAAATCTGACATTCCTTTTATCGAGGTATTTTTGCGGATTTACACCTGAGCGCACTACCTTAATCTTTTTATTATTCTTTCAACAAACGTCTGAGGAGATGGATTAAGCCAATTTTGAATATCCTTCTCCCATCTTTCATTTAACCATGAATCTAGATACCCTTTAAAATCACTTTTTCTATCAATATCATCAGCGAGCTCCAGCAATGAATTATCATAAATATGAAACGCGGGCGCTTCAGTATTTACAAATATTGAGTAACCGGCTACAGCAGCTCGGATACAAAAATGTTTATCCTCCCCTAGAAATGAAACATTAGATATTTTTTCAAATCGCACTCCGTCTTCCAATATTGCTCTAGAAAGAAGAGTACACGCTCCTGTGAAGTCGACTTCATAGGTACCTTCCTGCCTATATCTAATTAAATCTGAGTATGTGAAACCTTTCGGAATATCTTTCCAACAGTTTGGGGTATATGTCATTGAACCATTAAAATGAGTCCAAAAAACTTGACTGCAAAAGTCTTTTTTTTGCTCAAGTAGAATGCTTATAGTTTCCGGATGAAGGACCAAGTCTGCATCTGTAAGAAATAGATAGTCAAATTCTGATTCTAAGAAATACTTTATAACGGCATCTTTTATCTTAGTTATGCGCTTATACAATGCGATTTCCCATCTTTCCTTGCCATGATAATCGTCCAAAAAATCTAAATTAAATGAATGAAGAAAACGATTCTCTCCATGCTCAACATAACTTTTCAAAATTTCTGAGCTATTGGGGTCTTTATTATCGTCATAGAAGGAAAAAGTTATCGTTATGTCGCCATTCTGGTCTAATTTCGCAAGACTTTTCAAATGCATTTTAAGAATCTCAGGTGTTTTTCTCACCGGTGTAAAATGTAAAACTTTGACCATCCTATTTATATATGATTATTCTATATCCTGAAATTAACAGCAAAAGAATCCATTTTCGTAGGTCGTAAGCCCATAAAGTTTTTAAAAGATGTTCTTTTAGTAGTTGAATTTGCTCAACATCATTATTTCTCATTGCTTTTTTGGAAAATGACTTCAAAAGATAGAATGGTGGATTTCTCAAGGACAATACCTCTCGAAAGAAATGCAAATGTGAGAGTCGAAGAGATTCTTTCTTTATTTGATTTCCCTTATCACCATAAAGATTACTAGTAATCCCCAGCGGATGCTTTCTATACCAAAACAAGATTTCGTCTACAGGTTTGTACTGTATTTTCTCATGGACTAATATACGCAGATAGAAATTACGTTCCTCGTCGTAAAACAAATCTTCATGGAATCTGTATTTTCTTATTGTTTTAAATCTCCAAATGGGCCCACAAGAATTTAAACTCAGCTTGTTAAGATAGAATGACTTTAAGAGGTCATTCGTCCTGACATTACAACTGTTATCATTTGCTTTATCGAGGTCAAATTGAATAATTTCCTTATCCTTGAATTTACGGTAAGCACAAAGGGTCATATCGAGCTCGTCTTTTTGCAATAGTGGCATCAATTGTAATTCCAATTTCAAAGGATGCATGATGTCATCATCATCAAATAATTGAATAAAATCAGCATTCAATTCCTGAGCCAGATCAAGTCCGAAATTCCGGGTCGCTGATAGGCCACTAGGATACGATTTTGGTTTTAAACGATATTTAAATCTTTCGTCTGTCTTACAAAAACGCTCAACAATTTCTTTGGTATTATCTGTTGATCTGTCATCCGTAATTAGACATTGAAAATCAGCATAAGTCTGATTTTGGATCGAACGCAGGGTTTCCACAATAAGATGAGCTCTATTAAAGGTAGCCAGTAATATTAGGACGTTTCCCTTACCCATTCTTTACTTTGTTGAGTACTGATACTTACTTTTAAGCCTCAATATTGGTTTCTCGATTATTATCCATGATAAGTAGCTAATGAAAACTATAAATAAGGTTTGAATTACGAATTCAGTGTAATTAAATTCATATCGCACCGATGGTGCATCAATATTAAATTTCATGAGAGTATATCTCCAATATCTGGGTACCAGATTATGGTAAAGATAGATACCATAACTTATCAAACCGAGAAAATACAATACCCTATTTTCCAATAAGCCAACAAGGATGGATTTAGGCTTCGTCAAACAAACGCTTATTATATAAACAGCAATTACACTGGTAACAAATCGAACTGGAAATTTATTCCAAGTTTCGTTGAAATAATTATTAAGAAAACCTATTAGAGCAAAGGCGGCTAAAAAAGGCAGTATTTTGAAAAAAATCGTACTCCACCTTGGCCGTTGAATCTCGACATATGCCAACAATCCTCCAAGTCCAAATGTATTCAGGCAATTCACCGTTAATACTTTAGAGAACTCATTAAAAAGATAAGAATAACCAGTTCCAAGAATGATTAAAATAAGTATCAATAAAAGCCATCTCATTCTTCCAATAAATAAGACAAGAAAAGGCCAAAAAAGATAATATTGCTCCTCGACCGCTAACGACCATAAGTGCGCCAATGCACCAAACCACTTTTCGTTATAGTATATCAAGAAATTAGAGGTATAAGTCAGATACCACCAGATATTTTCCTCGAAGTTGTTTCCAATTACTGACTTAGTTAAATAAAGAAAAAGCATGGTCAAATAGTAGATTGGGAAAATTCTCAATATTCTTCGCCAGTAAAATGCTCTTAATATTGCCCAGTTGAGAGAATCAGACTTCATTCCATAAAAAAATAGAATTCTGGTAATCAAGAAACCACTAAGTACGAAAAAAATGTCAACTCCCATACTGCCTAATGGGAGTACTTGAACTTGGTGATCCTGAGGAAAGCGATGCGCTATGATAACAAAAATTACTGCAAAGGCGCGTACTCCATTCAGGCCACTAATATATTTTAGTCTTTCCACAACGCTTTAATTTTTCGGGGGACGAAGAGCGCGGCCCTGCCTATCTTATAATCAAGCGTTTCATAGACTTTTTCCCTCCCCTTAGCTTCGCTATCCATTCGATTTAAAAAAAAGTCAACCAGTTCGTCATAATGTTGTACGTAAATATCTTTATGTTTTTTCAGGATATACGACCACAACTTTTTTCTATTCCTGTTCGCACGGGATGTAGTTGAATCCTGACGGATTCTATAGTTGAAGAGAACGTCGGGAATAACGGAGCAATACCCACCACTTTTTAAAAGTCGTATGTAGAATTCCCAATCCTCCCAGCCGTCTCTCATATTCTCGTCATAGCCCCCAGCTTCTTTCCATTCCTTTTTTCTGAACATCGCGCTTCCATGAGCCCCATTCTGGAATAAGAAATCAGTAAGACTACCCCCCTTTGGTTTGTGTACATTGACTATTTTTTCATCCTTAACAAGATTAGCATAAGACGTGACCAACTTACAATCTTTGATCGCTAGTCGATCTAAAGCTTCCCGAACGAATTGAGGCTCGAAATAATCATCGCTGTCAAGAGTGAGTATAATGTCGCTTTTCGCTTTAGCAATACCAACATTACGGGCTGCGCTTTGACCTTTATTTTCTTGGGATATTAATGTATCCCAATAGTCATGGAGAGATTCGATTAAGAGTTTTGTTTTTTTATCTGAACCATCGTCAACAATTATTATTTCTGCATGATTTATGTTCATAGCTCTCGCAGATCGTAGAGTGTTTAAAATAAACTCCGAGTCATTGAAACAAGGAATTACTATGGATACTTCAGGGATAGTCATAATCCTTTTTTAGCAAATCTTAAAAATAGATAACCCTTTTTGAACATGTACGCGCATAGTATAGATATAAAAAAAGAGAATCCTTCAATCACACCAAAGTATTTGATAACACCAATTACAGATTGTGGAAAGAATGGCACTCTTTTTCTTGATAGCCCAATCCTGAAGGCATATTGCATATATCCTGACAACAGCCACCGTAAGAGGGATTTATTTCCAAATGATTCAATATCTAAGAAAGTGGAGTATTTGATGAAAGCGATTTTTCTTTGAAACTCGGGAGAGTTGGAGTTGAAGCCTTGAGTCAAAGAATCATCATGAACTCTTCTTTTTGTGAGAATCTCATTTACAAACTTTCCATTGGTGTTTATGTGCAGCAAACGCGAAAAGAAGTTATACTCATCTCCATCTGTGCTGTAGTTTTCATTAAACTTCAATTGCTTTAAAAGCTCCCTCCGCCCAATAAAATCGTCTGTAATCCAACCAATTTCCTGCTTAACAAATTTATCTGCCGAGATTTCGGAATTAGACCGGTCGAATTCGTACGGACGATCCATCAGACCGCGCTCCTCACTGAAATTGATAGTGTCGCCCACCGTAAAATCATAGTCACCATTCGTAAGAGAATGAACCAAAACCTTTAAATGATTATGTTCCATGAGATCATCACTATCAAACCATTGGATTAATTTACCTTTTGACAAATCGAAACCGTAATTTCTGCAACTGTTGGCTCCTTTTTTCTTGCTCCTTGGTCTGGACTTTAGGATAAACCTAGAATCCGATTTGATAAAATTCGAAATAACCTCCATAGAATTATCAGTCGAATGATCATCAATTATGATGCACTCCCAATCTTTATAATCCTGCATTTGGATACTTGTCAATGTTTCGGTAATCAGATGTGCTCTGTTGAAATTAGGTATGATTATGCTTACGAAAGGATTCATGATCATTTGCGACGATTTAAATAAACCCTCCTGGTAAATTTTAGTCCCTCCCATAGACTGAAAACCCGTATCATCCTCAATATATTAATCTTCCAAAATTGAAAATCAGCTTTATTTAGATGATAAGTCATTTTTTCAAACTCAGCCAAAATCCGTTTCTGATGCTCGGGTTTGAACCGAAATAGAAATTCACTAACCACAATATCAAAAAAATTATGTCGAAGTAAATACTTTGTATCTCTTTTATATGAATTTCTGGATATATTAAAGTCTGAATATCGGAAGTAAACCGAAGCTTCATTGATCGAATAAATACAGCCAAAACAACTGAACTCTAACCAGGCTAGGTCGTCAGCATACCAAGCCATTTGGATATTCCTAAATCCTTTTTTTTCATAAATAGACTTCCTAAAAATGTGTTCTGAAAGTGAGCTTCTGAAGTGGTTAAAAAAGCGATTGAAAAAAACATCGCTATATGCTAGAATCTCTTCATGAACAAATCTTTTTGAGATAATCTCACCTTTGTGATTTATTTCCTGAGATGCAAAGCGCACCACATTAATATTCATAGCATCAATGCGTTTCACATGATCGTAGAATGACTCTACTACATTATAATCAAGAACATCATCATCACAGAGGACCATTATCCATTGCTCCGACCCAATCAGCTCAATACATCTCGACCAATGCCGTACCAAATCTTGTTCACCCAAATTATCTTGATATCGACGGTAATGAATATCTAAGACTTCCCTATACTTATTGATCACCGGCTTAGGATCATTAGGTGAGTTGTCATCTCCAATATAAACCTTAAATTCTTTGCAGGACTGAGAGGCCAAAGACTTCAAACAGTCTTCAAAAAAATTAGGTTTGTAATAAGGAATTACAATGGCTAGCATAGCTTAAAATTCACCTCCACTTTTCGTTCAGAGAGTAACTTTAGACGTTGATTAAATCTATAGTCTCTTTTGGAAAGTACTTTTACCATTTTGTACACAATCAATGGAAAATCAAAATATTTTCGGCCATCAACATAGAGAGTTGATAGGATCCATAGAAATCGAAAAAAATGACTAGTAGTCATAAGCGTAAACAAACACGATTTTAAAGCCTTCTGATTATAGGTGGAACAAGAGTTGCAATCATGCTTTTGGAAATAGTCAAATAGTTGATTTCTGACATATAGTTCCGAAAGTAGAGATTTGAAATTTCCACCGAAATAGTTACCAACAATAGAATCTTCATGTTTACGAACAAGAAAACCGATTTGATTCACAAAAAGCATGCTTATTTTAGGATTTGATTTAAATACCTGAAAGTGAAAATCCAATTCTTGACTTTTCTTTAAGCACGGATTAAATCGCACATCACCAATCGTAGATCGTTTCCAAAGGATAGCAGGTGTAGCTAAATTAATTTCTCCCGAAAAATAAGATAGAAAGGGATTTGGATTTTCAGTCTTATTATTCTGGTTGATTATTATATTGGATTTATGCCGGAAAAATACTTGATAATTGAAAAAGGCTAAATCACTGGATTTGGACTGCACAAGGCTGTTGATAGCATTTCTTAGAGCATCTGCAAGCATAATATCGTCACTGTCAAAAAAATAAACGTATTCTCCATTGCTGCACTCCAATCCAATATTTCGACATGAATTTGCCCCTTTTTTATAGTCCGATGAGCGGCAGTAAAGCTGAAACCTCGAGTCTTTAGAGATATAAGTATTTATGATTTCGATAGATCGATCAGTTGAGCCATCATCTACGATTATACATTCCCAATGCACATAGTCCTGACACAAAACACTTTCAAGACACTCCTTCAAATACTTTGCTCTATTGAATACTGGGATAATAATAGAAATCAATCCTAAAGAAATCATTCTAAATAATTATTTCCTATTAAAATATTCTGATTCCTGCTCCTCTCAATAGAATCAAATATTTTCCTGATAAGATTCACCTCACTATTTGCTTGAAGTACTTTTGAAAAATTCAGTTTTAATAACCATTTTAATCTAGCGATTTTCTTTTGTCGCATAATTGCATTCAACTGGTCTAATGCGTCAACCGTGTTAATGTCCGCATATTTGACTTTTAAGTGTGTTTCCATCTGTCTAAGATGCCTTTTCAAACTTAATTTTTCGTCAGTTGTGACCCTGTTTTCACGATCGTGGTAAATGAATGAATTAGAAATAACTCCAATTTTAAGATTTCGAAATTTGACTCTCTGGCAATAATTATCATCTTCTCCATAATGAAAAAAGATAGGATCAAATCCTCCTATATTTTGAAGAGTTTTCTTCGGTAAAAACCAAGCGGCAGCATTGACGAAGGGAACATCATAAACAGATTTCGCTTTGTTTAGAATAAAATCTCCATAAAAACAAGGATTTTTATCGTAGCTAAGATAATATGAAAAATTACGGTCAAGCTTTGCTCCAGAACCATCAAGATGAATAGGGCTTAAAATGCCATATTCAGGATTTTTAAGATAAAAATCAATAATAATTTTGACAGTATTTTTTTGAAAATAGGCATCCTGATTTAAGAGAAAAACGCCGTCGGAGCCTTTATCTAGCGCTCTCTTAATTCCTAGATTATTTGCCTTTCCAAAACCTAAATTCTCTTTGTTCTGAATGACATCAATTTGCCTTTCATAGTTCATTAAAAAATCTATAGTCGAATCTGAAGAATTATTATCAATAATTATTACATCATACTTGGAGCATATAGAATCGAGGCATTTTTTCAGCCAATTCATAGCGTTATATGTGACTATGATAATACTAATGTTCATGGGATAGAACAAAACGGTGTTGAAACGTAACTAGGTCTTTATCAAGTCGACTGAGAAGTCTTAATTTCCAATCAAAAGTTGACCCTATTTTATCCCGGGCCCTTAATGTTCTTTCATACTTATCAATATGATAGCCAGTACTTCTGA
Source organism: Flavobacteriaceae bacterium YJPT1-3 (assembly GCA_029866965.1). Lineage (GTDB taxonomy): Bacteria > Bacteroidota > Bacteroidia > Flavobacteriales > Flavobacteriaceae > Croceiramulus > Croceiramulus getboli. Next base: position 1,826,255 of record CP123444.1, on the reverse strand, counting down.
ATAATTCTTCACAATCCTTTTTGGTAAACCATCTCAAATGAGTTCTATCAAAGATTCCCCTATCATTCCGAGGCCACGTTTTTTTAAAATAAAGTTGTATTAAGGTCTCAATATGACGCACATTCGGAAGGGAAACTATTATTTTTCCTTCAGAACTCAATATTTTTTTTAAAAATAATAAAATCGATTCTGTGTTCTTTAAATGTTCTAAAATGTCACCACATAGAATGATATCAAAGTCTAAATTCAATGCTTCTAGTTGATTCAAAGTAGTTTTGTACTCTAGATCTCCAACAATAACTTTATCATAGTTTTTTTCAGCAAGTAAAGCCATATCTGTATCAAACTCTACACCTATTACATGATCTGCCAACCCATTTTCTTTGAGGTATTGTCCGTTGGCACCTGTTGCGCAACCCAGATCGAGAACAGTCAAATTAGACCCCTCAATGAATTTGAGTAAATCCAATCGAATTCCTATATATGAATCATTCATACTAATTCCCAGTTATTTGGCTTTTAAATTGAATATCTCCCCAGGTATTTTTCCAATTCTTCATTGCCTTTCTTTCTTCTCCTTTGAAAATCCGTTCAAAAAAAAGAACCCCGTAAGCACTATCAAGCATTCTCAAATTATTCTGGTGAACATTCCCTGAATTGACACCAATATTAAACCCGTAGGTTCCAGGAGCTAAATCACTGATGTCAACTTGAAAAGTAAGTTTATTTGAATTTTCTGAAACATTGATTTCGTTTGAAAAAAAGCTTCCTATTCTTCTTTGATCAACACCTAAAATTGTTCCACTAATTGAAACACTCTCTAATCTATCTTTTCGTTTAAATCTTAATATCAATTCAATCAAATCTCCTTCCACGATACTACCGTTACTGATTTCGATTGATTCGATAATTACTTCTTGTTCTTCTTTCTTTTCAAGCTCTTTTTTATCAAACTTTATCTTACTACTTAAAAATTCTTTACTCTCATACAAATAATAGTCAACTATTGCACTTGTCTCTCCTACCATCTCAACTTTACCATCCTTTAAAAGCATGCATCGAGAACAAAGATTTCTAACGCTTGACATATTATGACTTACGAATAATACTGTTCTACCTTCTCCCTGCGAAATATCTTGCATCTTACCGATCGCTTTCTTTTGAAATTCGGCATCCCCTACGGCTAGTACCTCATCAACTACCAAAATTTCGGGTTCTAAATGAGCGGCTACAGCAAATGCCAAACGGACGGTCATCCCCGAAGAATAGCGTTTAGTGGGCGTATCGATATAGCGTTGACAACCGGAAAACTCAATGATCTCGTCTAATTTAGAAGTCACTTCCATCTTGGTCATCCCTAAAATAGCACCATTTAAATAAATATTTTCCCGGCCGGTCAGTTCCGGATGGAATCCGGTACCTACCTCTAAAAGAGAAGCGATCCTACCTTTGCTCTTAATGACACCGGTGGTGGGGGCTGTGACACGAGAAAGGATTTTCAACAAGGTTGATTTTCCGGCCCCATTCTTTCCGATGATACCCAATACCTCTCCCCGTTTCACCTCAAAATTAATGTCCCTAAGGGCCCAAACATAGTCAGATTGGCCCTGTTCCTCGCGTGCATTAGTATCTCCTACTTTAAGGAACGGACTCTCTTTTCTGCGCAAGCTATACCACAATCGAGTCAAATCATCTTTGAGCGTACCACTTCCCACTAATCCTAAGCGGTATTGCTTTGAGATATTTTGGACAGTTATTATTGATTCCTTCATTATCTTAATTTTAATTTATTCAATAATGAAAGGAATATCAATTTTCTCGGAAATGATTTTGGCTTTTGAGGCTTTCTATTTTCGAATTTAGAAATCAAATCATCAATACTATTTGACTTGATAAATTTTAAGTTCGCCCAAGCAGAACCATTGTTAGGATGCGATAATAAGTTGGATTTGTAATTTTCCTCGTTCAATTGTTTCCAATTAGCAAGAAACAGATTGACATCGTAATCTAAAGCATGTCCCCAGTTAGTAACCTTAAACTCCAACTCTTTTAAAGGGCGAGCCCAAGATTGATGAATTGCGTAGATATCACAATTAAAATTTCGTACTGAATAATTTACTCTAGCTAACTTGTATTCGTATTGATTCGTTATGAACGGAAATACTTCGTTCCCATCTGTATAAATAAAGCCATTTTCAGTCTTTTTTAACAGATTTATGAGTCTTCCTTGAAAGACTATAGGAGTAAGCTTTGGAAATACCAAAAAAAACCAATGCTTGCGCAGATACTTGCTCAAAATACTAAAATTAGGAATGTACTCATCTGAATCAAGTTGTATTTTCCATCCCTTACCCATACGCTGATTTAAGAGACACCGCTCTCTAGTATCACATTCTATTGGAGTGAGACCTGGCAGGTAAAAATCGTCTCGATAAATCTTTACTTTATTTTTAAAATCTAGCTTTTTAATTTCTTCAAAGAAAATTGAATTTATTTCAAAAGGTGTTCCTGTCCAAGTTCTAAAATTCTTATCTATAGCTAAATATATTTCATCAACATTATCGTACGCAAGTTTTAACGAATGCAAAACGTATTGGTAATCATATGATATGAGATATCCTAATTTGAGTTTAAACATTACTTGTCTAAATGAATTGACATTCTAAACAGTATCAATAAAGGTCTTGGCCGTTTTGTTAAAGATTAAAAGTCCGAAGACGAACAACACCATACTCACTCCGAAACAAAGCGCAAGCTGTGACCATTTGAATATTCCTTCACATAATGTCATATACCGGAAACTTTCTATGAGAATTGCAATCGGATTATATTCCACCACCCAAGAGTACTCTCCCAGTGCTTTGCTATTCCTTACTTCTTCTATAGGGTACATGACCGCAGAAACATACATCAACAGATTGACCGCAAAGCCAATCAGAATCCGAAAATCTCTGTATTTAGTGGTCAAGGAAGAAATGATCATACCGGTACCCAATCCAAAAATAGCCATGTTTAACAACAAGATTGGAAAAAACCAAAGGGTACCATTTGGGGTGATGGTATAGCCCTGATAGATATAATACAAATAAAAAAACAAGAATATAAAAAGTTGAATCGCCAACTTGAATAAGCTACTGACCGATTGGGATAAGGGCGGAATGATCCGCGGAAAATAGACTTTAGCAAACAATCCCGCGTTAGCAGAAAAGGTGTTGGAGGTATTCGTTAAGCATTGCTTAAAATAACCCCATAGCGTGACCCCAGCGAGATTAAATAAAAACGGAGGTACTCCGCCTGTAGAGATGGTCGCAATATTGTTAAAGACCAGCGTAAAAATGACCGAGGTAAACAAGGGTTGAATGAGATACCACAGAGGACCGAGTACAGTCTGTTTGTAGGTCGCCACCAAATCCCGACGTACGAAAAGCATGAGCAAATCTCGATACCGCCAAATTTCTTTAAAGTCGATAGCCAGCAAAGACTGCTTGCTATTGATCTCGTAAAGCCATTCTTCGGAGTCCTTTTCCATGATCAGTTTCTTAAGCCCGACGTTTTAACTTTCGAATTAGCTTTTTTAATTTGCCTCTCAGACTGGGTCTGTAGTCTTCCTGATGATATCCATTTCCATAGGCTCCATACCCATAGCCGTAACCATAACCGTAGCCGTAGCCATAGCCGTATCTGCCTCTGGTTTGAAAGCAATTCAAAACAAAGCTGACGTTTTTGATCTCTTTGCGTTTATACTTCTCATTAATGACGGCCAACATTCCTTTCTTGGTATAGTTTTGACGAATCACATAGAGGGCTGCGTCTGCATAGGCCACTAATTCCAGCGCATCAGTTACCAAACCGATTGGAGGTGTATCCAGAACGATGTAATCATAGGTTTTCTTCAGTTCAGCAATGAATTCATCCATGGCTTCACTCATCAACAGCTCCGAGGGATTGGGAGGTACCGGACCGGCTAAAACCAAATCCAAATGAGGGATACGGGTATTTTGTATAACTTCGCCTAAACTCGCATCTCCAATCAAATAGTTAACCACGCCTTTGTCATTTTTGAGTTCAAAGTCGTCAAAGATTTTCGGCTTGCGTAAATCCAATCCTACCAAAACGGTCTTCTTTTCGCTTAGCGCGAATACGGTAGCCATGTTGATGCTGCAAAAGGTCTTCCCTTCTCCGCTTACCGAACTGGTGACCATGACCGTCTTCGCCCCTTCTACCTGCTGCTTTTTGTAGATGAATTGTAAGCTGGACCGCAGTCCGCGAAAGGATTCTGACACTGCGGAACGGGGTTGCTCCAAAACGACCAAATTGTTCTCATGCCGACTCTTGCCTACCGCCCCTAGGACAGGAATCGCGCTCAATCGTTCGATCTCTTTAGGATTGACTATTTTGGTGTTAAAAAAGAAAAGTAGAAACACAAAGGCTATTGGGATGACACTTCCCACTACTCCGGCCATAACGTAATTCATCCGGGTATTGGGACCTATTTGTCCCCCACCGGTGTCCTTGGCACTATCGATCATCTGAATGTCTGAAACATTGGCGGCTTTGATGATGCCGGCCTCGCTGCGTTTGGCTAAAAAGACGCTGTAGGTATTTTCATTGAGGGTATAGCGCCGCTGAATGCCAAGTAATTCCTGCTGCTCCTTGGGTAACTTGCGCATCTGGCTTTCAACCTGGGCAATGTCTTGATTGACTTCGCCCAACTGTTTGGTCAATATGGTCTTGGTAGACGATATGTTTTCAAGTAAAACCGATTTGATCGCATTGATCCGCCTATCTAAATCTTGAAAAATAGGCGCTGAAGGTTGTACGGAGTACTCGTAGCGCTTACGTTGTTCTGAAAGGTCAATAATACTTCCAATTGCCGCAGATATGCTACCTTCATCGATACCCACCACCGAGGGCGCCGGCACATCTTCATAGCTTTCTCTAGTCAGCAGATAATTCTCCAGATCTCGATAATAAGACAATTGGCGCTGAAGATTGTCTTTTTGAGCATCGTAGGCAGTCACCCTATCAACCAGAGCGCTTTCATCTCCAGATAGGCCTACCGAGCTGTTATTATTCCTGAAGTTATCTAGTTCCTCCTGTACCGCTGCGATTTCGGCCGACTTTCGCGTTAAACTGCTATCGATAAAACGGATGGTTTTAGTCGCAAAGAGGTTTTTACGCTCCAATTGATCTTCACTCAGTACGTCAACGGAGGCATTGAGGTAGTCGACCAGTCGGGCTTTATTGGTTCCAGTGAGACTCAAGGTAAGTATGGAAGAACCCTGGGGGGTTTGATTCACATTGATCCCTTTGTAGCGGGCTACCACGGCGTCAAAATCATTTAGACGAATGAAATATTCAGAACCGGGTCTTCCTTCTATAGTCGTAGGCAAAAGAGTGATATTCAGAAACGGCAAAACGACCTGATCTCCTAAGGCAAATTCCGCCTGAAAATCTTGATCCGGAGCTGTTGTAGTGGTTTTTTCTAGTGTCTGATAATCCTGTAGCGTCAAATTCCCACCCGAAAAAGGTATGGTCATGAGATACCGACCTGCCTCTAAAATGGTGATTTGGATCTGCTTGCCTAAAAGCTGGGGAGCTTCTTCGTTAACGTTAACATAGAAAGGGGTAGCTCCGTAAACATCGTTCAAATGGTACTCTCCTTGCTTGAGGTAATCAACATAGTATTGCAGTTCGCGAACCACCTTTTCATTGTGCGAGCGAGACTTGAGAAAGATGATCGCCGTTTGTACCTTATCGGTGGTTCCGCCCCAATTAAAGGTTAAACTGGTATTGGAGGTGAAAAACGGGTTTTGATCATCTTTGATGGTGATCATATTCTCCATGCGGTAGACCGCTTGCTTTCGAACATTAATATAGTGGGCGTAGGCAAAAGCAATCCCCAGACTAATCACGAACAAGGGCCAAAAACTGAGCAGCTTGATCAAAAATCCCTTAAAATCAAAGAAATGCTGCTGATCGCGAATATCTACTTCCTCTTCCATCATAGGCTAATGAATAAGAGTACTACGGAGGCTAAAGCTGTTACAACAGACAGTATAGTTGTAAAAGACTGCAAACCTGTGGTTCCTGCACCAATCGACTTTTGAGGCAATGGATTCACAATGATGGTATCATTGGGTTGCAAAATATAGTAAGGCGAATTCATCGCATCAATGGTCGTTAAATCAATATGATGAATACGCTGACCTCCCGGATATTGGCGGATGATGATCACATCGGTACGGTCGCCGGTGATTGGGATATCCCCACTATTGGCAATGGCTTGTAGAACGTTGAGTTCTTCGGTAAGCTCTACTTTGGTACCCGGACTTCCCACTTCTCCCAGGACCGTATAATTGATTCCGGCCATTTTTACCGAAACAAATATGTTAGCTTCTTCTTTGAAGTAATCCTGTAATAGTAACTCCTCGATCTTTAGACGGATCTCCTCGGTGGTCATACCCAGTACCGGGACTTCCCCCAGCGTAGGTACCCGAATTTTACCATGTCGATCAACGGCAAAACCATCGTAATAATATCCTTCTCCAACAGCGCTTCCGATTTCTGAGGCTGCCGGATTAAACAAGGCGACCAGATCCTGGTCTAAGGCTTTGATCCGAATGCTCAGCACATCATTGATCTGTACCCGATACGGTGGGGATTGACGTTTTACAATGAGGGGGGTTGTATCGGCCTGCTGATCTTCCTGCAGGTAGGTCAAATCTTTAGTGGGAATGCATGCGTGTAAGAGAAACGCCAGCAGGATTGCTGTAAGCGCACGGAATCCGTTCATTCGTTAGAGGTTGAGGTTTAGCAAATATACCCTTTATCCCCAATTAATGAAATTTTAGCGATTTTATTGCGCCTTGCGCTGTAATTTCGCCGGTGATGAGCGCTATTAATTATGTATCGGTTGAAGAGATTTCCAAATCCTACGGGGAACGGGTTTTATTCCAAAACATCTCCTTTGGAATCAATGAAGGTCAAAAAATTGGCTTTGTCGCCAAAAATGGGACCGGCAAGACCTCACTGCTTCATATTCTGACCGGAAAAGATCAACCGGACTCCGGCCAGGTGGTCTTCCGCAAAAGCGTAAAGATGGCCTACCTTCCCCAGGAACCGGACCTCAATCCTAAACTCACCGTGGAAGAGACCATACTCTCCAGCGAAAATGATATCCTTAAGGCCACCGCTCAATACGAAAAGGCGCTGCAGCATATGGAGGACACCGAAGGCTATCAAAAAGCTTTTGATCAAATGGAAGCCCTACAGGCCTGGGATTTTGAGACGCAGTATCAGCAGATCCTGAGCCGACTCCAACTGGATGATCTGGACCGGAAAGTCGCACTCCTCAGCGGAGGTCAGAAGAAAAGATTAGCGTTGGCCGCTATCTTGCTGGATCAACCGGATCTGCTGATCCTGGACGAACCCACTAACCATTTGGACCTGGAAATGATCGAATGGCTGGAAGATTATTTCGCCAACAACAATCTCACTCTGTTTATGGTGACTCACGACCGTTACTTCCTGGAACGCGTGTGTAATGAAATAGTCGAGTTGGACAATCAGCAGCTGTACACCTACAAAGGCAACTACTCCTATTTTCTGGACAAAAAAGAAACGCGTCATCAAACCGAAGACACCGAAACCTCCAAAGCAAAGCAGCTCTACAAAAAGGAATTGGAATGGATGCGGAGGCAACCCAAAGCCCGAACGACCAAAAGTAAATCGCGTATAGACGATTTTCAGGAGATCAAAGCCCGGGCTGCCAAACGCCGGGACGATCATGAGGTTCAACTGGAGCTGAACATGGAACGCCTGGGGAGCAAGATCGTAGAATTGCACCGGGTGTCCAAGTCGTTCCCCGACAAGATCATCCTGGACAAAATGGATTATAATTTTGGCAAGGGGGAACGCAGTGGCATCGTCGGCAAAAACGGCACAGGAAAAACGACCTTCTTGAATATTATCACCGGTCAGTTGCCTCCAGACAGCGGTAAAGTAGTCATTGGGGATACGGTAAAATTTGGCTATTACACCCAAAAAGGAATGGAGACCAAACCCGGGCAAAAAGTGATTGATGTCATTCGGGAATTTGGGGACTATATCCCACTAAAGAAAGGCCGACAAATTTCTGCCCAACAACTGCTCGAGCGTTTCCTGTTTGATAGGAAAAAACAATACGATTTTGTAGAAAAGCTGAGTGGTGGTGAGCGTAAACGTCTTTATCTCTGTACGGTGCTCATCCAAAATCCCAATTTCCTGATCCTGGACGAGCCTACTAATGATCTGGACATTGTAACTCTTAATGTGCTGGAGAGTTTCTTGATGGACTTTCCGGGTTGTTTAATCGTCGTGTCTCACGATCGCTATTTTATGGATAAGATCGTAGATCATCTTTTTGTCTTTGAAGGAGAAGGGAAAGTACTCGATTTTCCGGGGAACTATTCTGATTTTCGAGCCTATGATAAGCAGCGAAAGGAGACTCCATCGGAAACGACGTCCACCCAGGAAACGCCCTCTAAATCGCAATGGAAGGAGCAGAATGTTCCCAAGGGACTGTCTTATCTAGAACAAAAGGAATTGGGCAAATTGGAAAAGGAGATTGCCGCTTTGGAAAAGAAAAAAACAGAACAACAGGCTGCTTTTTTAGAACCGGAATTAGACGGTACTCAAATCGATCAGTTATCGCTTGAACTGCAGCAAACCCTGGATGCCATCGAACAAAAAGAAGAGCGTTGGTTTGAGCTGTCCTCCAAAACAGAAGTCTAAATGGTTCGGGGGTATCGTATTTTGGCCTATTTAAAATGGTTGCCTAAAACCTTCCATCTCCATGGTATCCACTCCCCCTTTGTCTACCAGCTCCAACGAGACTGTCTCCATGTTCAGGACAAGAATCCATCAAAAGCGGTAATTGCGCTGTTTAATCAAGCCCGACTATTTCTGCTCCGGCAGAAAACATCAATAGCCGTTTGCGATTTTGGGGCTGGCTCTATAAAATTAGGAGAGCAACGCAGCATTCGTTCCATCGTCAGGCATGTTAGTGCCTCTCCAAGCCGTATGCGACTATTGTATAGGCTCTCATCTTACTTTGAAGTCATTCATGCGCTCGAACTGGGTACTTCCGTGGGCCTGGGCACTCTGGCTCTGAGCCAGGGGGCCAAACAGGTCACCACCTGGGAAGGCTGCCCGGAGAGCGCTACTCTAGCTCAATCGCTTTTTAAGAAATACCAAATTTCAAACGTGGAGTTGGTGGTGGGCAGCTTTCGCGCCTGCCTGCAGGAGCTAGACCAACGTAGACAGGAAAGCGAAACTTCGCCATGCTATGATCTCCTCTATTTGGATGGGCATCACGAAGAGCAGGCGACCAAAGACTATTTTGATAAGCTATTATTCCATACTCATCCTCAGAGTGTAGTGATTCTTGACGATATCTACTGGTCACCCGGAATGACCCGAGCCTGGAGAGCCATCCAGCAACATCCTCAGGTTACCGTGTCCGTGGATTGTTTTTTCTTTGGTTTGGTTTTCTTTAAAAAAGATCAGGCCAAGGAGTATTTTCATATAAGAATTTAATTACAAAGACTGTGTAACAATCCCGCTCTTTCTGCTACTAATGGCTTGAAAAAAATCCTATCTTGGGTTGCCTTAGCAGTAATTTATGAGTCTAATTCAAATACGTGATATCCGACGGGATTTTCCTCTGGGAAATGAGATCGTTCGGGTCTTGAAAGGAATCGATCTGGATATAGAAAAGGGTGAATACGTAGCCTTTATGGGACCTTCAGGTTCCGGAAAATCGACGCTCATGAATCTACTCGGCTGCCTGGACACGCCCACCTCAGGCTCTTATGTACTCAATGGTCGCGACGTCAGCCAAATGAGTGATGATGAACTGGCCGATATTCGCAACACAGAAATTGGATTCGTTTTCCAAACGTTTAATCTGCTTCCACGTACGACCGCTTTGGACAATGTGGCGCTACCCATGGTCTACGCCGGTAAATCCAAAAGCGAACGCTACGAGCGCGCCGAAGAGGTCTTAACCAATGTGGGACTGGCTGATCGTATGGACCATAAACCCAATCAGCTCTCCGGAGGACAGCGTCAACGGGTAGCCGTAGGCCGCGCTTTGGTAAACAACCCGTCCATTATCCTGGCTGATGAGCCTACCGGGAACCTCGATTCTAAAACCGGGATTGAGATCATGAAGCTTTTTGATGATATTCATGCAGCTGGAAATACCGTGATCCTGGTCACCCACGAAGAAGATATTGCCGCACACGCTAAACGAGTGATCCGCCTGCGTGATGGCATCGTGGAGAGCGATACCCGACAGTAAGATCAAGCTTTAACTAAGCCCTTATTAACGAAATTCACGCTTTCCCCTGCATTTCGTGTAACTTTACCTTCAAAAGAAGCACCATGTTTGACGGATATTCGGCCGAAAGCCAGATCATACTCGTATTTGTCGTTCTCGCTATTCTATTCCTCTTTGTGATCCGCAACAACAACCGGAATAAAGACAAGCTCTATAAACGCGGTAAACGCGACTTTCGAAAAAATTATGAGCAGAAAAAAAAGGAACTGGAAGATCAGGATTCCTAATAGAGGAGGATCTACAGCTTTCCCTTTGAACTTTCAGACACAAACCACAGTAACACCATGAAAATATATACCAAAACCGGAGATGAAGGCACCACGGCTTTATTCGGCGGAACACGGGTTCCCAAGCATCATTTACGCTTAGAAGCCTACGGCACCCTTGATGAATTAAATTCACATCTGGGCCTTTTACGAGATCAGAAGATTGACGCTTCAAGTATAGAGGCCCTGTTGGGCATTCAGGAAAATCTCTTTGTGATTGGAGCCATCCTCGCGACGGATCCAGAAAAAGCGCAAATGAAAAATGGTAAAGACCGACTCAATATCGAACGGATTACGGAAGATGATCTGAGCTTTTTGGAACAACAGATCGATCACATGGAAACGCAGTTGGAACCCATGACCCACTTCATCCTTCCGGGTGGGCATACTACGGTGTCATTCTGTCACATCGCTCGCTGTGTTTGCCGTAGAGCGGAACGCCTGGCCACTGCCCTACACCTGGAATCTCCCTTTGACCCGCTGACTTTAAAGTACCTCAACCGACTTTCTGACTATCTTTTTGTGCTGGCACGAAAGTTGTCCAAAGACCTGCAAGCGACCGAGCGCAAGTGGATTCCTAAAAAAAAATAGATTGAAGGAATCAATGTGGTGAAAATGCTTCTCTTTTTTGGTGAAAACGCCCGCCACGCCTGAGTTCTTTAATTTTATTTTGAATTAATCGGCAATTCACTTGCTTATCTGAGCTAAAAATTTATTTTTGCAAAAATTATAATACGGAATACTTATGTATTGGACTCTTGAACTTGCATCTTACCTTAGTGATGCACCCTGGCCTGCGACAAAGGATGAATTGATCGATTATGCGATTAGAACCGGTGCGCCATTAGAAGTGGTGGAAAACCTTCAGGCTATTGAAGATGAAGGAGACTCCTACGACTCGATTGATGAAATCTGGCCTGACTATCCCTCTGACGAAGACTACCTTTGGAACGAGGACGAATATTAATAAAACACTAGAAAACACAGGAAAAAGTCTCATCGCGAGGCTTTTTTTTTGTGTAAATTTGAACCCCTCTTCAGGGATAAAGACATGATAATTTATGGGATTTTTAGATAAAGTATTGAAGGTATTTGTTGGCGATAAATCAAAACAGGATGTAGGCAGTATCATGCCTATCGTAGAGCAGATCAAATCCTTCGAAAATGAATTGGAGCAACTTTCTCATGACGGCTTACGCGAAAAGACAATCGCGTTCAAAACCAAGATCAATGATGCCCTAAGCGAGATCAAAGAACAAACTGCTACCCTTACCGAAGAGGCTAACGCCACTGAAGATATTGACCGCCGGGAAGAGATCTATCAGGAGATCGATGCCCTCAAGGAAGAAGCTTACGAAATTTCGGAGAAAGTCCTTAACGAGATCCTGCCGGAAGCCTTTGCGGTAGTGAAGGAAACAGCCAAACGCTTCGTTCACAATACGGAAATTGAAGTAAGCGCTTCTGCCTTCGACCGCGAACTTAGTGGCGAAAAGGATTATGTACGCCTAGAAGGAGAAAAAGCCTTTTGGGCGAATAGTTGGGATGCTGCCGGAAAAGAGATCACCTGGGACATGATCCACTACGATGTCCAGCTCATTGGTGGGGTCGCCATGCACCAGGGAAAAATTGCGGAAATGCAAACCGGTGAAGGAAAAACTTTAGTAGCTACCCTTCCGGTCTATCTGAACGCCCTGACCGGAAATGGAGTGCACCTGGTTACCGTTAACGATTATCTGGCCAAACGGGACAGCGCCTGGATGGCACCCATCTTTCAATTTCACGGCCTGACGATCGATTGTATCGATCTCCACCGACCCAATTCGGCGGCACGTCGTAAAGCTTATAATGCCGATATTACCTATGGCACCAATAATGAATTTGGTTTTGACTATCTGCGCGATAATATGTCGCACTCACCGGACGATCTGGTACAGCGACCACACAACTACGCCATTGTTGATGAGGTGGACTCCGTATTGATCGATGATGCGCGTACTCCCCTGATCATTTCCGGACCTGTACCTAAAGGCGATGTGCACGAATTTGAAGTCCTCAAACCTCAGATCCAGCAGTTGGTGGACATCCAACGAAAACAATTGGTAGGTACTTTGGCGGAAGCCAAAAAACTAATTGCAGAAGGCAACACCAAAGAAGGCGGAGAAGAATTGTTGCGCGTTTATCGCGGACTCCCGAAAAACAAAGCACTTATCAAATACTTAAGTGAGGAAGGTATCCGTCAGTTGCTCCAGAAAACGGAGAACACCTACATGGCTGATAACAACCGGGAAATGCCCAAGATCGATGAGCCACTCTATTTCACCATAGACGAAAAAACCAATCAGATCGAATTGACCGATCGTGGAATCGAGCATCTTTCCGGAAAGGAGAATCCGGATTTCTTCATCATGCCTGAAATGGGTATTGAGATCCAAAAGATTGAAGAAAAAGGCTTATCCAAGGAGGAGGAAGCCGAAGAAAAAGAACAATTGTTCAGAGAGTTCAGCGTGAAAAGCGAACGCATTCACACCATGAATCAATTGCTTAAGGCTTATACCCTTTTCGAAAAAGACACCGAGTATGTGGTCATGGACAACAAGGTGATGATCGTTGATGAACAAACCGGCCGTATCATGGAAGGCCGTCGCTACAGTGACGGTCTGCATCAGGCGATTGAAGCCAAGGAAAATGTCAAGATCGAAGATGCTACACAGACCTTTGCTACGGTTACCCTACAGAACTACTTCCGTATGTACCGCAAATTATCCGGTATGACCGGTACGGCGGTAACTGAAGCGGGTGAATTCTGGGAGATCTATAAGCTGGATGTGGTTGAAATACCTACCAACAGGCCCATTGCACGAGACGATAAAGAGGATTTGGTCTACAAAACCAAACGGGAAAAATACAATGCAGTTATTGAAGATGTAGAAAAGCTGTCCAAAGCAGGAAGACCGGTCCTCATCGGTACTACCTCGGTTGAAATCTCCGAATTGCTGAGTCGAATGCTCGCCATTCGCAAAATTGAGCACAATGTATTGAACGCTAAACTACATAATAAAGAAGCGGAAGTAGTCGCTCAGGCCGGGCAGCCCGGGCAGGTGACTATTGCGACCAACATGGCAGGGCGTGGTACGGATATTAAATTGACGGAAGAAGTCAAAAAAGCCGGTGGTTTGGCTATTGTTGGAACGGAACGCCACGATTCCCGTCGGGTAGACCGTCAGTTGCGCGGTCGTTCGGGACGTCAGGGAGATCCGGGAAGTTCTCAATTCTACGTGTCGCTGGAAGACAATTTGATGCGTCTTTTTGGTAGCGAACGCATTGCCAAGATGATGGACCGTATGGGGCTTAAAGAAGGGGAAGTGATTCAACACAGCATGATCACCAAATCCATTGAAAGAGCACAGAAGAAGGTAGAAGAGAACAATTTCGGAGTACGAAAACGACTTCTGGAGTATGATGATATCATGAACGCCCAGCGGGAGGTGGTGTACAAGCGTCGCTACCACGCGCTGTTTGGAGAACGCCTGCGAGTAGATATCGCCAATATGATCTACGATACCGCCGAGGTTATTGTGGAAAACAATAAGATGGCCCAGGATTTCAAAAACTTCGAATTTGAGCTCATCCGTTACTTCAGCATGAGTAGCCCGATTGAAGAGGAGGAGTTTACCAAACTGGATATTCGCGCGATCGCTCAGAAGGTCTATAAAGCGGCTTTTGAACACTACCGCGAAAAAATGCAGCGCAATGCAGAATTGGCATTTCCGGTCATCAAGCGGGTGTATGAAAACCCGGAGAGTAAATTTGAGCGCATTGTAGTTCCATTTACCGATGGGGTGAAAGAGCTTAAAGTGATCACTGATCTTAAAGACGCCTATGAAAGTGATGGTAAGCAGTTGATTACTGATTTTGAAAAGAACATTACGCTGGCCATCATTGACGACGCCTGGAAGACCCATTTACGTAAAATGGATGAGTTAAAACAGAGCGTACAGTTGGCGGTACACGAACAAAAGGATCCTCTATTGATCTATAAGTTTGAAGCCTTCGAATTATTTAAGGCGATGATTGCTCAGGTGAATCGAGATGTGATTGCGTTCTTATTCAAAGGAGAGATTCCTCAAGGTCAGCAGCAAGTTGCTGATGCGGGCAAAGTAAGACGCCCCAAAGAGCAGCTCGAAACTTCCAAAGAAGAGATCCCGAACATGGACGAACGTGCAGCTCAGAATCGCGCTGCAGGACAAACCCAACAGCAGCAGCAAGTCACGGAAACCATCGTACGCGAACGACCAAAAATTGGGCGAAACGAACGGGTTACCATCAAAAATGTGATGAGTGGTGAGAATAAAAGCTTGAAATACAAGCAAGCCCTACCCTTGCTAGACAAAGGCGATTGGGTATTGGTTGAAGACTAAAATCAAGATCAGAGCGGTCCAGATTCTTAGAACTCGTTTAGGCTCATGAAGTACCGGCTCATTTGTACGGATATTGATGGTACCCTGCTTAATGCAGAGCGGTACGTATCGAATGCGACCATCAAGTCCATTCGCGAAAGCCAACTTCCGGTCATCCTGGCGTCTTCTAGAATGCCATCAGCCATGCGTTATTTACAAGAGCCTTTGGGCATGCTTGATCATCCGATGATCTGTTATAACGGTGGACTCATCTTGGGTTTTAATGGAAAGAGAATGGCCAGTCATGCCATGCCCGATGCGGTACTCGACTTCCTTTTACATCACCCTCAAAGAGCTAAGATCAATTGCAGTGTGTATTGTGAAGATCAGTGGTACACCGGTGCTAAGGATCAATGGACGTTGCGGGAGATGAATAATACACGGGTAGATCCCACACTGGTCGATTACCACGACCTTCATCCGCTTATCGAAGCACAAGGCATAGGTATACACAAGATCATGTGTATGGGCGATTCAGTGTCCTTAGATGCCATTGTTGCGGGTGTGTTAGAAAGCTTTCGCGAAAGCGTACATTGCTACCGATCAAAAGACACCTACTTAGAAATCAGTGCTAGTGGCATTACTAAAAGCGCGGCTCTGAAGCTTCTTCTGGAGCGGGAACTGGAAATGAAAATGGAAGAAGTGATTGCCTTTGGAGACAATCATAATGATGTAGAATTAATTCGGGATGCAGGTTGGGGTGTAGCTGTTGCCAATGCAACCCCCGATGTGGTCGCAGTGGCCGATCATCATGCGCCCTATACGAATAAAGAAGATGCGGTGGCGCTTACGCTAGCGGAGATCCTGAATTTCTGATCCACTTTTAATTATTCAAGATCACCTCTGTGTAGCGTGCGGTAATGGCGATCATCTTGCTGTTATTTCCCTTTTTATAGGAGCCGGTGATCAACTTAGAATCGCCGTTGTTCATTTCTTTCACCTCAAACCCTTTAGGCAAACGAATACTGCTTTGCTGACCGCTATAACTGAAATTAAAAGCTACATCAGGCAATTGCAACGCCATATCGCTGTTTTCCAAATTGATAGACAACGATTCAAAGCTATCGCCAACACTCGGGATGCGAAGCTCGCCAAAAGTGCCTGTGATCATCCCTCTACCCTGAAAATTATTGATGCGCACGTCACTGCTGTTGGATTCCAGAGCAATATCTCTTACCTGATTCAGCACACAATTTTTAATATAACTGGTATGCAGGGTTCCCGCGTTCCATTGACTAATAGACACCGGTGTGTAAGCCGCATTGATGAAGGTCTCCCCTCCATCAATGCGCTGTACTGCTAATTCTCCATGCGAGATATCTACCTTAGCATTTCGAGCTTCAGCCATCTTCACTTTTCCATGCCTAACATCCAGATCCAGTTCTGCATTCTTAGGCATACGCACAATGATGGTGCGCTCCACCTCTGGCGTCGATTTATTGTCGGTATCTACCTTCACACGGATGTGTGTGCGCTTATTCCCCCGTTCATCTTCCTCTTCATAGCGCTCCCATTCTCCTTCGTGTTCTTCAGCCCATTTCTCCATCTTTTTACCAAATTCTTCGCCCCATTTTTCCATGGATTTTCCGAAGTTCTCCCCCCAGGCCTCCATACTCTTTTCGAGGTCTTCTCCAAATTCTTCTCCCCAGGCTTCCATACTTTTTTCAAAACGGGAGCCAAACTGCTCTCCCCAGTCTTCCATACGCTTCCCGAATTGCTCTCCCCAGGCTTCAACCTCTTCCAACCAGCGATCCATCTCCCGCTTACTCACATTAGTTCCGTACTTTTTATTCAATCGGTCCAGGGTTGCTTGTGGATTGCGTTCATATTCATCGCTGTCAATATTCAGGTTGTTAATAGAACCAAAAGGTGATTTGGGAAAGCCCAACTTATTACCGAATTCTTCGCCCCATTTAGCCATTTTAGTGCCGTGTTTCTCCTCCCATTCTTTCATGGCCTCATCAAAGTCTTTTCCAAAACTCTTCTCCATTTTACGCTCGTATTCTTTCAAATACTTATCGCCTTCTTTACGGTATCGCTCGTAATCAAATTCGACCTTTTTGATCTCGTCATAGAATTGATCAGGTAATGCGGCACCGCTGATCCCTTCTAAAAGTGGCCCTACCAGATCATTCATAATGGGTTCCACTACCCTTAATGAACCAGCGATGATCTCGTCCAGACCTTCTATTTCGATATCCTCCATATTGGCGTAGTCGAAATCACGATCTGTCTTTGACACAATTCTGATTAATCCCGGTGCGCCGTTTACCTGTAAATTCCAGTCTTCCAGCACTTGATCGCGTTCTTGCTTAGTCAGTTTCTTACCCGTTACGTAAGCTTCTACTTCCACTTCATTTTTGTTCCAGGTTTCAAAAATCAGATTGGTATAGCGCGTATCCAGATGAATGGCTACGTCAGCATCCGTTGTAAAGCGTTTGGTTAATTTCTCTACTTTATTCTGTGCTCCTAGTTGAATACTAAATCCAACAAGTAGAACTAAACAAGCAATATTATTTTTAATTATTGTTTTCATGTTAAATACGGTTTATGGTATTGTCGACCGCTGGGGTCGATTTTAGTTCGATTAATTTTTCCTTGAGTTTGAATAGCAAGTCCAATCGAAGTCTTAGGTTTTCAATGAGCGCAGCTACGCTGGATTCATTGACCCCTGTTTGAGCAATCTCTTTATTCAGTTTACGGTATTCAGCATCTAAGCCGGCTAACTGCTCCATAAAACTGTCTATCAATGCTTTGTTCTCCGGAGTGACTTCTAGTTGAGCCAACTCCACGTTAATACTCGCCAGGTAGTAATCCTCTACTTTCTTGTATTCTGGTGAAAAATCACTGAGTTGTTTGGTTTTTTCCTCAGGCGCCGTCTCTTCCACAAACTCGGGGGTCTCCTCAGTTAAGGGACTATTCCCTCTAGAATTAAGAAAGAAAGCGACTCCAAAAATCACGATTAAAACAGCAGCGATTTTAAGCCATAAGAACGTATGCCCTCCTCGGGTATCTTGTTCAGCATCTTTTTGATCTGGGAACGCTTTGTTCAAACGCTCCTCAAAGCGGCTTTGATGACCTTCCTGCATAGCTGGTCTAGCCTCTTCCTCCTGATTCTTAAATAGTGTTCTAAGATCCTGTGCCATGGCGCAAGTGTTTTAATTGTTCTTGTAATTTCTTTTTCCCCCGATGTACCAGTGTACGCGAAGAAACTTCAGAGATCTCTAAAATTTCTGCGATCTCCTGATGATCGTACCCTTCCATCAGATACAGCATGATGGGATATCGATAGCGCTCCGGCAAGGCTTCTATTTCCCGCTTTACTTCCTGAAGGGTCGTCTCATCATCTACTTCCCACTGCTCTTGCTCTTCCACAGTGGTTACAACCTGTTCATTCAACGCAATGGTGTTCATTTTTTTGGCCTTGAGTATATCCAGGCTTTTATTAATGACAATGCGTTTCAACCAGGCTCCAAAAGTCACTTCACCGGTAAACTGACTTAATTTGGTAAATGCATTGATAAATCCTTCTTGCATAGCTTCCTCTGCCTCAAAAGTGTTTTTGAGGAATCGATAAGCCACGAAGTACATCCCATCACAGTATTTATTGTACAACTGCAGTTGTGCCTGTCTGTCCTGGGCTTTACATCGCTCAATCAAGTCGGTGGTTAACAAAATGCTTCTTTTTGGTTAGTTGCTATTCTTCCTAAATACGAGCGTAAATCCGAAGTGTTGCAAAATTGATGTAAAATTTTGAAAAAAAATTACTTCCTAAAAAACCAAGGCTTCAGTTCTGTCGTATATAGAATGAAGGTCAGAGCGAGAATTGTTCCCAAATCCAGCTTTTGCGTTGGCCTTACACACCCAACTAAACATAGTGGTCCACTATTCAGAGGATTAATGGGGGTTAGTCTGCGAGTAGAACACTATGGCAAAACCCACTCTTCGGAGTGGGTTTCTTTTTAGAACTCCTTAAGATTTAGTGATCATTACGCCAATTCTTTCCCAAAATTAACGCGCTTTAACATTTGATTGACGGGATTTTCGTCCCTTGAGCCCTAACTTCTGTTTATGGAGTTATTTAATGAAGAACATATGGATCAGGAAACACAAAAGTTGTTCAGTGGTTTGAACGAATTACTGGAAGAATTTTTTAGGGCCGAACGGCTCTACTACGATGCAGCTGAAGACCTCCAACAAGTGGATTTTAAACGCTTCTTAAATCATGAGAGTGTCAATCGTAACCGCTTTGCTACAAAATTGATATTTGCTTTATCCCAAGCGGGAGTCGATCCCAGCAGACTATCCGTACCCAAGGGAAACAAAAACAGAACTGCCATTGATACGAAGAACATACTTGAAAAAACGGAGCTGGATAATGTGTTGACTCGGTGTTACAAACAAGACACCAAAGTGATTCAAGGAATTGATTCCGGTCTTGCCCATCGCGAAAAATTTAATGCAGACATATACCAACTTCTGGTACGCTCCAAAAATGAAATACTCGCTTCTAATATCGCCCTTAAGGAGATGCAAGAACGACTGCACGCTGAAGAAGCCAAAACAAAACATACCAAAATAAGGCGTCTCAAAGCCATCTAAATAAAAAGCCGATGCATAGACATCGGCTTTTTTTATGGTTTTCACGTTCGCTTCAAACTCATTCGTCGAGCAACAAATTTAAAGTCACATCGATATTATCACGAGTGGCTCGGCTGTACGGACACACCTCGTGGGCCTCATTGATCAGTGATTCTCCCTGCTCAACACCGACCGTGGGTATGTAGACATCCAAAGTGGCTTCCAATAGAAAATGATCTTCTTCATCTTTTCCGATTCCAATGGTCGCTGTAACGGTGAAATCCCCCAGGTCTACTTTATGCAATCCGGCAACGTGCTGCAACGCACTTCCAAAGCAAGCAGAATAACCCGCCGCAAATAATTGCTCAGGATTCGTTCCGGAACCTCCCGGACCGCCCAAGCCTTTGGGGACATTCAAATCCAGATCTAAAGTTCCATCATCGGTTTTAACTGCACCACCTCTACCTCCGGAAGCTGTGGCTGTTGCACTGTACATCGCTTTCATAATTCTTAAATTTTTAATTCCTTTCTAAGATAAGGAACGCGCCAACGCCCGCTAAATCTGTCGCTCTTAAAATATTCACAAAACTTGGCTACCTTTGAGCGAACGAATTGAACCTTTGAGCACCTCCTCTTCATCTCATCTCAATAAGCAAGCCGCTGAACAATTGGGTTCCAGCCGTCAACAAGCGTTGAACATGCCGCAGCTCACAGAACGTCTTTTACAAGGGGAGATCGCTGCCTTATCGCAGGGTATCACCCTGATTGAGAGTACCCGTCAAAGCCATAAGGAACTCGCTGAAAAGCTTATTGAGGCCTGTCTACCCAGCTCCGGAAACAGTTTTCGACTCGGTATCACCGGTGTTCCCGGTGTGGGCAAAAGCACGTTTATTGAAGCCCTGGGCTTATTGGCTGTCGCCAAGGGTCATAAGGTTGCCGTATTGGCCGTCGATCCCTCCAGTACACAATCCGGAGGAAGCATCTTAGGGGATAAAACGCGAATGGCTCAACTCTCCACCCATCCGAAAGCTTATATCAGACCTTCAGCCAGTGGACAATCACTGGGTGGAGTGGCTCGAAAAACGCGAGAGGCCATTATGCTCTGTGAAGCCGCCGGCTTTGATTTTATTATTGTGGAAACAGTGGGCGTAGGTCAGAGCGAAACCGTTGTACACAGCATGGTCGACTTTTTTCTTTTGCTCAAACTCTCCGGAGCAGGCGATGAACTGCAAGGCATTAAACGAGGCATTATCGAAATGGCCGATGCCATTGCGATCAACAAAGCTGATGGAGATCGGGTGCAGGCGGCGCAAGAGGCGAAATCCGCTTTCGCGAAAGCGTTACACCTCTATCCCCCTAAGGAAAGTTCCTGGCAGCCCAAGGTAGTGACCTGCAGCGCACTGCAGCATACCGGGATAGAAGAACTATACAGCCTACTGAGTAATTACCGGGAACAGATGGAAGCCAATGGGTTCTTTGTTGAAAAACGAAAAGAGCAGAATAAATACTGGTTATTGCAAACCATCGATCAACAGTTGGGTCAGCAGTTCTACGACCATCCCAAAGTCAAAAAAGCACTGCCCAAAGTGCTGGAAGCCGTCAGTCAGCAGGAATTATCCCCTTTTCGCGCTGCCAATCAGCTTTTAGCCTTGCTGCATTAATCCACAAAGTGCTTTTTAAACCAGCTGATCTGTTTGGCCAAACCTTCTTTCAAGTCTACACGCGGTTCGTAGTTAAGCAGGTCACGTGCCTTATCAATATTGGCCTTCGTACGCATTTGATCTCCGGGTCTTTTGGGTTGCAAATCGATTTTAATGTTGGTCTGGAGTAGCTCTTCAACCGCCTGAATGCCCTCCTGGGTGGTATGTTCTTCTTCTGTCCCCAAATTGAACACCTCTCCGTCAACAGTATCTACCTCGTCCATGACACTAACCACACCATCAATAATATCACTGACGTAGGTAAAACTTCGACGGTGTACTAAACTCCCTTCATACAATGGAAAAGCTTCCTTAAAAAAAGCACAACTGATCAATCGCGTATATAATTTCTCCGGTCGCTCCCGGGGTCCGTAAACCGAGTAGAGGCGCAGTGAGCAGGCTTTCATCGTACGGTCTCTGGATTGGGCCAGTACCAATTGTTCGGCAGCCAATTTCGTTACACCATAGAAGGACGCAGGTTCAGGAGCTGTTTCTTCCGTAAAGGTAGCTTCCAGGCCATAGATGGAGGAGGTTGCGATATTCACGAACAACTTAAGTTCTGTACAGCGCTTGGCAAAATCGATCAATTGTTTGGTCGCCATCAGATTGTTCATCAGATAATCCTCAAAGGTCGAACTGGCCGCGATACCCGGCTGGGCCGCAAAGTGAAAAATAAAATGGAAATGCTGAGGCAAACGCTCGTAGGCCTTTTCATCCCTCAGATCCATAGTGATGATGGGAATGCCTTTGTCCTTGAGCTCTTTAGCGTTCAAATGCTTTAAGGCGGTATCGTAATAGGGAGAAAAATTATCGACTCCGGTCACGTCATATCCCATCTTGGATAAGCGCTCCGCACAGTGTGACCCAATAAATCCGGCTGCACCGGTTACCAAAACGTTCATGGCTGTCGATTTTGGATAAAGGTACTATTTAGCCGGCGGTAGAGCAGAAAAAATCCCCAGGCAATTAAGGCCCCCAGGGTAAACCCAACAAGGACATCGCCAGGATAGTGGACTCCCAGGTAAATTCTGCTATAGCCTACCAATACGGCCCAGAATAACAGAACAAATACCAAATACCGATACCAGGTGCGCAATAGCAGGCCTATGAAAACAGCCAAGGCCATACTGCTTGCTGCATGTGCGGAGAAAAAACCGTAGCGTCCGCATCGGGGAGCCGCAAAACGACCGCGCTCCATCAGGGCTTCCAATTGGCAAGGTCGGGGTCGCTCGAAGCCGTACTTAAACAGGTTCGCCAACTGATCTGTACAGGTGATCATAGTAGCGACCAAAATCAGCACCAGCACGGTGCTCTTCGGACCTAGTTTTTTAAGCAATAAATAAAGCAGGAAGACGTACAGTGGAATAGCGTACCACTTCCCTGTGATAATGAGCCAAAAGCCATCCCAGCTTTCGCTTCCCCAACTGTTTAAGAGGAGAAAAAGTTGTTCATCAAGATTCTTTAGCTGCTCCATTAATCGTCTTCATAACGCTCCACCTCGCGATCATAGAAACGCGACGCCTCTTCAATGAGCGAACCAGCCTCAGTCTCCAATTCCTTTTCATCAGCAGGAGTAAAGTCTTCTAACCACTCCACCTCATCATTTTCCAAATTAATGATGAAGCGTGGGTAGTGGGTATGTATCACAAAAATGGCCTCCGGGTAATCCGTATTGTCGCCGAGTAAAAATTTTGGAAATTCCATAGTATACGATAGATTACTTAGTTCAGCGGTATGTGCTTATCTTTTGATGCAGCAGACCGATAAAATTCTTTAAGCGGTGGTATTTTTAGCCATCAACACCTGTCTTTTATTGAGATATTCAAATCGAAAATACAACATTACGGCTGAAGCCGTCAATCCAGCCAGTAAGCCCAGCCAGATTCCGGTGCTCGCCCAACGCTCTGGTGTTCCCGAATACCAGGCAATCGGAAATCCGATCAAACCATAGGCGATCAAACAGATTAGGGTGGGCACCCAAACATCTTGCAATCCCCGGAGCGCACCCAGAATCACCACCTGCAAGCCATCACTCAACTGGAAAAAGGCCGCTATAAGTAGCAACTGAGCCGCAATGGAGATGACCTCCGCATTATCGATATAAAAGGTGGGTAAAATAAACCGGGTAGCAACAAATCCGAAGGCAAACAGAGCCTCGATCAAAAACACCTGTAAAAAAATGGATTGGGCCACACGACGTAATCGTATAAAATCATTGCGCCCTTTTTGATTCCCCACCCGTATGGTCGCCGTAACTCCTAATCCTACAGCGATCATATAGGTCATCGCCGCTAGATTTAGAGCGATTTGATTGGCAGCCTGGGCGTTCGTCCCGAGTATTCCAGATAGAATAATAGCCGATGTAAACAAGGCTACTTCCAGCAACATTTGAAGGGCCGTAGGCACTCCTAAATCGAATAATCGTTTAAAAATGGGACCTGACCATTTCTCCTTCCAGGAAAAATAGAAATAAGGAGCGAATTTTTTCTTGCGTTTAAGGATTAGCACTAGAACGGCCAGCATAAAAAAGCGGGAGATCAACGTACCCCAGGCCGCACCTTCGACTTCGAGAGGTGGGAAGAACCACAAACCGTAGATCAACACAAAATTGAAAAAGACATTGACGACATTGGAAGACAAGGTCGCGTACATGGCATATTTGGTTTGGGAGAGTCCGTCAGCAAACTGCTTGAATGCCTGAAAAATCATCAGGGGTACCAGTGACAAAGCAACTATCTCCATATAGGGTACGGCGAGAACGACCACTTCCTCGGGTTGATCCATATAGAACAATAGGGGCTTAGCGAGGAGTAGCACTAGAAATAACAAGATGCCGTTGACCGTACACATGACCACTCCGTGGTGAAAATAACTGCGTCCTCTTTCTGTGTCTTCTGCACCATCTGCTTCTGCCACTAGCGGAGTAATCGCAAAACTAAATCCTATGCCCAGCGCAAGAGCCACAAAGACCAGACTGTTCCCTAAGGAAACCGCAGCCAACTCCGCCGCACCCAACTGACCCACCATTAAATTGTCTGCCAAAGCCACCAGAATATGGCCCAGTTGACCCAACATGACGGGCAGGGCAATCTTGAGATTCTGTGGAAATTCTTGGGTGTAGGCCCTTAGATTCATGTGGCTTTCTCTAGTGCTTTAGGAGCCACAAAGAAAAGAATTAAATCTACGCTTTACGACCCGAGACGCCCTATTTTACGCCATAGGTGTCGTAGAGATAGATTAAAGAAGCCATGGTGGCTGCGCCCAATTCCAGTTCTCTTTTATTGACCTTATCAAAAGTGTCATTGGGAGCGTGGTGATAATCAAAATAGCGTTGGGAATCGGGACGCAGACCGGCCAGTACGATTCCGTCTTTTTTCAACGGACCTATATCAGCTCCACTGCCTCCACGCTCAAAATGATGTACTAAGTAAGGAGCGAACAAGGGTTGCCAGGAAGCCACCTGCTCAAACTGCTCAGGAGTACAGTCAAAGGAAAAACCTCGAGGCGTAAAACCTCCGGCATCACTTTCCAGCGCAAAAACGTGGTTTTCCTCATTCTGCTCTGCAAGCTCTGCGTATTTCCGCCCACCGCGCAATCCATTTTCTTCATTCATAAACAATACAACCCGAATGCTCCGCTTGGGTTGGTAATTAGCAACCTTCATCAGTCTAAGGACTTCCATACTTTGAACTACCCCGGCACCATCATCATGGGCTCCATCCCCCAGGTCCCAGGAATCCAAATGTCCTCCTACAACCATGTATTCTTCCGGGAATTCAGTACCGACGATCTCACCCACCACGTTATGCGATTGTACGTCGGCAAAATTCTTGCAGCTCATATTGAAATAGAACTGAGCATCCGGCTTCAATTTTAAAGTGGTACTTAAAAACTCAGCCCCCTTGGTACTAATGGCCGCGGCCGGAATTCGATCCTTATTGGCCAGCTCGCCATAAGACATGGACCCCGTATGCGTGAAATCATCCAGGGCGTGGGTTACCGAACGAACGATCACCCCTACAGCTCCATAAGCAGCCGCTTCTTTGGCTCCGGCGTACCGTTGATCCACACAGCCTCCATAGGCTGAAAACGTATTGATCAAGGTTGCATCCATGGGGCGATTGTAGAACACGATCTTCCCTTCTAGTTGGTCTCTGCCGTAGCGTGCAAGATCTTGAATGCCCTGCACCTCGATCACTTGAGCTTTTAAACCTCCGGCAGGCGTAGCTACAGAACCCCCCAGGGCGCAAATAGGCACATTGGTGGTCTGACCTATTCCGGTTTCAATATAGGCGTACTCCGGTAAACCTCGTGTCCATTTGGGCACCATCACCGGCTGTAGCCAAACTTTATCTAATCCTAAAGAGTCCAGGGTTTCTTTAGCCCAATCAACCGCTCGCTCTGCCCCCAGGCTTCCGCTTAGACGCGATCCGATATCGTTGCTCAATCGCTCCAACCAGGCATAGCTCTGTCCGTTAAGTAAGGCGACATCGTAGAATTTGCGAATTTGTAGGGAATCTTGTTGAGCCTCAACCGCAGGCATACTCATCCAAAATAGGGCTAATGTCAGTGTGATTTTAAGGGCGGTGTTCTTCTTCATTCGGATCGCAATTGTTCTTTATACATTTCCAGATTGGCTTGAGTCTCGGCATCCAAACTGGGTTCTTTTATATCTTCATAGGTGGCTAAGGTCTCCAGTAGGGTATTGGCGACCATAAGTCGGGCAGAAGGTTTGTCGTCTGCCGGAATGATGTACCAGGGAGCGTGGGGTTTTGAGGTTCGATTGATGGCTTCTTCATAACAGCGCTGATACTCGTCCCAGAGCTCACGCTCCTTAAGATCACCTGCAGAAAACTTCCAGTTCTTCGATCTCTTTTCGAGTCGGCGTAGCAACCTATTTTTCTGCTCGTCTTTAGACAAATGCAGAAAAAACTTAAAGATCAAGGTGCCGTTCTGAGCGAGATGCTTTTCAAAATTATTGATCTGCTCAAAGCGTTGATTCCAGAATTCATCGTTGACATCGTTTAAACTGTGCACATTCGGAAGGTTTTCTCCTAAAATGTACTCCGGATGTACCCGGGTGACCAGTACATTTTCATAGTGGGTACGATTGAAAACAGCAAATTTTCCTCGTTCCGGGAGGGCTATATAGTGTCGCCATAAATAATCATGCCCCAACTCTTCTGATGTGGGCACCTTAAAACTATGCACCACCACTCCCCGGGCATTAAAGTCTTTGAATACCTCCCTGATCAGGCTATCCTTGCCTGCCGTATCCATGCCTTGTAGACAAACGAGCACGGCGTACTTGTTGTGTGCATAGAGACGATCTTGAAGCTCGCCTAGGGCTTTACGGGTGGTTTCCAGCGTTTTCTCTAATTCTTTTTTCTTCCCCAGGTCAATGTGGGTTTGCTTTCGCGAAAGCGTAATCGGCTCGGTAATTTGTAGTGTAGAGGGTGCTGGTATTTCCATGGTGCTTTATTTACTGGCAAATAGTTTTACGTCCTCTTCCGAAACTTCGGCACTCCCTAGGATGATCAAACGCTCAATCACATTGCGCAATTCGCGAATATTTCCGGTCCAATCGTATTCCTGTAACTTCTTGATGGCCTTTTTAGAAAAAGATTTGACCGCTGTACCCTGCTCCTCCGCTATTTTCTGAGCAAAGTGCTCCACCAATAATGGAATATCTTCACGGCGCTCATTGAGGGCGGGCACCTGAATCAGAATAACCGCCAGACGATGATATAGATCTTCTCTAAAATTTCCTTCCTCAATTTCTTTTTTCAGGTCTTTATTGGTCGCTGCGATGACCCGCACATCCACTTTGATGTCTTTATCGCTACCTACACGCTGTACCTTACTCTCTTGTAAGGCTCGAAGCACTTTAGCCTGAGCAGACAGACTCATATCGCCTACCTCATCTAAAAAGATGGTGCCACCGTTGGCCGCTTCAAATTTCCCCGCCCGGTCTTTATTGGCCGAGGTAAAAGCACCTTTGACATGACCGAATAGTTCGCTTTCGATCAATTCTGAAGGAATGGCCGCACAATTGACCTCGATCATAGGACCTCCGGAACGTTCACTTTTTTCGTGCAACCAGTGGGCAACCAGTTCTTTTCCCGTTCCATTGGGTCCGGTAATGAGTACGCGCGCATCTGTAGGAGCTACCTTGTCGATCATGTCCTGAATGTGGGTAATGGCATCACTCTCTCCCACCATATCAAATTTCTTACTGACCTTTTTCTTGAGTCGCTTGTTCTCGACCACCAGCGTTTTACGGTCGAGAGCGTTGCGTACAGTGTTCAAAAGCCGGTTGAGGTCCGGGGGTTTGGAAATGTAATCAAACGCGCCTAAGCGCATGGTGTTTACGGCGGTATCCAGGTCTCCGTGACCGGAGATCATCACCATGGGAATCTCAGGCTTGATCTTTTTGACCGCTTCGAGCACTTCGACCCCGTCCATTTTTGGCATCTTGATGTCGCAAAGCACCAGATCGTAATCCTGATCTTTAATTTTCTCCGTACCCAGTAAGCCGTCTTCAGCCTCCTCTACTTCGTAAGCCGGATTTTCTTCGGTGAGAATTTTAACCAGCACACGACGTATGGCCGCCTCATCCTCAATGATCAATATTTTTGACATGTCTAAATTTTAAATTTTAAGCCTCCGCGGGTGTAGAAGGTATTGGTTTCATTAATAATGAACACATCCTCACGTTCATTATTGCGCAATCTGATTTCGTTGGCCAGGGTCCATCCTGCATATACATAGGCAAGGAGGTTCTTGGTAAAATAGTGCTCGTACCCCACCCCCGAAAGCACTACCGTCATGGATATATTGTCTGCAAAAAGACTGCTGTCATCCGGCTGGGGAATTTCACGTCCTTCCTGAATATTGGCATAAAATCCGTCTAAGGTCACGAATGCCTGTACGATATGCTTTTGCGTGAAATAGTACTTAACATTGGTTTTGGGGGCTCCCAGGGTATATGACCAATGTTCATTTAAGGTCTTATTGAAATTCACATAGGGCAAAGGGAAAGGACGCCCGGCATCTGTATTGTAGGTCACCCCGAGAACCAATCTCCAGGGTTTTTCTAAACCTTCTTCCGTCTTGTCTTTTACAAAATACAAACCGCCGTCAAACAATAAATCATCGCTAATGGCTCGATCGCGTACAAAGTTGGAGGCGATGATCACACCGGCCCGGGCTCCAAAGCGCCAGTTATTTTTCAAAGGGAAGGTGTACCCTAAACTGACGTCTATGGACTGGAATCGATCCAGGCCTTGCCGTAGAAAGGGCGCCATGTCTTCATACTGTAAATTCACATTGCGGTACTCAATGCCCGGAACGAGATAATGGCCTTCCCAACCCATGACCAAAGGGATATTGGCAAGGGCGCGAAAACGTCTGAAAGAATTGTCAGAATCGCTTTGCGGGAAATAGGTGTATTCTACTCGAGCGAGATCAGTCAATTGAGCGATGGCTGGAAAGGGAATACAGCATAAGAGAACGACAAGTAGGGGCTTCTTAATCATCAGCGAGCGAGGATTTATTGGGATTAGAGGTCATCATTTGTATCGGGATTCCCGAATCATTCGCATAGAAATGCACATCGCGTTGCGGGAATGGAATAGTGACATTGTTCTCTCTAAAGGCCGTATCGATCTTAAAACGAAGTTCACTTTTGATTCGAGGATCGACAAAGGCGTCGCTTACGAAAAAGTAAATTCCAAATAGGAGTGCAGAGTCGGCAAAATCTTCAAAAAGAACGAAGGGTTTTGGACTCTTTAAGATTCCCGATTGCTTAGAAGCGCAGTCGAGCAATAGATTCCGTACCAGTTCTGTATCACTTCCATAGGCAACGCCTACATGTACGGTCTCCCGGGTCGTTTTGTGGTTTTGGGTATAATTGAAAATGGTCTCGCTTAAAAACTTATGATTGGGGATGATAACAACTTTGTCATCACGTGTAAGTGCACGGGTAGTCCTCAGTTTGATCTCGAACACACGACCTACTCGACCTTCAGACTCAATGATATCGCCTACGTGAATGGATTTATCGACCATGATCATGATCCCGGCAATAATATCCTGAAATAATTCCTGTAAAGCCAGACCCAACCCAATAAAAAGTCCTGCAGAGGCGACTAAAATGGCGGTAACCTGAATTCCGGCAATATTCAACGTGATCAGGATCACGACGATGTAAATAAAGTAGCGCGTAAACTTAAAGATGCTGTTGAACTTCAGCTTGTCTTCATTTTCCATCTTTCGCGTCAGCCAGACCTTGATCCATTTGAGCACAAAGCTGGTGACAGCGAAGGCGATGATGACCAGCAGCAGATGGCCGATAGTCAGGTCAATCGCTGTATCGTCCTTACCAATATGAATTCCGAGATCAAGGAATTTCTTAATGGATCCCCAGATATCCTCCTCAATCACTTCCTTAATGGTTTCAACAGTCTCTTCCTGTACCATTTTGATCAATATTTAAGCCATTTAAACAGTTCCTTATAGGTAGGTTTCTTTCCATACATCAATATCCCAACCCGATAGATCTTTGCTCCCAACCAAACCGTAAAGGCAAAAGAACCAATCAAGAGGAGCACTGAAATTATCAATTCGTACCAGGGCACTCCGAATGGGATACGCATCAGCATGACGATGGGTGAGGTAAGTGGGATCATGGAGAAGGCTGTGCTCACGGTACCGTGCGGATTCTCGATGACTGCGAAAAAACCAACATATATTCCCAACATGAGCGGTAAAATTACCGGCAACATGAATTGCTGGGTATCCGTTTCATTGTCTACCGCCGCCCCAATGGAGGCATAAATGGAGCTGTATAAAAAGTACCCTCCAATAAAATAAATCAAGAAGCCCAGGGTCAACTGCCCCAGAGGTAAGCGGAGAATATCGGCCACGATCAATTCCATCTTACTGAGATCTTGAGTGGCCATGGCTTGCGCCTGCGGACTGGCTGCGGTCATGGCCTCCATTCCAAAATAGCTGCTGACTACGGTAAGTAAGATCCCTCCTACGATTACCCAGATGGTGAATTGGGTGATGCCGGCCAAGGTAGTCCCCAATATTTTTCCCATCATGAGCTGAAAGGGCTTTACTGAGGAGATTATCACTTCAATTATACGATTGGTCTTTTCTTCAATGACGCTCCGCATGACCATATTCCCGTAGATAATGATGAACATCATCAGGAGATAACCGGCTGCACCTCCAAAGGCGGCCTTGATCCAACTAGACATCTTTGAAGTTTGCTCTCCGGTGTAATTTTCAATGGTGATGTCAATAGAAGCTTTTGAAGCATCGAGCACGTTGAGGTCAACACCCCGCTCCACCAATTCGCGGTTGGTCAGTCGTTTTTCTAAACGCCTTTCAATATCTTCAAGGAGGGAGATGGAGGGAGATTCTTCTCCATAAAAAACAATCTGCTCAATGGCTGCCCCTTCAAAATCAGCATTAGCGACCTGCTCCGGGATAAAGATCAAGCCGTAATATTCTTCAGCTTCCACCAATTGCTTGGCCTTCTCCAGATTGGCTTCTGAAAGATTGACATAAGATGTTTTCTCCGTGTCGAAAAATTCCTCTCCAAACAGGCCGGTTTCATCCAAGAACGCGATAGTCCGTGTGGTATCGTTATTGACCTGGCTCAAATAGGTGATCAAAGCAATCATTCCTACGAGTATAAGCGGACTTAAGAAGGTCATCACCAAAAAAGAGCGATTACGCACGCGCGCCATGTACTCTCTTTTAATAATTAAGGATAGTACTCTCATCTAATTGGCGTTTACGGTTTGTATAAAAATATCGTTTACACTGGGAATCAATTCCACAAAGTGAGTCACCTGGCCTTTTCCGGTGAGGTATTGCAAAAGTTCGTTAGGTGAGGATTGCTCGTCAATGGTGATGTTCATTTTAAGCTCATTGTTGAGCGATTTAAAGTTCGCCGGACTGGTTGTAAATTTGTCCTTTAGCTCCTGTTCCAGTTCTTCTTTCGCGAAAGCCTCTATACCTACAGCATAGGTGTTCGATTTGTAGGCTCGTTTGATCTTAGTTATTTCACCATCCAGGATTTTATTGGATTTATTGATCAAGGCTATATGGTCACACATTTCTTCTACCGATTCCATACGATGTGTAGAGAAAATAATGGTCGCTCCCTCATCGCGCAATTTTAGGATCTCATCTTTGATCAAATTGGCGTTGATCGGGTCAAAGCCGCTAAAAGGTTCATCAAAAATGAGCAATTTGGGTTGATGCAGCACCGTGACCACAAACTGAATCTTTTGAGCCTGTCCCTTGGATAATTCTTCAATTTTCTTATTCCACCAGGAAGCTATATTCAGGCGTTCAAACCAGGCTTGCGCTCGTGTTTGAGCTTCCTTTTTGGAGAGGCCTTTCAATTGGGCCAGGTAGAGGATCTGCTCCCCCACTTTCATGCTTTTATATAAACCCCGTTCTTCGGGCATATATCCAATTTCACTAATGTGGTGGGGAGCCAGTGCGGCACCGTCAAGATAGACTCGGCCAGAATCCGGAGCTGTGATCTGATTAACAATACGGATCAAAGTGGTTTTTCCGGCACCATTAGGTCCAAGCAATCCAAAAACACTTCCCCTGGGTACTTCGATGGACACCTCGTTCAGGGCTGTAAAATCTCCGAATTTTTTGGTCAGCCTTTCGGCCACTAGCAAATGCTCCATGTAAAAATTTATAGGCTAAAGATATTGAAATAGTACGGGCGTAGGTAGCTCTTTAGAATTAATTACCAGTTCAAAAGGGTCTAAAAACAAAACCCACCCTCAATTTGCATTAAGGATGGGAAAAAAATTGCTATGAAAAAGAAAAATATCACTAAAGAACTAGTGACTATTCAAATATAAGTATTTTTTATGAAAGCATAGAGTTTATGAAAACATATCCTTCACTTTCTCAAAAAAGGATTTATCTCCTTTCTCCGGCTTGGGTGAGAAATGCTCATCATCCAGCATTTTTTCAAAAAACTGTTTCTGCTCTTTGCTTAGGGTTTTGGGCGTCCATACATTGACGTGAACCAAGAGGTCTCCTTTTCCATAACCATTAATAGACGGTATCCCCTTCCCTCTTAAACGCAAGATTTTTCCGCTTTGAACCCCTTCTTCAATTTTGATCCGCACCTTTCCGGTGACGGTTTCAATCTCCTTACTGGTGCCTAACACGGCTTCCGGTACGCTGATGTATAAATCAAAATGCAAATTATCGCCCTCCCGCTGTAAAGTAGCATGCTCTTTTTCTTCAATAGCAACCAGGAGGTCACCAGCCACTCCATTACCCGGCGCTTCGTTCCCTTTGCCACCAACTTTTAACTGCATTCCATCAACCACACCTGCTGGGATCTTGATGGATACGGTCTCTTCTTCAACGATCATCCCCTGTGCATCAGCCTGAGCGGGTTTCTGATCGATCATTTGACCGGCACCGCCGCAAGTAGTACACGGAGAGGCCGTTTGCATACGGCCCAAAATCGTATTAGTCACTCGGGTTACCTGTCCTGATCCATTGCAGGTTGAACAGGTTTTATAGGTAGTTCCCGGAGCTTGCTTTTTACGTTTGACCTTGATTTTCTTTTCAACGCCATTGGCGATCTCCTCTAAGGTCAGTCGAACCCGGATACGAAGGTTGCTGCCTTTGGCTCGGCGTTGACCACCGCCCCCAAAACCGCCAAATCCGGAAAATCCGCCGCCGCCAAAAGCGCCGCCAAAAATATCACCAAATTGGCTGAAGATATCATCCATGTTCATGCCGCCACCGCCAAAGCCACCGCCTTCAAAGGCTTGATGTCCATATTGATCGTAGCGGGCACGCTTTTCTTCATTACCGAGAACCTCATAGGCCTCGGCTGCTTTTTTAAACATCTCCTCCGCCTTAGCGTCACCCGGATTTTTATCCGGATGAAACTCTATCGCCTTCTTTCGGTAGGCCTTTTTGATTTCTGCTGCTGAAGCCCCTTTACTGATCCCCAGTATATCGTAATAATCTTCTTTCATAAACGCGTACTTACCTCTAATCGATTAATCTATACTTACTTCCCGGTGACTACTTTAGGGTATCTGATGATGCGTTCGCCCAGTTGATAACCTTGCTCAACCACGTCAACAATCTTTCCTTTAAGCTTGTCTTTTGGGGCCGGAATCTGAGTGATCGCCTCATGTTTTTCCGGGTCAAAAGCATCCCCCTCTTTCACCTTCATCAAGGTAAGTCCTTTTGCACGGAGTGTTTCTCTAAGCTTATTACTGATGAGCTCTACGCCTTTCAACAGCTCTTTGTCTTTCGCTTTGTTGATCTCTTTTAAGGCCCGGTCAAAATCGTCGAGCACAGGAAGCATGGCAGTCATGACTTCCTGATTGGCAGTTTTAAAAAGGTCCATGCGCTCTTTAGCCGTTCGTCGTTTGTAGTTCTCAAACTCAGCGAACAAACGAAGAAACTTATCTTTTTCCTTTTCTAGATCCTCTTTATACTGTTCTAATTCTGATCGCTCTTCATCAGCCGCTTCTTGCTCTTCAGGCTGATTTTCGATCGTCTGCTCGTCCATAGTGGCCGTATCGTTGTCCACTGCTTCGGCAGCTTTTTTCTTTAGGTCTTTATCTTCTTTGCTCATGTAGTATTCGTCTTTGGGCTCAATGCGGCAAAAGTACTGCCAATTCAGCGAAAATGTCAAAATGTCACCACATCTTTTTAGTAATTATTTAAGACACATTGGATACACCAACACGTATTTTTGGGGTTGAATTTTAACAATTAAACAAAATCAATGAAAAATCGAGTATTACAATTTGCTGCCATTGCATTCATCAGTTTAGGTGCTGTGGCTTGCAAAGGAGATAAGAAGAATGAAGTGGAAGCTTCTGAAGCGGAAGCCGCAGCAGCTACCACCGAAGCTGCCACCAAATTTACAGTAGATCCTGCAGCCTCTACCATCAATTGGGTCGGATCAAAGGTTACCGGCACACATACCGGTACGGTCGCTCTTGAAAGCGGCGTAGTCAATGTGAATGGTGATGATCTTAGCGGTACGTTTTTGATCGATATGACGAGTATTAATGTCACTGATCTAGAAGGTGATTCAAAAACCAGTTTGGAAAATCATTTGATGGGGACCGTGGAGGGAAAGAAAACCGATTTCTTCAACGTCACCGAGTATCCAACGGCTGCTTTTGAAATTACCGAAGTGAGTCAGCGAGATGGACAAACTTTCCTTAAAGGAAATTTGACCATGGTTGGTGAAGAAAAGAACATTGAATTTCCCGCGACTTACAGTATTGATGGAGACACCATGACGCTAACTTCACAGCCGTTCACTATTGATAGAACGCAATGGGGCATCAAATACGGTTCTGATTCTTTCTTTGACAATTTAGGAGATAAAGCGATCAGTAATGATATGCAACTGGAGGTTAAATTAGTGGCGAAAAAAGCCTAAGGATTGATCCAGATAAGTTTAAAAACCCGGCCTTTTAGGTCGGGTTTTTTAATGGTAGTAAGTCTTCCAGGGCAGGATATAATTGTTGGTACTCGAAACGGTAACCCGCCTCCTCGATCTTATCTGAAGATACACGCTGACTTTCCAAAACAACGGCGGCCATTTCTCCAAGCAAAGTTTTAAGCACCCAGGCCGGCACCTTAGGCAACCACAAGGACTTGTCTAAAATTTTGGCGATCATACGGGTCATTTCGCCTTGTGTAACGGGATTGGGACCTACGGCATTGTAAACTCCAGAGAGCTTTTGTTGGGCTGCGAAAAGTAAAATGCCTGCTAAGTCCTGTATATGAATCCATGATTGCCACTGCTCTCCCGATCCCAGAGGAGCACCTACATTGTAAGCAATGGGCTTTACCAACTGGGGAAGCGCCCCATCCTCCTCGGCCAGAACCAAACCTATGCGCACTTTAGCCACCTCAACCCCTAGTTCTATAAAGCGGTCCGCTTCCCGTTCCCAGGCTTTTACCACCGTTCCTAAAAATCCGTCATTGTATTCGGGATAACTCTCGGTGTAGTATTTTGTTTTGGACGAGGGGTAAGCCCCAATGGCACTGGCTGAAATAAACTGTTTAACGCTCGTTTGCTTTCGCGAAAGCGTATCGTAAAGAAGACGCGCAGTGTTGATCCTACTTTCCAGTATGATTTTCTTATACTTATCGGTCCAACGTTCAGCGATATTGGCCCCCGCTAAATGAATTATAGTGTCTACCTCTTCAAATGCGGCCTCGTCAATTTCACCCGTTTTGGCATCCCAGTAAAATCCGCGGTACAATGGTGTATTTTCAATTTTACCTTTAGAGGTAGTGAGGTAGTGGACAACAATTCCCTGGTCGTGACAAAGCCTGGTTAAGGCTTGACCAATCAGTCCTGTCGCTCCGGTGATGAGAATGCGCATTTTTATTTTAAAGGTACTGTTTAGACAAGGCCTCTACACCTCTTTAAGAAAGGTTTAATAGCATTTTCACGCAGAATTAAGCGCTTTTGGTAGCTCTTAACATTTCCCGTTTTCCCGGAGGCCCTTGCAGACGTTCTACGGTATACCCTACTTCTTGCAAAGCTCGTCTTACACTGCCCTTAGCTGAATAGGTGACCAGTACGCCCTGCACATTGGTCATTTGATACAGATTTTGGAATATCTCAACGGTCCACAGTTCCGGTTGAACTCGGGCCCCAAAAGCATCGAAATAAATCAGGTCAAAGTGTTCAACAGTACGGAGCTGTTCGAAGCGCTGTTGGAGTTTGATCATTGTGAATCCCGGTTGCAGCGTAAAGGACGCTTCCCAGGGAGCCTGATGTAAATGAACAAAGGCTTCCTTCAGCCCTGCCGCATTCATTTGGTCCAGATAGTTGAGCTGTTGCCATTCTTCCTTGCTTACCGGATAGGCCTCTATTCCTGTGTAGGCAATGGGATGATGCAGTTCCCGGTGCTTTTGTAGGGTGACCAGCACATTGAGTCCGGTACCCAGACCCATTTCCAGAATGTTCAAGGGACTGGGCAGATCCGGTATTAACATCCGGTGTTCCAGACCCATTTTAACGAACACATGCTCGGCTTCCTGAACCGCTCCGTGCATGCTGTGGTACTGCTCATTCCACTCCGTCAATTGGATGGTGGTCGAGCCGTCTCCGGTTGTGACGATCTTGCGTTTCAATTAATCTTCAATTAGCACTCCCGTTGCTTCAAAGGACAAGATCTTTCTTGGCTGGATGATGCTTGCTATATATGCTGCTGATTTTCCGCCGTCTTCAGCCAGGTGTTTAAGTTCGTCAACCGGCACTTCAGCGATAAACGCCTTGCCTTTCAGTGTCACCTCTTTGCCAGAACTATTCAAAGGCACGAAAAATCCATAGTCCTTAAATCGAACCATAGCGGTATCCTGACCAACAGGGACTTTCATCCAGCAGCCTTTGGCCTGGCACACGTCTGTAATTGCTGACTTAAAGATCACCTCTACAGTGTCTTGAGTTGTCAATTGTTGGTAGACTTCTCCAATCTCCTTTTTATCCAGAGGCTGGGCGGGCTCAAAAGAAGCCCCATATAAGGCGGCAGTTTGTTTTGATGCGTCCGCCGGGGTTGCTTGCTCCGTTTCGGTTTTTTTTTGGTTATTGCAGGAACCAAGGACCGCCGCCATCAGGAGTATTGCTATTCTATTTTTCATAATCACTCTCATTTAAAGGTCTAAATATGAACTCAAAAAGGCTTGATATACCCGTTCATCACAGCGGTAAAATTATGAAAACGAAATGAGCAGGGAGCGGTAAAAATTTGGTATTTTTACCGCATGAAAACGGAGACCACGCTATCGATACCGATTACGAAAAGAGTTCAGACGAAAATCAACGAGGTTGATTTCAGTAAGCTGAAATTTGGCGAAGTGTTTACAGACCATATGCTTATAAGCGATTATAAGAATGGCTCTTGGCAAACCCCGGAAATTGTCCCCTACGGACCGATCACCCTGGAGCCCTCTGCCAAAGTATTTCATTACGGGCAAGCCATCTTTGAAGGAATGAAAGCCTATAAAGATGAGGATGGCCGAGTTTGGCTTTTCCGCCCGGACCAGAACTTCATTCGAATTAACAAGTCGGCGGAGCGCCTTGCCATTCCTGAGATTCCGGAAGAGTTCTTTATGGAAGGCTTGCAGCAGCTTATCCATCTGGAACGGGATTGGGTCAAGCAAGGGGAAGGTAATTCATTATATATCCGCCCCTTTATGATCGCCACCCAGCCGGGCGTTTCTGCTTCACCAGCCAATGAATATCGATTTATGATCATTCTAGCTCCAGCCCAGGCCTATTTTGCAGGTGATGTACGCGTGGCCATTGCTGAAAAATACAGCCGTTCTGCTGATGGTGGAATTGGTTACGCTAAAGCGGCCGGTAACTACGCAGGACAATTCTACCCCACTGCTCTGGCACAACAAGAAGGTTTTCAACAAGTCATCTGGACGGATGCAAGTACGCATGAGTATATTGAAGAAGCGGGAACCATGAATGTTTTTGTACGTATTGGGGATCAGCTTTTAACCGCTCCGGTAAGTGATCGTATTCTGGATGGTGTCACCCGAAAAAGTATAGTGACTCTAGCCAAGGACATGGACATCCCACTGGAAGTAAGACCCATTAAAGTGCAGGAGGTCGTGGAAGCGGCTCGCGACGGCGAATTAAAAGAAATGTTTGGGGCCGGAACTGCCGCGGTCATCAGTCCGATTCTCGGCTTTTCGTATAAAGGCGAGCGCTTTGAATTGCCTAGCGTTGCGGATGGCTATGGCCCCCAATTCAAGAAACGTCTATTGGACATCCAATACAACCGCACTGAAGATCCCTACGGCTGGCGTGTAGAGGTAAAATAAGACCATAAAAACATCCCGAATGTAAAAAGGCAGCTCATCGCTGCCTTTTCTTATTTTGTATGGAGGATTTTAGCGATGTCGGGTTTAAAATAGTTAGGGCCTTTCAATACCTTGCCATCCTCCCGGTAAATAGGTTTTCCATCGCTGCCCAGTTTGCTCATGTTGCTCTGTTGAATTTCGGAGAAGACCTCTTCGATCTTATGCTGCATGCCGTGTTCAAGTATAGTTCCGCAGAGGATGTAAAGCATATCGCCCAAGGCATCAGCTACTTCTACCAGATCATTATTTTCAGCAGCTTCCAGATATTCTTCATTCTCCTCTTTCATCAAATTGTAACGGAGCAAATTCTTCGATTTGCCCAGATCGGCCTTGGGTTCTTCCTGTATGCCTAACCCAAAAGCTGTATGAAAAGCGTGTACGTCAGCTATTTTTTTCTTCATCGTTTTTTGTAGTACTAATCGTTTATTTTTGCTAAAAATACCAAAAGAATGTTTACTACCGGACAGTTGATTTTTGCAGCCCTTTTTGTGGTTTTCTTTACAGTGTTCATTATCATGAGCTACAAAAAAGACAAAGCATTACATAAAAAATATTATCGCGGTAGTATTTGGGTTTTGGTAGGCTTCCTTCTTTTCATCTGCATTTTATTTCTCATTAAATATCAACTAAAAGGATAAGACTATCAGGTCCTTCCACCGACGGAACTGGCGGCTAGCAGGTTCAAAGGCCTTAAAAGCGGGAATAAAATGCTTACATTAGCTTAAGCTTTAAATGGCCTTTTTATGAAAATACTCAAGTATCTTTTCTTTTTAATCCTCCTGGTAGTGATCGCTGGCACGCTCTATTTTGCGGCTCAAGATGGCACTTACGAGATCAGCCAAACCAAGCAAATACAAGCCCCGAGGGCAGTTGTATTCAACACAGTCAACGAGCTGAAGAGCTGGCAGCACTGGGGTCCCTGGCAGGAAGAAGATCCCAGCATGCAATTCCAATATCCCAATTTGACCCAGGGAGTGGGAGCTTCCTATTCCTGGACCGGTGAAATGGACGGGAGTATGTCTACTACAGCTTTAGTTCCCAACGAATCCATCACCCAGGAGCTCGTTCTTCAAACGCCTGGAGGCGAACGTAAGCCGCAGGTGGAATGGACCTTCCAGCAGATGGAGCCCGGAGGAACTGAGGTGCAATGGAGCATCAGTGGTGAACACACCTTAATGGATAAGGCGTATTACGCCTTTAGCGGAATGGATTTTGACGCCCAAATGAACGAGATGTTCACTAAGGGGCTTACTAATCTTGCTCAGCACATCCAAGAGAAAATATCGGCTTATACCATAAACGTTGATGGAGTGACCGAATACAGCGGAGGTTATTATTTATACCAGACCGCCGCCGCCACCGCCGAGAACATGACTCAGGTCATGGGACGTCAGTTTGGAAGTATCATGGAGTTCATGCAGAACAACAACATCAAACAGTCGGGTATGCCATTTACCCTTTATGTGCAGATGAATGATGTGAATGGCGACGTGATCATGACCAATGCGATTCCGGTGAATGAACGCATCATAGTGCCTCTAGACAGCAATACGCTTTGCGATTTTCAGCCGGCTACTAAAGCTTTAAAAACAACCCTGCGTGGTAACTATGAACATCTTAGCGAGGCTTGGGATCAGAGTTATACTTATTTGAAACAAAACGAGTTGGAAGCCAGCGCTCAAAATCCTTTTGAGATTTACGTGACTGATCCTGGAGAGTTCCCCAATCCTGCGGATTGGCTCACAGAAATTTACATTCCGCTCAAGTAAGAATCACTGAAGTACCCATAACGTCTATCAAGGTTTTAATCAGGCATCAATGAAAGCCGCATTATTTGTTTTTCTGGGAGGTGGATTTGGAAGCCTGGCGCGATATCTGGTAAGCTTTTTTTTGAATCACGAAAAGAATCTACTGCCCTGGGGCACATTTTTGGTCAATATCCTCGGTAGTTTAATTATTGGTGTACTCATGGGTTGGATACTCAAGCAACAGACTCATAATGCCTTTTGGATCTTATTCCTTGGCGTTGGTTTTTGCGGAGGATTTACCACCTTCTCGTCTTTTGCCTATGAAAATCAGGTATTGTTGAAAGAAGGACAATTACTAACGTTCTTTCTGTATACGGCCGGGAGTTTAATTTTGGGGCTCGCAGCCGTATATCTGGGCATCGCTCTTAGCCGCTGGTTTTAAATAATCATAGTGATTGTTATGAAATTTAATTTATTGCTTAGGCGTTTACGATGGTCCCTTGGATTGGTATGCGGACTTGTACTTCTATTTCAGTCCTGTACAGATACAGCAAAGACTGATTCCATTGCAGAGCGAACCACTGTAACAGCTAAGCGAGTTAATCCTGTTCCGTCCTTAGCTGCAGACCGCTACAATGTCGCCTTTCTGATCATGGATGGGACCTATAATACCGAATTGACCGCGCCCTACGATATTTTTCAGCATACCCAATTTCGCGAAAGCATTAAAGCCATGAACGTGTTTACGGTGGCCAATACAAAATCACCCATAACTACCTTTGAAGGCTTACGCCTCTTACCCGACTTTGACTATACAACTGATAGCCTGCCTACCATTGACATCCTGGTGGTACCCAGCGCAGAGCATCACCTGGATTCGGATCTCGAAGACGAAATACTTTTGGATTTCGTACGAAAAGTGGATAAGCAGGCCACGTTTGTGACCTCACATTGTGATGGAGCTTTTGTATTAGCGGCTGCAGGGCTTCTCGATGATCATGTTTGCACCACCTTTCCCGCCGATATTAACACCATGCGGGCTCGATTTCCCGAACTCGATATACGGAAAGATGTACTTTTTGTACATGATGGAAAATACATTACCTCTGCCGGTGGGGCTAAAAGTTTTGAAGCCGCCCTCTATTTGACCGAAATCCTGTATGGTGATTCTATCGCCCGATCTTTGAGTTCTGGTTTAGTGATCGATTGGGATTTAAAGGCGGTGCCTCATCTCATCGTAGCCGATTAATCAAAATATTTAGATTTACCTAAATACCGCTTGATGAGTGTATTGTAGTCTTTGGTCAGTTCGAGTGCAGAAGTGCCTT
Source organism: Flavobacteriaceae bacterium YJPT1-3 (assembly GCA_029866965.1). Lineage (GTDB taxonomy): Bacteria > Bacteroidota > Bacteroidia > Flavobacteriales > Flavobacteriaceae > Croceiramulus > Croceiramulus getboli. The sequence continues at coordinate 1,784,859 of CP123444.1, read as the reverse complement.
CTAAGGCATACAGCGCTTCGTAATCAGTAAAGCCATTCTTGAGTAATTCCTCGGTATAGAATAGTGCACTGCCGTAATCCTGCAAGCGGGAGGTCAGCGAGATCACCCCCAAAAAACCTTCGTAATCCTTAGGATCAACCAAGGTGCGTAAAATATTGACGAAGAGTTGTCGATGCAGGGTGTTTGGTTCCTTTTTTAATTGAATTAGCGTGAACTTATTGAGTCGTTCAAGGGTACTTTTTAAGCGTTTAGCCGACTTGACCTCTTGGGGCTTCTTGCTCTCACTGATCTTTCGATCAAGTTCTGCCATTTGCACGTTCCACCAGCCCAAATTCTCAAACTCGGCCTGGGCTACGTCATTGTTGTGGTAGTAGATAAAATCTTCGCGAAGAAAATCTTCTTCCTCTTCCAAGTTACGATACGCATTGCGAGCTTTCCGAAAGGCCCGATACCTTTTTAATGTCCGCTGGGCTTCTTTCAGCTCACTGATATCGGTAAGGCCGTCGTACTTGTCTTTTAAATTGTCGAAAACCCGCTCAGCTACCAAATAGTGTTGTTTTCTGACTTGCTGATCGGCAGCGTCGAGGTCACTGCGGTAATATTGTTGAATTTGGCGCTGGTCCAGACTGTCTTTATTGAGCAGTAGATGGGTAGCTCCAATGGAAAGCATTTCAGAAGAAGGCCAATTTTGCCCTCCATCGTACATATAAAGGGAATTATCAATCCCAAAACGCTTGAAAAATTTACGCAAGTTCTCCAGGTCATAAAAAGCCACAACTTCATCGCCAGCGTAGAGCACCACCTCTTTCTGCCTTAAATTTCGCAAGGCATCCTCATTGAGCAATACTTCGTTGATCGCTAGTAGTCCTCGCACTTCAGGTACGTAGGAAGCAAGTGCCGAGGCTAATCCACCGCCCGTATTGAGTCCTATCGTAAAAATCTGATTTTGGTCAACTGGAAAACGATTATACGCATCTTGCAGCACTCTTCTTCCCATTTCCAGGGCCGTATTCAAAGAATCAGGAATTGCAGTGTTGGAAGCAATCACCAACGCACCAAACGAAGCTGCCACGGGTTTCAACAGGCGTGCCGCTGCCTGACCTTGTCCTTGAGGGTCAAAAACAAAAAGTGCAGGATACTGCTGACTCATGTTAAAATCTTCCGGAAGATAGACCGCATAGGTTTCCTGAAGAGAATCATTGACCGCTATTCGATCGGTAACCACTCCTTTGGCTAAGGTCTGCGCAAATAAGACTTCTGTCAAGAGCGATAAAAAAAGAAGAGCGAGGTATTTTTTCTGATGCATACTGATGGAAATTACGAAATATTACAAGTACTTCATCAAATATCATGCTATAAAAAAAGCCCCCGACCGGGGGCTTATCTATTATTAGTTAATTGATTATACTTTTTGCTTCACCATGACCGGCTTTTGCTCTTTAACGCGATTATCGAAAAGTAGCTTGGCCAATAAAGATACTATGAATAAGTCGGCAAAGATCACCGTACCTACCCGGGCTATTTCAATGCCTGGAAAACGAAATCCCCCAAAACCTATAACAGCAGATATTAAGGTCAATACCAATAAATATATACTCCAATTTTTCATGATTCGTTGTTTTTGTTTGAATTAAAAATACTTGACACTGACCTTCGGCTTTATTAACATAATCCTAATTGAGCTTGATTTAACGAATTGACGGCCTGAGGTTAATAAGTGTTAAAAAGGCGTTCTGTCCCTATGCATGAATATATGCAGGTATTTTTTTCCATATCCGTTCCCGCTTGTTTAACTTAGGCTTCTTAAAATTAAAACCCATTCTGGATGAGACGTTTTCATTGCTTACTTACCACCCTTCTCCTGTTTATTTCGGCTGCTGCCCAGGATTATTTTTATGGCTCTTATGAACCTTTCGACCCCTCTATAACCAGTCCGGAAGAATTCTTAGGTCGGGAAATAGGCCAACAGCATACCCGTCATGATCTGATCGTGAGTTATTTGGAACTTTTGGCGGAAGAATCACCACGAGCTACGCTCACCGTTTATGGATACACTCACGAACGCAGAAAGCTGGTTATTTTAACCGTCAGTGATCCCCAGAACATCAATAACCTCAACACCTTGAAAGAGCAACATTTGGCTTTTGTAGATACGGACGTAAAGGCGACCAACTACAATGAGGTGCCTGTTTTTGTACAGTTAGCCTACAATGTTCATGGCAATGAACCCTCCAGTAGCGAAGCAGCAGTGCTCACCGCCTATACCTTAGTCGCGTCTCAAAATCAGGAAATTCAGAATTATTTAAAAAAGGCCGTCGTTTTTATTGACCCGACAATCAATCCGGATGGACGTGATCGACATACGCAATGGGTAAATTCGTTCCAGGGAGATCCTTTGGTGGCTGACAACATCGATGCAGAACACACCGAAATGTGGCCTCGCGGGCGAACCAATCATTACTGGTTTGACTTGAATCGCGATTGGTTGCTGGCCATCAATCCGGAGAGCAGAGCTAAACTGAAGTGGTATCACGAATGGTATCCTAATGTGGTGACCGACTTTCACGAAATGGGAACCAATAGCACTTATTTCTTTGAGCCTATGAAGCCAATAGGCTCTTTAGATCCGATCATGCCGAAGGAAAATTACGAAGAGCTCAATGATACCTTCGCCCCCTATTTTGAAAAAGCCTTGAATGAAATTGGCTCTTTTTATTTCACTAAAGAGGCCTTTGACGGCACCTACCCGGGTTACGGATCGTCCTATCCCGACCTGCAAGGAGCCCTGGCTTTACTTTTTGAGCAAGCCAGTTCTCGAGGACACCTGCAAAACACCGATTACGGCACCATCAGCTTTCCATTCACCATTCGCAATCAATACGTTAATAGTTTGGCTACCCTGCAAGCCGCGGTTGAAAATAAGGCTCGCCTGCGCGAATATCAGCAGCAGTTTTTTAAGTCGGCGGTAGCTTCCGCGAAAGCGAATAAAAACGCACGCAACGGGGCGGTAGCTTATGAGTTTGGAGATCCCAACGACCTTAACCGCACTAAAGCCTTTTTAGATAAGTTATTGATCCACAAGATCAAAACCTATAAACAGGAGAACGGAAAATACGTGGTGCCTTTAGCCCAGCCGCAAAAGCGCATGGTGCAGACCGTATTTGAAACCTATGACCAATACCGGGACAGTGTCTACTACGACGCCAGTGCCTGGAGCGTGGCCAACTTCTACAATATGCCCTATCAGGGCTTGTACCGAGTGCCTGGTTTGGGCGAAGAGGTGACCTCTCTGGATACTACTGTTAATCCTCCAGCGGTACAGCAATCCTCTTATGCGTATTTGATCGATTGGAATGATTACAACGCGTCGGCGGCCTTGGCCTATTTACAGCGCAACGGTTTGACACTGGCCAGCGCCTTTAAACCGTTTACCATCGCCACAAATAGGGGGACTCAGGACTTTGACTACGGTACGCTCTTGCTTCCCGTCAGTAAGCAAAAGCTGTCACCTGATAAAATCTATGAACTGCTTCAAGAAGCACAGGAACGCTTTGCGGTGCCTATCGTAGGAGTAAATACCGGATTCAGCAGCAAAGGAATTGATCTTGGAAGTCGTAATCTTCAGGCCCTGGAGGCACCCAAGCCCTTAATGCTTATCGGGAATGGCATCAATTCTTACGAGGCCGGAGAAGTGTGGCATCTTTTGGATACCCGGGTGGAAATGCCTATTACCAAAGTCCTTATGGATAACTTCAATAGGATCGATTGGACCGATTACAATACCCTGGTCATGGTCAGTGGGAATTATAGTGATCTGGATGATAAACAAGTGGAAACCATTAAAAATTGGGTCTCTCAGGGCAATACTCTGATTGCCTCGGCTGGGGCTGCGCGATGGGCAATACAAGCCGGTTTAGCTCGCGAAGAATTGACGACCAAGGAAGAAGATAGTACCCAGACAAGTCGTAAGCCCTATGTGGATGCTTCGGCTAATCGCGGGAAAATGGAAGTTGGCGGTGCTATTTTTGAAGTAGATTTAGATCTGACCCATCCCATGGCCTTTGGCTATACCCAGAATAGGATTCCGGTTTATAAGAATAATGAAGTCTTTATCAAACCCAGTAAGAGCGCCTATAATACCGTCGCTAAGTACACCGAAAACCCGCACATTGATGGGTTTATCGCAGAGGAAAATCTGGAAGAATTATTAAAACCATCGGCTTCCGTAGTCGTTAGCGGACTGGGTCGAGGTCGCATTGTGCTCCTGGCCGACAATCCCAATTTCAGAGGCAGCTGGTATGGCACCAATCGCCTATTTTTAAACGCCCTATTTTTAGGCCAACTTATCGACACACCATGAAAATAAAATCCACACTACTGCTCTTGGGCTCGCTTTTACTGCTTACCAGCCTATGGGCTCAAAAAGTGGGCGAAGGCCCCTACTCTCAATTGATTATTCGTGGGGCTACCGTGATCAATGGCGATGGTGCCCCTCCGATCGGACCGGTGGATATCGTTGTTGAGGGAGACAAAATTGTCGACATTCAGGTCGTGGGCTACCCGGGTGTAGCCATTGACCCCAAAAAGCGTCCCACCCTAAAGCCCGGCGGACGCGAACTGCAGGCCGAGAATAGATACGTTCTGCCCGGTTTCATCGACATGCACGGCCACATTGGGGGCGAAGCTCAGGGTGCAGATTATGACTATGTTTTTAAACTATGGATGGGCCATGGCGTAACTACGGTACGTGAGGTGGGCGGACGTGGCCTCGACTGGACCTTAGATCTGAAAAAGAAAATCGCGAATCAGGAAATCGTTGGTCCTCGACTCCTAACCTATACGCGCTTTGGACAGGGCAGTTCTAAACCCATCAGTACTGTAGCTCAAGCCAGAGCCTGGGTACAGGACAATGCAGCGCAAGGCGCAGACGGAATTAAATTTTTTGGAGCCGAACCTCACATCATGAAAGCCGCCCTGGCCGAGAACAAACGCCTTGGTAAGGGAAGTGCCATGCATCATGCACAATTGAGCGTGGCCCGATGGAATGTACTCCATTCAGCAGAAGCGGGGTTGACCTCAATGGAACATTGGTACGGTTTGCCGGAAGCGCTTTTTGAAGATAAAACCGTCCAGCACTATCCTTTAGACTACAACTATCAAAATGAGCAGGATCGGTTTGGTGAAGCCGGGAAACTCTGGGCGCAGGCTGCCCAGCCGGGCTCTGAGCACTGGAATGCGGTACGAGATCGATTGATCGCTTTAGACTTCACTTTAGATCCCACCTTCAATATCTATGAAGCCAGCAGAGACCTGATGCGTGCCCGAAGAGCCGAATGGCACGAAGAATACACCCTGCCTTCCTTATGGCGGTTTTACCAGCCAAGCAAAATTTCTCATGGATCCTATTGGCACTTTTGGGGTACTGAAGAAGAAGTAGCCTGGAAAGAGAATTTTTCCTTGTGGATGCAATTCATCAACGATTATAAAAATCATGGGGGCCGGGTGACCACAGGCTCTGATAGTGGTTTTATCTTCCAATTGTACGGCTTTGCTTATATCCGCGAACTGGAATTGTTGCGGGAGGCCGGATTTCATCCTTTAGAAGTCATTCGTGCAGCCACCTTAAACGGTGCCGAAGCGCTTGGCATGGAAGATCAACTTGGATCGATCGCTATTGGGAAGCAGGCCGATTTTGTCGTAGTAGGGGAAAATCCACTTCAAAACTTCAAAGTACTTTACGGAACAGGAGCCATAAAATTGACAGCGGATAATGAGGTGGTTCGTGTGGGTGGCGTTGATTACACCATTAAAGATGGCGTCATTTATGATGCCAAGGCCCTATTGAAAGAGGTGAAGCAAATGGTGAGCGAGGCTAAGGAAAAAGAAAACTTCGAGATCATTCAACCGGGCAATTGATAAAACAGGGTCAAACTTTACTTCTTTAAGGGACGACTATCGACCACGTGAGAAAGTACGATCTGGGTTTTTGACTCCCCGTAGGTAATGACCTGATCAATAAAGGATTCCAAATGTTTCTGATTTTTAAGCACGACCTCCATGACAATGTTCTCATTACCGGTAATGCGGTAACAGTTGGTGACCTCTTCCAGAGTTTTTACCTTTTCCAAAAAGGGTTTTAGTTTCCCCATAAAGGCTCTCAGGGTAATTATGGCGGTCAGTTGATAACCCGCTGCCGCCGGCGAAACCGCGGTACGGTATCCGATAATAACACCCTGATCTTCCATTTTCTTAATGCGCTCGGCAACTGCTGGCGGACTGATACCCACAGTTCGGGCGATACTGGCATTAGATATGCGCGCGTTTTGCTGCAGAAGGGCTAAAATCTTCCAGTTTAAAGAATCCATACATTCTAAAGTTTAGATTAAAAATACATTAGTATCTAAATAAAAATCTAATATATACCTTATTATCGAAATATAACTTCTTTGAATTCCTGCTAATTTTGAGTGAGCAGTAAAATAAAGTCCCATGCAACCGTTGGAGTTTTCCAGTTCAGCAAAATACCAGGCTATCTATAGCAAGGCCCTTGATATCAAGAGGCTATCCCGACTGATTTCAGATTATTTGCAGTATGAACTCACTCCGCTTCGAGCCGATGGTCGGGAAGATGAATCCCTTTATTTCACCGGAGACATCATTCGGCAGGGAGATTCATTGGCGCCTGAGATCCTTAAGGCCGAAGCCTACCCCTTTCAGGAAGAACGCTTGAGACAAGTACAGAGCGTAGAACGACTTACACGCAGCCTGCAACGCACTTGCGACCGTTTGGCACGCGTGGAAAGCAATGGGAGAGATTTTATTGACCTGCTGCGTCAAGAGATCAGAGGTTTCAAATCATTACAGCGTAACTGGAAGTTGATGATCTAAGTCAACCCCACTTATTACATATTCCTGCGGTACTGCCCTCCTACTTCAAAAAGCGCCTTAGTGATCTGACCCAGTGAACAGCTTTTGGTCGCCTCCATAAGCGCCTCAAAGATATTTGCATTGTTGACTGCTACTTGTTGCACTTCTTCAAGCACCTGTTGGGCAGTAGCCGATTTGCTTTCGTGAAGCAATTTGAGGGTTTTGATCTGATTTTCCTTCTCCTCTTCCGTAGCACGGATGACCTCCCCAGGAGTTACTGTAGGTGACCCTTTACTACTCAGGAAGGTGTTTACACCAATGATTGGGAATTCTCCATTGTGTTTCAAGGTTTCGTAATAGAGACTCTCCTCCTGGATCTTACTGCGCTGATACATGGTCTCCATAGCGCCAAGCACCCCACCACGTTCGGTCAGGCGATCAAACTCTTCCAGCACTGCTTCTTCTACCAGATCAGTAAGTTCTTCTATGATGAAGGCGCCCTGTATGGGGTTCTCATTTTTAGTCAAGCCTAATTCCTTATTGATGATCAATTGGATGGCCATAGCCCTGCGTACACTGTCTTCTGTTGGCGTCGTGATCGCCTCGTCATACGCATTGGTGTGTAAAGAATTACAGTTGTCATAGATGGCGTATAAGGCCTGTAAGGTAGTCCGTATATCGTTAAAATCAATTTCCTGAGCATGCAGGCTGCGCCCGGAAGTCTGAATGTGGTATTTCAGCATTTGGGCCCGCTTGTTGGCCCCGTATTTCTCTTTCATGGCTTTCGCCCAAATTTTACGAGCCACTCGGCCTATAACCGCATATTCCGGATCAATGCCGTTGGAGAAAAAGAAAGAAAGATTAGGACCAAATTCATTGATATCCATGCCCCGACTCAGGTAATATTCCACGTAGGTGAAACCATTAGCCAGGGTAAAGGCAAGTTGGGTTATGGGATTGGCTCCGGCTTCAGCAATATGATAGCCTGAAATGGAAACCGAATAAAAATTTCTAATGTTCTGTGCGATGAAATACTGCTGCACGTCGCCCATCAACCGCAATGCAAATTCCGTTGAGAAAATACAGGTGTTTTGAGCCTGGTCTTCTTTGAGGATATCGGCCTGTACCGTACCGCGTACCTGAGCCAAGGTTTCTTGCTTGATCTTGTTGTAGACGGAGGCTTCCAATACCTGATCACCGGTAATTCCTAAAAGCATCAATCCCAAACCGTTGTTCCCTTCGGGTAAGTCCCCGTGATACTTGGGTCGGTCCAGACCCTGATCGTCGTATAAGGCTTTCAGCTTTTGCTCTACTTGATCCGCTAACCCCTGTTCCTTGATGTACTTCTCACAATTCTGATCAATGGCTGCATTCATGAAAAAGCCCAAAAGCATGGGTGCGGGGCCATTGATGGTCATACTGACCGAGGTCATGGGATTACTCAGGTCGAAGCCGGAATACAATTTCTTAGCATCATCCAGGCAGCAAATACTCACCCCCGCATTTCCGATTTTCCCGTAAATATCCGGTCGATAATCCGGATCATTCCCATATAGCGTTACGGAATCAAAGGCCGTTGATAGACGCTTGGCGTCCATGCCCAAACTGACGTAGTGAAACCGGCGATTGGTGCGTTCCGGGCCTCCTTCCCCGGCGAACATTCGGGTGGGATCTTCACCAGTACGTTTGAAAGGATATAATCCTGCCGTAAAGGGAAAGGCTCCCGGTACATTCTCCTGTAACGTCCATCTAAGAAGATCTCCCCAGGCCTCGTACTTGGGTAAGGCCACCTTAGGGATTTGAGTGTGTGACAGGGATTCTGTGTGTGTATCGATCTTGATCTCTTTACCACGGACTTTGAACGAATAAACGGGTGCCTTGTACCTGGCCAACTGCTCACTCCACCCGAGGATAACTTCCCAGTTGTAAGGGTCCAAATCCATTTTCGTCTTGTCGAATTGAGCCAGCAACAATTTAAGCAGTGCCTGATCATCTTCCTGTGTAGGGGTCAGTTCAGAAATATCCAAACCTGACTTGTCTAATTTGGGCTCCTGACCGGCTATGGTTTCCATGGATTTATAAATACCGTACAGGCGCTGAGCGGTTTGTGCCTGATCAGCGGCGGTTTGATCGTAGGCTCGATTATTCTCTGCGATCTCTGAAAGATAGCGGGTGCGGGCCGGTGGAATCACGAATATCTTTTCACTCATTTCCTGGGTTAACTCCAGGTCTGAATTCCAGGTCGACTCGGTTTTCTCCGTCAGCGTTCGCATAACTGCTGCATACAGACGATTCATACCTTGATCATTGAATTGAGAAGCGATGGTCCCGTAAATTGGAAGCTTTTCTTGTTCAATATCCCAAAGATTATTGTTTCGCATGTATTGTTTGCGAACATCCCGCAAGGCATCCAGCCCTCCCCGTTTGTCGAACTTATTGATCGCCACCAGATCGGCAAAATCGAGCATGTCAATTTTTTCCAATTGAGTGGCCGCTCCGAATTCAGGGGTCATGACATAGAGCGAAACGTCTGAGTGTTCAATGATCTCCGTATCGCTCTGGCCTATTCCGGAAGTTTCCAGAATGATCAGGTCGTAACGGGCCGCTTTAAGCACCTCGACGGCTTCAGCCACGTGTTTGGATAAGGCCAGATTGCTTTGGCGCGTCGCCAAAGAACGCATGTATACCCGAGGCGAATTGATGCTGTTCATACGGATACGATCTCCCAGCAAGGCACCGCCTGTTTTTCTTTTAGAAGGATCTACCGAGATCAATCCAATACTCTTATCGGGGAAATCCAGAAGAAATCGACGAACGAGTTCATCGACCAGCGAAGATTTTCCCGCGCCTCCGGTTCCGGTGATTCCTAAGACGGGTAGTTTAATTTCTTTATTTCTTTCGTGAATGGTGTTCAAGATTTCCGAATGCTTGTCCGGATAATTTTCTGCCGCAGAGATCAGTCGGGCGATCGCTTTGGGCTCCTGTCGCTCTAATTGATCCAATTCATCATTTAGAGCATCGCCTAGCGCATAGTCTGATTGCTTAACTAGATCATTGATCATCCCTTGCAATCCCATCTCGCGTCCGTCATCGGGAGAGTAGATTCGCGTGATCCCATACTCCATGAGTTCTTTGATCTCCTCGGGTAGAATGACGCCTCCGCCTCCTCCAAAAATTTTGATATGCCCTGATCCTTTCTCGTGTAGTAAGTCGTACATGTATTTGAAGTACTCATTATGGCCACCTTGATAACTGGTCATGGCGATGGCATGAGCATCTTCCTGTATGGCCGTATTCACCACTTCCTCCACCGAGCGATCGTGCCCCAAATGGATCACCTCTACCCCAGTAGACTGGATGATGCGTCGCATGATATTGATCGCCGCATCATGGCCATCAAAGAGCGAGGCTGCAGTAACAATTCGAATTTTATGCTTAGGTGTGTAGACTTCAGGGTTTTTCATGAACCAGCTTGCTTTTGAAGTGCAAAAATAAGGATTTTTAAGTGGCGCAAACGATATAGTGAGGCCAATCTATCCACCGCTCCTAGTCAGGCTAAAAAAAATTCCTATTTTAGAGATTACACGCATCACTATCAGTAGTTTATGCCGATTTCACTTACTCCATCAACCACATGACCCAAGCCATTATTCTCATTCATTGTCCGGACCGTAAAGGTTTGGTTGCTGCCATTACCACCTTCGTCAAGGAGGCACAGGCCAATATCATTTATCTGGATCAGCATGTCGACCGGGAGACCGATACCTTTTTTATGCGTCTGGTATGTGCTTTTGATACCGCAACGGAATTGATTCGCTTTCGCGAAAGCTTTCAAACGAAGATGGCTAATCCCTATGATTTATCCTGGCAGCTCTTTGATCACAATGAAACCTCCCGAATCGCCCTCCTTGTGTCCAAATATGACCACTGCCTGTACGACCTGTTGGGAAGACATGCGACCGGAGAGCTCCGTGGAGCCATAAGTCTCATTATCAGTAATCACCCGGACTTATCTGGCGTTGCCAAACAATTCGACATTCCGTTTTTCCATATTCCTGTAAATAAGGAGACCAAAAAGGAGGCTGAAACCAAGCAGCTGGAACTCCTTCAAAAGCACGAGATTGATCTGATCGTCCTGGCGCGATATATGCAGATCATTTCGGCAGATTTTGTCGCCCACTACCCCAACAAAATCATCAACATCCATCATTCTTTCCTACCGGCTTTCGTAGGGGCCAAGCCCTATCACGCGGCTTTCGACAGAGGCGTCAAGATCATTGGCGCTACCAGTCACTACGTGACCTCTGATCTGGATGAGGGGCCCATCATTGAACAGGAAACCGTGCGCGTATCGCACATACACGGAGTGCAGGATTTTATCATGAAAGGCCGCGATCTGGAGAAGATCGTACTGGCACGCGCCGTCAAAGCCCATTTGGATCATAAAATCCTGGTTTATGGAAATAAAACCATCATCTTCTCCTAAGGCTTTCTCCCCGTTCAAGAATTAGTATATTTGATCGTATAGCTACAGTAGAATGAAAAAACTCATTGCGATCAGTTGTTTGTTTGTCCTCAGCTCTTGTGCGGAGCTTCAGGGAGTCATTGGCGGATTACCCGGGCAAGACGGAATGGATTCGGAAACCATAGCCAGCGGCCTGCGCCAGGCTTTGGATTTTGGCATTGAAAAACAAGTCACCAGGCTGACCGAGGAAGATGGATTTTATCAGAACGAATTGGTCAAGATCCTCTTACCGGCCGAGTTACAAAAAGTGGATAAAACCTTACGGGCTGTAGGTCTAGGCAGCCTGGCCGACGAAGGAATCAAGCAATTGAATCGCGCTGCAGAAGATGCGGTCAAAGAAGCGACCCCTATTTTTGTGGAGGCGGTCAAAGGCATCACTTTTACCGATGCTCGCACCATATTACTCGGTAATGATCGTGCTGCGACCTCCTATCTTGAGGCACGTACGGAGGACGCCCTGTATCAAAAGTTCAATCCGGTCATTCAAAATTCTTTTGCCAAGGTAGGAGCGGATCAAATTTGGAATAATCTGATCACCCGATACAATGAATTACCCTTGACGAATGATGTGAATCCTGATCTCACCGATTACGTGACCAGAGAGGCCCTGGAAGGAGTGTTCACCATGATCGCCGTTGAAGAGCAACAGATCAGAAATCAGGTTTCTGCAAGAACCACAGACTTGCTTAGACGGGTATTCGCCTTACAAGATCGCAGACTATGAAGCCCATGAAGATCGTAGTTGCAGGACCAATCCCCCGGGATACCATTTCCACGTATGAAAATGATATCATCATGCGCTATGGCTGCGTGACTCACCCGGTGGTTGCCTTGAGCAAGCTGATGAATGCTGAAGATCAGGTAGTCCCCGTTTCCAATGTACATCGTAAGGATCGAACAGCCATTCTTAGCGAGTTACGTGATTTTAGCAATGTGGATACGACTAGTATAAGCGACGAATTAGATCGGGGCACCGTGATCTATTTGGATTTTAAAGATCAAAACAATAGAGAGGAGAAACAATTGGCTTGCATGAACCCCTTGGTTCCCACCGACTTTGAAGCCCATTTGGATGCCGCCGCCTTTGTTTTTGTTCCCATTACTGATTTTGAGATCGCTTTGAGCAGCTTGCAGTTTATTAAGAAAAACTCCAAGGGCATTATAGTCTTCGATGCCCACGGCGCGACTACTTCTATGGATGTCACGGGGCATCGGCATCGCAAATTTTGGGTAGATGCAGACGAATGGCTGCCCTACATTGATGTGCTTAAAATGAATTTGGAGGAGTCGCAGTGCATGTGGTTTAAAAATGAATACGAAAATGATCTGCCTTCCATTTATGACGAAGAGGCTACTGATCATTTGGATGACCTGGCAGCGCACGTGCTGAGCAAGGGTACCCAATACCTTTATGTCACGATGGACTCCCGTGGATGCGTGCTGTATCAATTGGAAGATGGTCAAATAAAAAAAGACTGGATTTCATCGATGCCGGTAGGTAAGGTTATCGACACCACCGGCTGTGGAGATTCGTTTGCCGGAGGGCTGGCCTACGGATTTGCAAAATACAACGATCCCATCAAGGCCGGTCAATTTGCTAATATACTGGGGGCACTACGCACCCAGGGAAAAACCTGGGAAGTCTTCAAATCGGCTGAGGAAACAGAACAACTGCGCCAACAAACCTATGCTTAAGTTTTTTTAAGATAGAGCCCGTCGAACAGCACTTGCGGTTGTTCCTCACCTTTTAGTAGTTCCCAAAGTTGCCGTACCGAACCATCATCGTTTCGTGTCCAGGTGATCCGATTCACGACGGGGACACCCGTAGCATCTTCTTGAGCCGCTGATCGCATGATCATTTGATCACCGATACGCTGCCCGGAAAGTTTTAAAAATCCACCGTTGTTGTCAATCCATAATTGTTCCCATTGCTCGGTTTGTGCATTGTAAAAATTATAGCTGGTTCCGGAATAGGCCCCATTGATGCTTGTCCAATGTTCTTTCAATACACAACCGTCCTGTTCTTTCGTAATGGAATTCGTTCCAGCAAGCTTATTTTCAGGACCCATCACCTGCCATTCGCCCACCCAAAAGTCAAAAGCCTGATGATTGGCCGTACAACAAGCACATCCCTCTTGCGCCATCGATAGCGAAGGCACAAAAAGCAAACAGATTAGACCTAAGGTTTTAAAATGATGCATAGTTAAATTAAAAATAACGTAACGTTTCGATCACCTGCACAACTTATAAAATATTCACCTTTGAAGTATGGAAAGATTAGGGGCTTTCCATCATTCATTGTAAAAGTCGATGGTCTTAAGAAACCATCGGCTTTTTTTGTTAATTTAATATTAAGTTATCTGAATGACAAGTCATTATGAAATATATTAGAAGCGTTAATTGAGTATCATGTCCGCAAAATTCAACATGACCCGACTTGAAGCCAAGTATGCGCGCTATTTAGAAATGGCGTATAACCTCCAGTTTTCTGCTCCTGCAGAAAGTGATTTTTACGCTCACAAGGCGCATAAAACGCTCCTGGAATTGCTCTTGTTGGATACATTCACGCACAGTCGATCTGCTGGTGAAGCTGCTTAAAGTAGGCAAAGGCTACTAGCATACGACTGCCGTACCACGAAAAGTAGGCCCCGTCAACGAGAACCGGTTTGCTTCTGCTATTCTTTTCCACCCAGGAAAAATGCTTTGCCTCGGAAAAAGGAAAGGGCTCTGAGGAAAGAAAAACGTAATCCGCCTGCTCCAGATCTTTCCAGGCAACTTCAGGATACCGCATCCACCTTCCGGTATTGTCATCCAAGACATTCTTAAAACCAGCCAAAGTGAGCATGGTTTGGATAAAGGTCTTTTCACCAACTGCCATGAGAGGATCTTTCCATATGAGATAGGCTACTTGTTTTAGCTCCCGATCACTTACAAAGGCTTCAAAGTCCTTGTGCGCCAGTTCAATTCTATCCACCAACGCTCCAGCCTCTTTCAATCTGTCAAAGAGATGGCCGTACTCAATGATGAGTTCCAGCGCGTCTTCAAAATCAATGATTTCTGAACAATGCACCGGAGCTATGGTACTGAGTTGTTCTACCATAGCCCGTGTGTTCTCCTCCTTATTACAAAGAATGATATCGGGCTTTAGCGCCTCTATTTTATCGTAATGTACTTGTTTAGTTCCTCCAACCACGGTTTTTCGTTGCTTAAGACCTTGAGGAGCATCGCAAAATTTAGTCAGGCCTACCAATTGCTCCTCCAGACCGAGATCGACGAGCGTTTCCGTCTGGCTGGGCACTAATGAAACAATGCGCTGTGGTGGCTCCTTAATAATAAATGCCATGGAGTTCGGAGTCTCATTGGTCTGATCTCCGTTCTTGCGAAGGGTAGGATAGGCAACTTGATCGACAAATAGCGTACTACTCAAGAAGTCCGGATGCTTTGAGAATGGCCTCCATTTGCTGCTGTAGACCCTGTGCTTTTTCTGCTGCCGCTTTCGCGAAATCGCGACCCTGGGAAGCATAGATGATCCCTCGGGACGAGTTGACCAATAAGCCCACCTGATCGTTCATTCCGTAGCGGCAAACCTCTTCCAGGCTTCCGCCCTGGGCTCCTACTCCGGGCACCAATAGGAATGCATTAGGAACAATTTCCCGGATTTCTTGTAAAAATTCAGCTTTGGTGGCACCCACCACATACATGAGTCGGTCACTGTGCGTCCACCCCCTGGAAACAGTGAGCACCTTTTTATAGAGGGGCTGACCCTGAATTTCCTGGGTCTGCAGATCAAAGGCCCCAGGATTGGAAGTGAGGGCTAGTAGTATGGTAAATTTTCCTGCAAAGGCGAGAAAGGGTTCCACCGAATCTTTTCCCATATAGGGCGCTACCGTTACGGAATCAAAGTTAAGATCATTAAAAAAAGCTGCAGCGTAGCGTGTCGAAGTATTTCCGATATCCCCGCGCTTGGCATCGGCAATGGTAAAATGATCCGGATACTTTTGATTGAGGTAATCTATGGTTTTTTGAAGTGCTTTCCAGCCCCGTAGGCCGTAGGCCTCATAAAATGCTGTATTGGGCTTATACCCGACGCAATAGGGAGCCGTGGCATCGATAATTTGTTGGTTGAAGGCAAAAATGGGATCTTCTTCATTCAGCAAATGCTCGGGAATTTTGTCGGTATCTGTATCCAATCCCACCACGAGAAAGGACTTTTTGACTTGGATTTGCTGTTGCAAATGTTCTACGGTCATAACGCGTGAGTGATAAGCATTAAATACTTTCTTCTGTAGCCTTTAACTTTTCCGTATTGTCAACCAGTTGTAGTTCATCCAGAATGCGTTGAATATCTCCGTCGATGATGTTTTGAAGATCGTAGAGCGTAAGTCCGATACGGTGATCGGTCACGCGACCCTGCGGGTAGTTGTAGGTTCGGATTTTTGCAGAGCGGTCCCCGCTGCTGACCTGAGAGCTTCGTTTAGCAGCATCTTCTTCTTGCTTTTTGGCCAATTCCAGATCGTAGAGGCGCGAACGTAACACGCGAAATGCTTTTTCTTTATTCTTGTGTTGTGATTTCTGGTCCTGACACTGAGCGACCAAGCCGGTGGGCACGTGGGTCAAACGAACTGCTGAATAGGTGGTATTCACCGATTGGCCTCCGGGTCCTGAAGAACAGAAGAAGTCAATCCGAACGTCCTTAGGATCGATCTCCACGTCAAACTCCTCCGCTTCTGGCAACACCATTACGGTGGCCGCACTGGTGTGCACCCGACCCTGGGTTTCGGTTTGCGGAACACGCTGTACGCGATGAACGCCTGCCTCATACTTCAGGGTCCCGTACACGTCTTCTCCGGTAACCTCAAACTGAATTTCTTTGAAGCCCCCACTGGTACCTTCGCTAAAGTCGATCGTGCTGTGTTTCCAGCCTTTATTTTCAATGTATTTGCTATACATTCGGTAAAGATCTCCGGCAAAAATACTGGCCTCGTCGCCTCCGGTTCCGGCACGGATCTCCATAACCACGTTCTTGGCATCTTCGGGATCCTTAGGAACCAACATCATACGGATCTTCTCTTCCAGGCTGGTGAGTGCCTCTTTAGCCTCATCCAACTGCATTTTGGCCATTTCAACCATTTCTGCATCACTGCCATCGGCAATGATCTCTTCTGCCTCCTGCTGACGGTTAGTTTGTCTGATGTATTTTTCACGCTCATCCATAAGCGCTTTAAGGTCTTTGTATTCCTTATTCAAGGCCACATAGCGCTTCTGATCACTAATGATCTCAGGCTGTATGATCAGATCACTGACTTCATCAAAGCGTTGTTTTACTATTTGTAATTTCTCGAGCATCCAATCCTATTTTTCGCAACACGAAATTACGATATTTAAACGGATTTGCAGGCGGCTGCCTTCTCCGCTATTGAGTTCCATTTAGGGCATTGAAGCGTTGATCAGCTGTTGCGAACCTCGTGTAATTCTTTGAGTTGTTCCAGCTCCTCTTCCATCTGCAGGTATTGATCCATTTCGTCAAGTGCCTCCTGCCGGTTTCCAAAAGCTACCGCTACAGTAAGACCCACAATCACAAAGGAACGGTCGAAATAGTAGAAGGGATCCAACTCAAAATAATAGGCCAATAAAGAGGCGACATCGGCAAAAATAAAGCCGAAGGCTACAAACATAAACAGCAGGGAACGATTGGAGTTGAATTTGTTGTTGTACACTACCGCTGCAATACCCAAAGCCATCATGATGGCGCCATAGGTATAAAACAAGATCACCTGGCTAAGATCGCTGAACTGATAGGAAATCTGATTCATAAGTACATAGAGTGTGTACATATTGAGTGCTACCAGAACAACGGTAAGCAAAATATTCAATGGATTGTTCCCATAGCTTTTCACCCGACCCCAGATCGAGCGCAGCAGTACCAGGTAGGAAAGTATGCCAAAGAGAATGGCCAACTTGTATCCAAGCACGTATTCATAAAAGAACATGGCGATGTCTTTCAATAAAAACAAGGCAAAAAAGGCCATGATCCATCTACTCTTTACAGGAGTAAACGTCACGTAATACAGGAATACGACCAAGGTAGTGGTCAGTACGGCTAGACGGATTTCATCCAGCCCAAAAAAATAGACTACAGCTAAGTTAGTGATGATCAAACATGACGCAAGAATCTTTAGACCGGAGTACGATCGCTTCAAAGCGGATAAGATAGTGGGCATAATAAATTGTAATTCAATGTTGATTTGGGTTTCCTACATCCCTTACTTTACTTACGAGTTAAGCGATGAAAAGGTTTTGAAGATAGTAAAAAAATACTAACTGCTTAGAAATTAACGATTACGCCAATTCCCAATTGCTGCTTCCATTGGGTTCGGGCCCCCAGCACTTCCTCTTCCCCCATTTCATTTTCTTCACTGAACTTCACGTCATTGTCGTACCGTATATGCGAACCCAATTTAGCCAGTACAAAGCTGTTCACTTTGAAATTGAAGTTGATCTCCCAGTCTATGTCAATGTTCCCAAAATCATTCAGATAATCAGTGTAGAGGCTTATGGCATTGGTAAAGTCGATATTCTCGGCTACCTTTTGGCTGTAGGTACTTTGGATGAGTATACCCAATTCGCTCCGTACATTTTCTCCCGGAGTAAGGATATTTCCTTCCTCATCACGCACGGCCGGTGTAACCCCAAAAGATCCCAAATTGGCCAATCGCTGATCCAGTACGAATGTCGCTTTGTAGGTCAGTGGAGAAAGGTAGATGGACAGGTTTTCTATATCGCGACCATATTCGCCTCCAAGTCCGAAGAACAGGTATCCCGGTGCCATAAATCGCGAAATAGGCACTTCCGTATTGGGATAACGGTATCCGTTAGCAAACTGGGTCCTTAAACTCGCTCTGGCAGTGTAATACCATCTCGAAGTGCTGTCCCTGTGATAACCAAAAGAGGAAGTTATTTCCAGAAGATCATCTGTTTTACGCAGCTCTTGATCTTCCTGCTTGTTGATCCCAAAGCGGCTCTCCAATTTGTTGTTCCAGCGGAGGTTTTTCTTTTTGTAATTGCGCTTCAAGATCAATTCACCGAGACCGGATATGGAGTTGCTCCCCCCGGCATTCCAGTTGACAAAAGCCACTTCACTGATATTCAGTCCGGTCCTGTTGAGTATGGTCCAGTATGAAGTATCCTTTTTGATTGCATTTTGAGGTTTTGCCACCGAATCGATGATCACCTCGACCGGAGGCGTCGCGATAGAGTCAACAGCCGCCTGCGTGCTATCACTTTGCGCGAAACTGACTTGACTTAAACCAAATAAAAAGACAAAGTAAACGAAGCGAGACAATGCAATCGAATTAATAGATAAACGTGCCTTTTTCACTGTGAATGGTCAATTTCTTAGCCTCAGCGGCTTCCACCCGACCGATGATCTGAGCCTCGATCTGGAATGACTGAGCAATAGCTATTATCGCTTTCGCGAAAGCTTCCTCACAATACAGCTCCATGCGATGCCCCATATTGAAGACCTGATACATTTCTTTCCATCCGGTTCCACTTTCCGACTGGATCAATTGAAAGAGCGGAGGAATGGGAAACAACTGGTCTTTGATGATATGCAAATCATCCACAAAATGAAGGATCTTCGTTTGAGCGCCTCCGCTGCAATGGACCATCCCTTGAATGGACTTACGCCCCACCTCATCCAGAATTTTCTTAATCACCGGAGCATAGGTTCGTGTAGGCGATAAGACCAATTTACCGGCATCCAATGAACTGCCTTCTACGGTATCGGTAAGGCCTTTGCTCCCACTGTAGATCAGATCCTCCGGCACTTCCTGATCAAAGCTTTCCGGGAATTGAGTGGCCAGCGACTTTTGAAACACATCGTGTCGGGCTGAAGTAAGTCCGTTACTTCCCATCCCTCCATTGTATTCTTTTTCGTAGGTCGCCTGTCCGTAAGAGGCTAATCCTACGATTACGGCTCCCGGTTTAATATTGGCATTATCAATTACCTCTTCTCGACGCATGCGGGCGGTTACGGTACTGTCAACGATAATTGTCCGAACCAGGTCCCCAACGTCGGCTGTTTCTCCTCCGGTACTGTGGATGCGAACCCCGTACTTGGCAAGGTCAGCGATCAATTCTTCTGTTCCTTCAATAATGGCTTGAATGACCGCTCCCGGTATTTTATTCTTGTTACGACCAATAGTGCTGGACAGCAAAATATGATCGGTAGCCCCCACGCAAAGCAGATCGTCAATATTCATGATCAGTGCATCCTGAGCAATCCCTTTCCAAACGGACAAATCTCCGGTTTCTTTCCAGTACATATAAGCCAGGGAAGATTTAGTCCCGGCGCCGTCGGCATGCATGATCACACAATGATCCTCATCACCGGTGAGGTAATCAGGCACTATTTTGCAGAACGCCTTTGGAAAAAGACCTTTGTCCACATTCTTGATCGCTTGATGCACCTCTTCTTTAGAGGCTGAAACACCCCTTCGGGCGTATCGTTTGGAAATTTCTTCTGACATGGGTTAGGATCTGGCAGCAAAAGTAGTTATTTCGTCCAATTTACAATGGGATATACCCCTGAGAAATAGGGTTTAATTCCAGCCTTCAACTTGGGTATTCAGCACATTTTACAGTATATTGCCCATTCGATTTGCCCCTAAATAAATTGATAATATGTCAGGCCACAAGGTACTCAGGGGACTCTTTTATATACTTATTGGGATGCACTGCTGCTGGATCAGCACGGCACAGAACGACCTTGCTGAGGAAGCTGAACCTGCCTCCCTACTGGGTTATGGCTTTGATATACGAACCATTGACCCCTTAGACTGGCCTGGCAGCGCCAAGGATCAACGACTGATCTTATCCACTCCATCACAAAACAACATCGAGGCGTCCAATCCACCACAACTGCATACATTCTTCATTTCCACCCCGTATGCCTACGAAAAAGAAGTGCTATTTAGCGATAGTTTGAATAGACCGTACCGCAGTCAGAACAGCACCCCATTTTACAAACAATTAAAAGATTCTGGAGAAGATCATCTGCTCTTGGTCTATACCACCATGGATGTAGCGGTAAGCCAGGAAGAATTTGGGGAGATCATTACGGCAGAGGTAGATAGCGCACTAGTCGCCGACTTTGACCGCCTGGGAAGAGACATTACCCCCTGGGGGTTCATCGCGCGCTATGGAAGCCATTATGCCTACTCCGTCATTCAGGGAGGCCATTTCATCCTGCGAAATGCTGTACCCCGGAAGAATTTTGTGTACTCGCCCTATAACGAAAAGCAGTTTCAAGAAGCATTGCAATTGGAGATCGCTCAGGTCCAGCAAACTCAAAACCCACAGAACCCCTATCTCGATATCGACCTGGGTAATGCGTATACGGTAGGTGGCGACGAATCAGCACGCTGGGTAGAATCCTGGAAAAGTACCGTGGCAGAAAAGCCAAAAACCATTCATGTTACCCTTGCCCCCTGGACCCAGCTCTTTACGCCGGTAAATTTCCCTGAAATCGATAGCCTGGGTGTTAAGCAAGAACTTCTTCAAACAGCCATTGATAGTGCCTCCACCTGGGTGCGAAGCCAGCTGAAAGAAGAAGTCACGTATAATTTCTACGAAAAGTTTTCCCTCCGCTTTCGTCAAAAAGTAACTTCCATAGTGAAAAAATCCTTTGGCCGAGATGACGAAAACCCTACCGATTTTACCGGAGATATTTTTCTGGGCGGATTTACCCGAGACAACGCTATTTTGAACAACGCCCCTCTGATCGAATATGGGGGTATTCGATTGGAAACACTGATCACCGATGAAGAGATCAAACTCAATCGCGTTTTAGAGATTACGGTAAAGCCGGAAGATCTGGACCTGGGCTATGCCAGTGTATGGGATGACAGTAAAAAATTATTCAAATCGGACGATAGACGTACTCTTCGGGTGTCTGGAACTGAGGAAGCTCAAACGCCATTTCGTGAAGCCTTGATCGCTCCGGTAGAGAAAAAGGTCACTTTGACTTCGGTGGATAAGGACGTCTACGAGATCACCTACACCCTGGAGCTTATCAATGACGAAACGCGAATCAACAGCGGAAACTCGGAGTTCAATTACGTTCAGGACACAGAACTGGTCGCTGCAGCTTCCACCGGAGATATTGAACGCATCCGCGAACTCTTCGCCAAAGGTGCCAGTCCGGTCTTCAGTAATTCCTTATCAGCGGCTATACAGAATCACCAACCTACCCCGGTGTTGAACGTATTGATGGACTATGGCGTGCAGCCAACTACCGCAGACCTTGATCTGCTCTTCGATCCAGATTATTTCCAGGTAGAATCCGCCTTGAGCTTATTGGAACGTGGCGCGAAGCCCAAGAATAACATGATCTATAAGGCCGTGGCCTACAAAGAGCCCGGTTTGATCTATGCGCTCTTTCGCGAAGGCGCACTTCCAGTCAACAACGACCTGGCTTTTGCTTTGAAAACTGCAGACTACCCGGTAGTCAAAGCCATGATGAGTCAGGAATTTGAAGATTTTGCCGCCGGTAAACGGGAATTAGCCCTGGCGGTAGTGAATAATGATGTGGAATTGGCCCGACAGTTCATACGCCTGGGGTCTACCGCTGACGCTAAGATCCTGGCTGCAGCAGCTAAAAAGGCTAATGAGGCCCTACTGGATGCCGTCGTATCGGTTACCGATCCCGATAATGAAGCCTTAAAAACCGCTGCCGAACTGGATAATTTTAAGTTTTTCGAATTGTTCATCAACAAGAAAGCCAAACTAGAGACGAATGAGGCCTTAGCCATAGCGACCAAAAATAATAATAAGGAGATCGTGGCGCTGGCCTTAAAGAGTGGCGCTGATGCCTCTGAAGCTCTACAGTTTGCCATAGAGCAAGATCAACAGGAACTCGTTGAACTGAGCCTGGAAAATGATGCCGATCCGGACGCTGCCTTTGCGTACGCGGTCGCCAAAGGAGATGAAGCATTGTTCAATAAAGTTTTAAAGGAGTACGGAGGCACTCCAGAGGTCGCTCTTGAAAAGGCAGTTGCCGGGGATGCGGTGCCCATGGCACAAACCGTGATCAAGACCAAGGCCGCTGAAGTCGACACCAGTTCAAAAATTGATCAAGCCGTAAAAAACAAAAACCTGGAGATGGTGACCATTCTGGTCGATAATCAGGCTGATCCCAGTATGGGCATGGCAGCTGCTGTAGAAAATGAACAGGTGGAGATCACCAATTACCTGATTGAAAAAGGAGCCAACACCACTGCACCCGAGCTGATCAAGAATGCTGTAAAAAGTGAAAATGTAGCCATGACCCGTTTATTATTGTCCAAGGGTAAAGCGCAAGCCAATGACGCTATGAATGAAGCGGCTGAAACCGGAAATATTGAGATCGCAGAACTCCTTCTGGAAGAGGGTGCCGAAGCCCAGCGGGCGCTTAAAACAGCCATCAACAAAGGAGACGGTGAAATGGCCAGGATCCTGATTAAGAATACAAGTGGGCAGTTGACCGAGGAAGGTCTGGTCGCCGGCGCCGCCCGGAATGGTGATACGGAAGTCATTCAAATGCTTTTGGAGAAAGGACTTCCCGCTACCGAAGGTCTAGTCGATGCGATTCTGTATAAAAATCCGGTGGTACTGGAACAACTTCTAAATGCTGGAGCCCAACCTGAGCAACAAATGCTGTTTACCGCCATCGATTTTGAATTTGTAGAAGGCGTACGTTTACTGCTTGACAACGGACTGAATCCAGAAGAAAAATTTGAAGGTCAGACTCCATTGCATGCCCTGGCCACGATCAGCAATGAAAAAACTCTGGCTATGGCCAAATTACTCCTGGAGCGTAACATCGAAGTTGACATTCCCGATAATGAGGGCTCTACCCCCTTACATCTTGCTGTTCGGTCCGGGGAGCGTAATTTACCCATGATCCGTTTATTGATCTCCGCTCAGGCCAATCTAAAAGCCCAGAACAAATCCGGTCAAAGTGTATTGGACCTGGCTGCGGGTAAAGAAGTTCGAAGCACCATTAAAAATGCTCTACGTGGGTAATTGAGCACGAAGATCCTTGATTCCATGAGCCAAGCGCGCCCTTTACTTTACTTCTAGTCACTACAGCCTCAACTCTAAGGCCCGAGGGTCAAACTCCAATCTCTAATTTACGTCGCGAACTGTAGGCTCATGAACCTTTCTCATTCTTTTGCATCAAAGCTTGAGGAATGATCAAAAAAAAGACGGCCTGAAGAGCCGTCTTTTCCATTCTTTTGGAGATTCTATTCCCAGTCCGGTTGACCGGCGACCTGAAAGACATTTCTTGACGCTTGAGTGTCACCTTGATCGGTAATGAATAGGTTGGGTGCCGCTCCAACATTGTTGGCTACCCGCTCGTAAATATAAGATGCCTCATTAGGTGAAAACCGTGATTTAAGATCGTTGAAGCCGGGGTCGGCCCCTGTATCCACCTCAGTCACCAAGTTCGTATTCAAATCGTATTCAAAAAGACGGCTCTGGAATCGTCGATACTGATTGTTTTCAGAACCGCTTAGGTCTCTGGAGTACAGTACCCGGTCTGCGTTCGCCGTAATATCTATACCACCGGCGGCGCCATTCACCCCCTCTAAAATGACGGTTTCCTCAGTGCCAGTGCTGATTCGATAAGTGAATATACGAACATCATAGCCATTGATATTATTCGTTTTGATCACTAACAAATCCGGATCAAAATCAGGCACGGCTACTTCACTAATCAGACTTCCGTCAGTGGTTTGATAAACCGATTGGAGTCCGCCACCCGAACTATTGATGGAATATAAACGATCAAAGTTAGGATAGTAAATCTTACTTCCGCCATCTGCCCAGGCGATGTTGATCTCGTCATTTCTGAAGCCGGATACCGGAATACTCGTTGTCAATTGACGAACATCCGTTCCATTGACATTCATGGTAAATAGCTGAATATTTCCTCCTACCGATCTCAGAAAAGCGACTTTATTGACGTCTCTATTCCGTCTGGGGTTAAAGCTATTCGTGGTTGTACTGGTAAGTTGTAATTCATTGCTAGTATCTTCATCATCGTCGTCATCCTCATCTTCCGACCCGGAAAAGATAACACTGTTGCCATCGATCTCCCGTACAAAGAAGAAGGGATTACTTGGCGACTGAAAAGTTCCAAACTGACTGATATCGCTGGACACTCCTTCATTAAAAGGATCAGCCGCGGTAACCTGCCAGAAATAGGTAGAGCCCAATGTGAGGTTATTCACGGTAAGGGTAGTATCTTGAACCACATTGAAATTCTGGATTTCGTTGGTAGTACTATTGCGCAATTCGAGCGTATACGTGATTTGGTCATTATCATTAGAGGCATCCGACCAGACAAAATTAGCCGTCGACAGCAGATCAGTATCTCCATCTTCAGGAGTGAAGAGTTCCGGCACATCAGGAGCCTGATTGTTCGACTGGTTGACTGCCATTTCGATAATCACGCTACTGGTTTCATCAGCGATAATATTGACCGATTCAAAGCTGGTTAAAAAACCAGTTAACTCTGCCTGAACCGCATAATCCCCACTTTGAATGTTAGGAATTCGAAATTCTCCTTCACTATTGGTAAAAACACTTGCAGACGAAGGATTAGTACTTATTTTCACTTGACCCAAAGGTTCGTTGGATCCCTGAGCAACTACAGTTCCTTCCAGTGAACCAATTCCGTTTTCATCAATGGTGTCTTCACTACAGCTCATCAGAAGTAGGGCTGACAGGAGCGTACCAAAAACTCGGCTGTACAATTTATTGGTTGTCATCATTGCTGTATCGTTTCAACTGCAACCTCTCCTGGCTGCTGCTGTGGTTTATCTTTTAATCCAAAATAATAATTAAGCCCTACACCAAAATTGAAGTAGTAATCATCCCGCTTTCCGTTGACCAGCTTATCCAATTGGTCGTTGATGGTGACGTTGTGTTCTGCATAGGCTCTAAATCCGAGACGGTCATTGAGCATATACTCCACCCCGGCTCCATATTGAAATTTGGCATCAGTGCTTTCACTACTGATCCCTAAAACATTATCGTCGCTATAGGTCCCATCTACGATGATTCCACCTCCAGCGTAGATATAAGGAGCGAACGTGTCGTTGGGCAACAATTTAATAACCGCATTCAGATCAGCGCTGCCAAAGAAATTTTCATAGCTGGTGCCTGTTCTAAATTGCATGATTCCGGCATTCAGGTTGATTCCCAAAAATTTATTCAGTTGTCTGGTGTAGCCAATTTTAGCCATTGGACCAATTCCTTTCTTACTGAAATCAGCATCAAGAAGAGTAGCACCCAAAGAGAAGTCAAAACTATTCTTGTATTTTGCCTCCATAAATTCACGCTCAAATAAGCGGGTGCTTTGATCCACAGATTTTTCCAGATTGTAGGTGCTTACCAGTTCGTTGTTGACTTCGCGTCCTCCTTTGGCCGACCAGAGTCCATCTTCGATCCCTTCCATGATCAGCGAATAAACAGCCGCTTCAATAGCATCCTGAACCGCTAGTTGAACAGGCTCATTCTGAGTGACTCCGGTTTCAGCCTCCAGTAAGCGCTGAAATTTCACAAAACGAAAAAAGTTTGCATCAATAGCCTGAGATAAGATCGTTTTGGAGACATAAACCGTATTCAGAATCTCACCACTGTTGGTAGATACTGCTCTCAGATAGATAGTGATACGATCTTGGCGGTACCGTGCGGAACCTCCGGCACCAAAATACCGGGCTCCGGCACCACCCGTAATAATGTTGGTATCATAACTGATAATCCCCCCTTCGAGGATCATCCCTGCAAATTTGAGTGCGGGCAGTGGAGGTACGTTCGGATTTCTATTTTTGATGTACTCTTCGGTTGTATTCCGGATAATATTACGCTCCGTGGACAGGTTACTCAAATTTTCCCGCTCTACCGGCTTAAACCATTTAGAGTCTTCCAGGGCTTTAATTAATATGGTTGTGCTTCCCTGGGTGACCGCCGTACTGAAGGTACTTCCATTCTCCACAGCCTTGTATTGCCCGGTTTGGTCTCTGAAGTTGTAGACTGCAACATAAACGGGTTCTGTGGCTTCGGGTAAGCTTTTTAGAAGATCTCCATTCCCGGTAGTTTCGCCTATTCTTGCCTCCTGCTGTTGAAAAGGTTGATTGAAGAATGCACCACATGCACTCAGGGTAAAGAGTAAGGAAAAAATTCCTAATCGGTAAAGTTGGGACATGCGACTATAAATTAGTTAGGCACTACGATCTGGGTTTGTTCCCCATTGGTTGTATCGAGTATATTGATGACCAGGCCTTCATCAGTTTGGACGACCTCAACCGCCAAATCTCCAAAGGTAAATGTACCTTCCTCCGTAAAATCACCTAGCGCTTCTATCTGTTGGTTGAGTAGTGTTCTTGAAATTTGATTCAGGATCTGGCGATTCAGCTGTTCCCCGATTTCTTCCAGGTCGGATTGCTCTTCTCCGTCGGTATCAGCAGTCAGTCCATTCTGTGCTGTGGCCGACTGAAGCATCCAACTGTAGTTGAAGTTACTTCCTCCAAACGCCGGATTTATTGGCGTATAACTAAACTGTTGAGCAAAACTCAGCGAAGAGCCCATCAGTAGCAGAATAAAGATCAATTTTTTCATTCTCGTGCTTATAAGTACAAATAAAACAATTCTAGCGCTTTATCCTTTGATTTGGGGGTTTTTTTGCTTTCGCGAAAGCATTTTTAGGTGAATACCCCATTTTAATAGCGTATTAAACTCTCATTTTGACGGGCAATACGCTGAATCTGCAGCAATACCCTGCGAATGGTGATCTCTGCCTGCTCCTTCAAATAGTCTCGCCGCGGCTGAGCAAAAAATTGCCAGACTAAGGTACGATCTACCTTCACAGTAATCCGCGTACGTCTTCCGCGTCCGGGAACTTCCTCTATCAAGATATCTTTGGGAGATACGATTCCCTTGTTGTAATAGTCTGAATAGAAAAGTTGATAAAAGTCGCGTCCTGCCTGCGTTATGGTATTTTCTATGACCAGTCCATCCAGGGTAAAACCGTCCTGGGGTGCGGCCTGATCGGTGTACTTCCCGTTTCCTCTAGCGCGAACATTGATTTCTTTATTTTCAATAGCATCTGCATCAGAAGGATCATTCAGAACGACCCGGTCTTTACCAATGGGTCGATCTTCCAGGTCATAGATAAGCAAAAGCAAGGTTACTTTGTTGTCCTCATTCTCACTAACACTGAGTTCGTTCAATTGTTTACGCTCCCCGGCTGCCAACACGAAGCGCTCTTCCTTACTGTCTTTGGCCACCGAGCCATCCGGTTGCTGAATAAAGAACGATATGGAATAACGTAGGCTACGATCGCTCAGGGTCTTATTTTCTACCATGGCCGTGAAGCTGATAAACTCACTGTAGCGATCAATCTTCCAAGTACCGGCTATATCTTTGTTGTACAATTGGGCCCAACTCGATAGGCTATAAAAAAACAGAACCATTACGAGAATGGTTTGTTTTAAATAGTTTGTATGCTGGTACTTAGGGTACATCACTGAAAACTCCGAACAATAATGGTAGGCGCCGCCTCCGTTTGCGTAAATCGCAGCGATTCTGTAATGCTATTGGTACCAAAGCGTTCAAAATACAAGCCACTACCTTGCTGCTCCAATTGCAAAGACACATCAGCCCCAGGATTATTCACATAATCAATTAAGGTGTTTTGATTTCCATTCTGTAATAACGTCGCTACCGCTGATCGTGCAGTGTAATCCAGTTGTGTGTTGTTTTCATCACCATTTTGTGTGATCTCAATAGCACTAAACTGGGTATTGTTTATGACCGAAGAAAAGTTTTGCGCTCCAATTTGTGTGATGCGAACCGCAGAACTGTTCAAGCTGGCGTTGACTGGATTGGTAGCGGTGTCAAAACCAAAATCTTGCAGAACCTGAGTAGTTAGATTCTCATTTTGAATCACGATTTCCTCATCCGGATCTTGCTCATTCTGATAGGTCTGCGCAGCAGCAAACTGTAGGCCTCCTATCATCATCACGCTCAGAAATAGTAGTTGTGCTGTTTTCATGGTATTGAATATTGTTCTTTTAAAAATACTTAATTTTCGGAAAATGATTGCTATACTTAGCATAGCGATCTTACTGTATTCTTTTAGTAGTTGACTTTAGGGTTATTATGTTTGGGTTGCATTTAAAAAAACTCCCGCCGCCAACAGCGACGGGAGCTTCTATTTAAAGGCTTAGGCTTTACTTATACACAAGGAGGTGTATCACAAAGGTCTAAGTCAATTTTAAGATCAAGATCAGGCATTGGCATATCCATTTCCATACGCTCGATAGGCTCACAGTACTCATTGTCTAAGAAACCGTCTCCACCAGCATCTTGCTGTAATACAGAGATTTGGTTACCAGTACTAGCAGCACCAGGAGCATTTGTTCCTTGCTGGATTGCGAAGCGGTGACCGGTTCCTTCTTGCTTGATTACAGCAAACCCGTCAACACCCCACTGCTCAGTGCTTGCTTGGTGGAAGTCTCCCTCCTGAACCGTACGAGCATCGTTATCACTCCAACGTTGAGCGATAACAGCTGCGTTGAAGAAACCATCTTGAGAAGTCTCGGCATCGTTTCGCTTACCCCACTGTACAGTTAAAGCACCATTGGTTCCGGCTCCAGTTTGAACTTGCTTAGCGTAGTTTGCATCTCCGGCATCAGTACCATTGTTGTTCTGTGCTACAAAAGCTTGATTACCTCCGCCACCAGATTGCATCTGAATAGAGGTATTTGTTTGTTCTTTTCTACCAAACTGATGGGCTTCAGCGTAGTTGCCAAAACCTTCTTGAACTTGATACGCCTTGTCATTAACAGCGGTCTCGGTAGCATTCAATCCACCATAGTCAAATCCAGACTGGCCTACACCTCCGGGGATGAAAGACCCATCAAAGACGACTCCGTTAAGAAAATCAGTCAAAGAGCCTGAGTATAGAGCTCCGTCACCTTGGTTAATGATACCGGTGTTGAATTCTCCATCTTGATCTTGGTTGGCGTAGTTACCTTCACCTTTTTGAACAATAGCTGCAGTATTGGTATCACCATCCTGAGTCTGATAACCGTAGTTATCGTCACCGTCCTGAACAATCGTAGCCAAGTTAAAACCACCAACAGTAGCTGGGTTAGTGTTCTGACGGACAAAGGCCCCATTCAAGTCACCGTACTGCTCCACACTAGCAATGTTTGAAGCTGCTGAGGCAGGTCCAGCACCAGCGTCGTTAGAAGGCGCATTTTGACGGATATCCGCGTCGTTATCATCTCCTTCCTGAACGGTTGAAGCTACGTTACTGTCAAAGAATTGACGAGTTAAAGCGTCGTTTCCTGAACCGTCCTGAGAGATAGAAGCCTCATTGTTTACCGCATATCCTACACCCTGCTGAATGTACGCTCGGTTTCCTTCATCCGTTCCAGATGGAGAAGTTTGCTCAATATCAGCAACGTTATAGTCACCATCCTGATCGACAAAAGCAGCATTTAAGTCGCCTTCTTGAGTAATAGCTGCATCATTCGCTAAACCGGCCGGAGTGGCTGGTGCACCGTTTTCTGCATCATTGAGTCCAGTTTGTAAAATACCAGCCTGGTTGTTGTCCCCATCCTGATCTAATTCAGCATTATTCAACGCTCCAATCTGGCGCACTCGAATTAAGTTGTCGCTACCGTCCTGCTCTGCAGTACCGGTGTTGCTTTGTGCGAAGCCTACGACTCCGAACAGTAGAGCCGCAGCTCCAATAATCACTTTTTTCATAATAAAAAGATTTAATTAATAATAATTGAAATGGTTAATAAAAAGTCTTCAATATTTTTTCAAACGCCTCCGTTATTGCCTTTGACTACGGCCATGTTCTCGGCGCCTTGTTGGTTAATAATCGCTTGTTGATTTCCGAATAAGGTCACACTACCCACATTGTCATTGCCTCTTTGTAAGATGGCTGATTCATTGCGGTCGCCATATAAGGTTGAATTGGCGGTGTGCCCGGTTCCATCCTGGTTGCTGTAGGAAAAGTTTTTATTTCCTTCCTGATACTGCGAGCTGTAATGACCGGCACCCACTTGCTGAACAGCAGCTACATTATACTTTCCATCTTGCAATTGCTCTGCGGTACTGTTGGAAGCGGTTCCTCCGCTAAGCTCATATAGATTGCCGCTATAGGATTCGAGTTTGACCGTTGCGCCTGAACCTTGGCGTACAAACGCCCAGTTCCCTTTTCCGTACTGCCGCTGATTAGCAGTTAACTCTTCCCCTTCCTGAATGGATTGCGCACTGTTGTAAGATCCCTGCTGCTTTTGGTAGATCTCATTCAGATCACCAATCTGTCGAATGGCGGCTTTATTTACGTAACCGTATTGCTTTTGTGTAGCTTCTTGCTGCGAACCTTTTTGTTGAACAGTACCCTGATTGTAAGAACCGCGCTGCTCAGCATCGACACTGTTGATGGAACCTGTTTGACGAATCACCAGTTGATTGACGTTCCCGTTTTGCGTGGCAGAACCCGAATTGTTTTGAGCCTGATTTGCTTGAGTGAAAAGCGTAAGAAAAAATATGGTACAAAAAGTACGGACCAATGGAATGAATTTAGAATGGTTAATACACTGTTTATTGTTCACTAATTTCCTGGCCAAATAGCTTGAACACTACCAGGGAATGATGACCATTTTCTATAAATAGGGGGAACTTGGTAAGGATTTGGGGTCCTATTGCCGAACTAGGGATTTCGACGTTGCTAATGTAGTAAGATTTTGGCCTTCAATTTGTTAATGACAAAATTTTTCGATGAGTTGCAGGGCTATAAATTAGCATAACTGCGTTAAGGCCTGTGATTATTGAGAATTTCGCATTAGGGGGAATAACCCCTTTTTATTCTATATGCTTTCCCTTTACGAATATTCTTACAACAAAAGGCACCTTTTTTAAAGAAATCGCTTGAGACCATCCATTGCCATCCGTTTATTTTCAGCATGTTAGATCTAAAAAGGCATTGTTCTGATCGTTTAATTCTACTTCTCAATCCATTTCGCGTAAGCGTAATAAAAAAAGGACATACTACAAAGCATGTCCTTTTCTTTTATGTAAATCCAATTGGACTAGCAGCCCTGCTGAGGATCGTCACATAAGTCCAGGTTAATGTCTAAGTCAAGACCAGGCATTGGCATATCCATGGGCATCTCTATGATCGGCTCACAATACTCTTCACCTAAGAAGCCATCACCACCGCCATCTTGCTGCATAACAGATAGCTGGTTGCCGCTACTTGCTGCGCCTGATGCACTGTTTCCTTGGGCGGCGTAAAATTCGTGATCTGTCCCTTCCTGAACGATAACCATAAATCCTTCTACCCCACGCTGCTCGGTTTGAGCATCGTTAGCTGTTCCTGATTGCACTACACGCACGGTATTATCATCGTAGAATTGAGAAGTAGCAACTTCATTGTCACTACCAAACTGTGTAGTTTCAGAAGCATTGCGACGTCCCCACTGCACGGTTACAGCTACGTTATTAGAATCACCCCAAAAGCTCCCCTGAGTTTGTTTTGCATAGTTAGCATCTCCTTGGGTGCTTCCATCATTATTTTGAGCGATTAAAGCCTTGTTAGCAGCTCCGGTTTGCATTTGAATGGCCAAATTGGTGGTCTGCTCATCACCAAATTGATGCGCTTCTGCTAAATTATCTACACCATCTTGCACTTGAAAAGCTTTGTCATTGACTGCATTTGTCCCGTTGAAGCCAGTGATATCAGCTCCAGAAAAGATCGCATCACTAAACTTGCTGTCTGCCAAAACGTCTGTTGTAGAGCCGGCAAAAGCTGCTTCACTTCCCTGATTGATAGTTCCCAGGTTACGGAGACCATCCTGATCTTGGTTGGCATAGTTACCATCACCCATTTGGATCACAGTTCCTACATTGCCTTCCCCATGCTGTGTTTGGAACGAAAAGTTGTCATTACCCTCTTGATCAACATCCACTAGGTTATCCCCAATGAAGGCATTCAATTGATTAGGACGCGTGTTTTGACGTACTAGTGCACCATTACGATCTCCAGTCTGATCTACGAAAGCGTCGTTAGCATCTCCAGAAGAATCTAAGTCAAGCGCTGTAGGATCATTGCTCGGGGAGTTCTGACGCACATCGGCGGTGTTTGCGTTACCGCTTTGCGTAGTCTCTGCTAAATTATTGTCGTAATACTGACGTGTCTTGGCCTTGTTAGCCGTACCGTCTTGGGTAATGGTTGCCGTGTTATTCACCGCATAACCCACACCCTGCTGGATATAGGCGTCATTACCATCAGCCTCTTGCGTTCCCGCAGGAGAAGTCTGGTTGACCGTAGCATTGTTCTCATCCCCTAACTGTACCGTTTCTGCGGCGTTGTAATCACCTACTTGCGTAATTTGGGCATCATTGGAAAATCCGGCTGGAGTGACCAAACCGTTTTCATTGGCATTAGACCCCGACTGAAACACTCCTGCCTGGTTGTTGTCACCATCCTGATCGAGGGTGGTGCTGTTCTGAACACCTACCTGACGAACGCGAATCAAGTTGTCGCTCCCGTCCTGCTCGGAGGTACCGGTGTTCTGTTGGGCAAAAGCGATTGCTCCTACCATGAGTGCTGCTGCACTTAAAACTACTTTTTTCATAAGATTTAATTATATGTGAAATGGTTAATAAATCCGTTTTTGCACAAAGAAACGGCTGCATTTAACAGCTTATCCTATGTGAGCCTTATACCCTGTCTTTCACAGCGATACTTTCATTTCTAAAAAGGGAACGAAGTACTCCGATCTCAACTATTTAGAATGGTCATTCATCAACGAAAGCAGCGCTTAATTTGAACACCACTGCCTGGTTGATCACCTTAAAATAATGTAGGAAGTTTAAGGATTTGGGGTCCTGTTACTAAGAATAACGGTCACAAGATAGGAAGGTTAAAATGGAAAAAATGAGCATTCAAAAATTTTTCGATGAAACGTTTTTGAGCCAATCAAGTAATAGATTGATAAGCAGACGCCTACATATTGAAAACGACTTGTAAAAAACTAATAATCGAGTACAATCCCGTAATCTGTAAGAATATTCTGCTTTCTTACTTCATCACAAAAAAAGAGCGGCTTACACCGCTCTTTCAATTCTATACAATTCTCAACGATTAGCAACCGTGAGGCTCATCACAAAGATCAAGATCGATTTCAAGATCTAAACCTGGCATTGGCATTCCCATTTCCATAGGGGTGATAGGCTCACAGTACTCAGCATCTAAGAAACCATCTCCTCCAGCATCTTGCTGTAAAACGGAAATTTGATTTCCATAACTGGCTCCTCCGGGAACATTAGTCCCTTGCGTGGCACTGAAGCTATGATCGGAACCTTCCTGACGGATGGTAGCAAAACCATTCACACCCCACTGCTCAACACTCGCATCGTTACCAAGACCGTCTTGAGAAATTTTAGCGTCGTTCCAATCATAGCGCTGTCCTATAATGGCATCGTTAAAGATACCTTTTTGATCAGTTTGGGCATCGTTATTCACTCCCCACTGTACAGTTAAAGCACCGTTAAACGAACCTTCTTGAGATTGCTTTGAATAATTGTGATCTCCGGTGTTCGAACCATTATTGTTCTGGGCTACAAAAGCTACATTTCCAGAACCAGATTGCTCCTGGATAGATAAATTGGTACGCTCCTGATTTCCAAATTGATGCGCTTCTGCAAGGTTACCACTGCCAGACTGTATTTGGAAAGCCTTGTCATTAACGGCCATTCCAGACTCATTCAATCCACTGTAATCAAAGCCGGTTTGTCCACCGCCACTTATGAAATTGTTGTCGAAACCTGAGTCTCCCAAAGTATTAGTAATAGAAGAGGTAAAGGCGGCAGCATTTCCTTGGTTAATTGTGGCATTGTTTCCTACACCATCTTGATCCTGATTTCCGTAGTTCCCAGTTCCTTCCTGAAGCACAAGACCTGTATTTCCTTCCCCATTTTGGTTCTGATAAGCGTAATTCTCATCACCATCCTGATCTACAGTGGCGCTATTGTCACCAATAAAGAAGGCATCCAAAGCAGCATCCGTATTTTGACGTACATACGCCCCATTACCGGTACCATCTTGGGTAACTAGTGCATCGTTAGAATCTGCGGCAGAGGGTGCTGCAGGGTCATTTCCGGGTGCATTTTGACGGATGTCTGCATCATTGTCATCTCCGGTTTGCTCCGTGATTGCCTCATTATTGTCATAGAACTGACGGGTTAAGGCGTCGTTACCAGAACCATCCTGAACGATAGTCGCAGAATTACCTACGGCATACCCAACTCCTTGCTGGATATAAGCACGGTTTCCTTCATCAGTTCCTGCAGGGGAAGTTTGCTCAATGCTGGCCTCGTTCTGATCACCGTCCTGATCTGCGAAAGCCGCATTCAAATCACCAACTTGTGTAATTTCTGCATCGTTATCCAGTCCACCGGGCGTGACTAAGCCACTCTCAGCTGAATTCAAACCAGTCTGCAACACTCCGGCCTGGTTACCGTCACCGTCTTGGTCTAGAGTTACGCTGTTGGATTCTCCAATCTGGCGCACTCTAATCAAGTTGTCGCTACCGTCCTGCTCTGCAGTACCGGTATTCTGTTGAGCAAAACCAATTGCCCCAATCATCAGTGCCGCGGCACCTAATACTACTTTTTTCATAATGAAAAGATTTAATTAATATGTGAAATGGTTAATAAATACATGCCTGTACCTCCGCCTACGCGAAAGAAAATGAACATTCAAGATGCAATTCAGAAGTACTTCAGAATTGAACATTTAGAACGGTTAATACAAATAGAAACAAACAGCGCAAAAGGTTGAACACCACTATGTGTTTCAGACGCCGTTGGCAATACGGAAGATCAGTGTGGATTTGGGGTCCTAGTTATAT
The DNA here is from genome assembly GCA_029866965.1 of Flavobacteriaceae bacterium YJPT1-3. Lineage (GTDB taxonomy): Bacteria > Bacteroidota > Bacteroidia > Flavobacteriales > Flavobacteriaceae > Croceiramulus > Croceiramulus getboli. The sequence goes on along the minus strand of CP123444.1, from coordinate 1,749,477 downwards.
TCTTATAACGACGCTAAGATACCTTGTAATTTTAGAAATAATTAAGAAATTGTTTTTTTTCGATGAAGAGCAATACACCATGAATCTTATGCTTCTGTAAATCAGTCAAATAAATACTTAAGAAAGTACAAGTCGATTCCAATGAACCCTTAATAGAATACTGGGGGTAAGAAATTTCTTTCCTGATTATCAATGAAATAGCATTTCTCTGTATTTGGGTAAGGGCCAGAGTGCGTCGTCAACCAATAATTCTAACTTATCAACATGCCGGCGTATTTGATCGAGATACGGTTTGACCTCTTCTCCATAGGCTTTCGCCAAAGTATTTACCTCCTGAATCGCGTTGGCCTTCTTACGCGCTTGGGTCATGGCCGTGATGCCTTGGTTGATGTGTTTAATATGACTGGAGATGTCACTGATCAGGGCCAGCTGCTCTTCCGCGTAAGCTTTAAATTCATCGCCATAGATCGCTTTTAAGCCCTGTACATTATTGATCAGGACATTTTGGTAACTGATAGCTGTAGGGATGATGTGATTTCGAGCCATATCACCCAGCACCCGACTTTCAATCTGCAGGCGTTTAGCATAGCCTTCCATTTCGATCTCGTAGCGCGCCTCGATCTCAATGGCATTCATGATCTCCAGATCCTGGAATAACTTGAGGGTCTTCGCACTGATCTTAGCGGCAAGGGCCTCAGGCGTACTTTTGTTATTGCTGAGTTTGCGTTTCTTCGCTTCTTTCTCCCAGGCTTCCCCATAGCCGTCTCCTTCAAAGCGAATTGGGCTGGACTCCTTTATGTATTCACGCAATACATTAAAGATCGCATCATCCTTTTTCATCTTTTTCTTTGCGATCAAGGCGTCTACTTCCTCTTTAAAGGTGATCAGTTGAGCAGCCACGGCCGCATTGAGCGTCGTCATGGGATCGGCACAATTGGCCATGGACCCCACCGCGCGAAACTCAAACTTGTTCCCGGTAAAGGCAAAGGGAGATGTTCTATTACGGTCCGTATTGTCCAACAGGATCTCCGGGATCTTACCCACCACATTTAATTTCAATTCTGTTTTTTCCTGTGGGGATAATTTCCCGTCGGTCACTTTCTCCAGTTCGTCAAGCACTGCTGTAAGTTGAGAGCCGATAAAAACTGAAATGATGGCGGGTGGGGCTTCATTGGCGCCCAGGCGGTGATCATTGGAAGCACTGGCGATTGAAGCACGAATCAAGGCTTCATGTTCGTGAACCGCCTTGATCGTATTAATAAAAAAGGTAAGAAAGCGCAGATTTTTCATAGGGGTCGTTCCCGGACTGAGCAAATTGACTCCGGTATCGGTAGCCAGTGACCAGTTGTTGTGCTTTCCACTCCCATTGACTCCCGCAAAGGGTTTTTCGTGAAACAGTACCGTAAAATGATGACGTTCGGCCACCGTATCCATAATATCCATTAAAAGCGCATTGTGATCGACCGCCAGATTAGCCTCCTCAAAAATAGGCGCCAGTTCAAACTGATTGGGCGCTACTTCATTGTGTCTGGTCTTCACGGGTATCCCCAGAAGCATGCACTCCTGTTCGAGATCTTTCATAAAATTGATCGCACGCGTGGGAATGGAACCAAAATAATGATCGTCCAATTGTTGGTCTTTCGCGGAAGCATGACCAACCAAAGTTCTTCCGGTGAGCATTAGATCCGGGCGCGCCTGCACCAGGGCCTGATCGATCAAAAAATATTCTTGTTCCCAGCCCAGAGTGGCGCTCACCTTATTGACATTCTTATCAAAATAGCGCGATACCTGCGTAGCCGCCTGATCGAGAGCCTGAAGGGAACGCAACAACGGTGTTTTATAATCCAGGGCTTCTCCGGTATAGGCCACAAAAATGGTTGGGATACATAAGGTATTATCTAGAATGAAGGCCGGAGAGGTAGGGTCCCAGGCCGTATAACCACGAGCTTCAAAGGTATTGCGGATCCCTCCATGAGGAAAACTACTGGCGTCCGGCTCCTGTTGAACCAATTGCACACCGTCAAATTTTTCAATAGCCGAACCGTCAGTGACCGTCTCAAAAAAGGCATCGTGTTTCTCTGCTGTAGCTCCGGTCAAGGGTTGAAACCAGTGGGTGTAATGGGTCGCCCCCAGAGAAAGAGACCAGGCCTTCATACCGCTGGCCACGGCATCGGCCATGGCACGATCCATCTTAGCTCCTTTTTCTATAGCGTCCATCACTCCCTGAAAAGCTGCGTTAGGAAGGTATTGTCGCATGGCTTCCTTATTGAAGACGTGCCGGCCAAAAAGCGCAGAACGCTTTTCCCGCTCTTGGGTGTAACTCAGTGATCGATTAGCTATGGTTTTCAGGGCCTCAAAACGAAGGTTGGTCATAATTCTTGAATATTTCGCAAATATAAGGCTAAAAAATATCAAATATTCAATTGACCCCCATGCACCCCCTTAAATTTGAGGGGTGTTTATAAATAAAAAGCAATCTTAATAACTTTACCCCTTGAATAAGAGGGTTGATTTATTGAAACTGTTATATTTGCGAACATTTTTAAAACACTAAAGCACTATTATGGGCAAATCTAAATTAGAGTATATCTGGCTGGATGGATATACACCAACGCAAAACATGAGAAGTAAAACCAAGGTAGTTGACGACTTCAGTGGCAAGCTGGAAGACTGCCCAATTTGGTCTTTTGACGGTTCTTCTACCAAACAGGCTACTGGGGACAACTCGGACTGCCTGCTAAAACCGGTAGCGATCTATCCGGATCCACAGCGTGACAAAGGTCATTTGATCATGTGTGAAGTACTGAATGCCGATGGAACCCCTCATGTATCCAATCACCGCGCCGAGATCGATGATGATGACAATGACTTCTGGTTCGGTTTTGAGCAGGAGTACTTCATCATGGATCGCGCTACTCAATTACCCCTAGGCTTCCCGGTAGGTGGATATCCCGGCCCACAAGGAATGTACTACTGTTCTGTAGGTGGTAGAAATACCCACGGCCGCGCTTTTGTAGAGGAGCACGCCGATTTATGTATTGCGGCAGGCTTGAATTTCGAAGGAATCAACCAGGAGGTAGCCAGCGGACAATGGGAATTCCAATTGTTTGCCAAAGGAGCCAAAAAAGCCGGTGATGAAATCTGGGTTGCCCGTTACTTGCTAGACCGTCTCACCGAGCAATACGGTTGGTATATTGAATATCATCCAAAACCGATCAAAGGAGACTGGAATGGCTCTGGAATGCACGCCAACTTCTCTAATTCTACCTTGCGTAACGCAGGATCTAGAGATGTGTATGAAAAAATTTGTGAAGCATTCCGTCCAGTCACCAAAGAACACATTGCGGTGTACGGCGAGTTTAATGATCAGCGTTTGACTGGAGCTCACGAAACGGCTTCCATCAATGAGTTTAGCTATGGAGTTTCCGATCGCGGAGCCTCCATACGCATCCCGATCATCACCGTAGAAAAAGGATGGAAAGGTTGGTTGGAAGACCGACGCCCAGCTTCCAATGCCGACCCCTACAAAGTGGCCGGCCGTATTGTTAAAACCGTAAAATCTGCCAACGTATAATCGTTGAATAGGTTTCGATTAATCAGAGAGAAATCCGCCCCAGTGGCGGATTTTTTTTATTTTGTGGTCAATGAGGTGTTGATTTGTTGTGCTTACTGAATAAACGCCAAGGCCACGAATACCGCATAGGCCCCAAACAAAATCGAACCTTTCCAGCGCCCCATGATAAAACGACGGGGTAGGAATGCCAAGGGCAGCAAGACCAGGGCAAAAGCGAGCATCCAAAGGATATCGTTTTGAAGAATCTGTGGAGAGCCGGCGGCAATAGGACTGATCAAAGCGGTAATCCCGAGCACAGATCCAATATTAAAGATATTGCTGCCAATTAAGTTCCCCAGGGATAGGGCTTTCTCTTTTTTAAGGGCTGCAATGACCGAAGCCGCCAATTCGGGAACGCTGGTGCCGACTGCGATCATAGTCACGCCGATAACCCGTTCACTCACGCCAAGGGTGGTAGCGATACCCACAGCTCCCCGTACCAGCCATTCTGATCCGAAATAGAGCGCTAAAGCACCGATCAGTAGCCAGACACCGATCTTAAAGCCGGAGACTACAGCCAGTTTGTCGTCCACCTCATCTTCCGGTAAAGGAAGTCGCCTTTTCTGAGCTCTGCGCAGTAAGAGGACTAAATAAAGCAGGAGCCCAACCAATAGAATCAAGCCCTCCACCCGACTCAACTGTTCATCCTCCCTCAAAAATAGATAGACCCCCAGAGAGAACAAGATCATCACCGGCCAGTTGAACTTATAGAAATCACGGTCGATCTCCAGAGCGGAGATCAGTGCAGTGATCCCCAATACCAATCCGATATTCGCAATATTGGACCCTATGACATTGGAAAGCGCAATATCAGAATAGCCATCAAGTGCGGCATTGATACTGACCAGAAGTTCCGGAGCACTGGTGGCAAAACTAACCACAGTCAGTCCGATCACCATTTTGGAAATATTGAATTTAAAGGAGAGCGCTACCGAAGAACGCACCAAGTACTCACCGCCTACAACGAGTAGTGTAAATCCCAAGAAGACCAAAAGCAGATTCATGATGAATTTAATTTTGGCTAAGATACCGATTAGTGACCGCCTGAGCACAGCCTGTTCATCGAAGTGCTCCACCCTCGAACTCAATTGAAAAACTAAACTTTTCGTTACATAACTATTTTTATAGTTGTATAACTAAAATAATCGTTATACATTTGTCGTTCAAGATCAAAACATGGAAAAACTCACCAATAAAGAAGAGGAAGTGATGCAGGCACTTTGGGAGCTAGAACAAGGCTTTGTCAAAGACTTGCTGGCCCAATTGCCCGATGGAAATCATTACAACACGGTATCTACGGTAGTTAGAAATTTAGAGGACAAAGGCTATGTAAGCCATCGCGCCTTTGGGAAAACCCATCAATACTATCCGCTGATCAGCAAAGCAGCCTATCGCGAGCAATTCATGCAACGTGCCAGTCAGCGCTATTTTGATAATAGCTACAAGAATATGGTATCCTTTTTTGCCAAAGAAGAAAAAATAAGCGCTGAAGAATTGCGCGAAATCCTGAGCATCATTGAAAACAAGAACGTAAAAAGCACTAACTAGCTATGGATTATCTTGTCTTACTTGCAAAAAGCGCCCTACTGCTCGCCGTGTTCTACGCCGTCTATATGGTCTTTTTAAAGCGTGAAACCTTTTTTACAGTGTATCGCCACCTCTTTCTTATTGGATTAGTTGCCTGCCTTGCGCTACCCTTCCTCAATTATACCGTTACAGAAACCGTGATGCTGGAAAGTCGAACTCAGGACTATGTCTCCGATTTTCTTGAGGTCCAACTTCAGACTGAAAGTATAGCGCCTGAAGAAAGCTGGGAATGGCCCCAACTGCTGCTCGCGATTTATCTCATTGGCTTCAGTATAATGATACTCCGACTGGCCTATCAGTGTTGGGGAATCTTCCAATTAATACGCAACACTGAACACAAGTACGAGAATGGATTTGCTTACGTTCCCCTAGATGGCCCACAGACGCCTTTTTCTTTTTTCTACTATATCTTCTACAATCCCCGACTGCACAGTGAAAGCGACTTAAACATGATGCTCCAGCACGAGCGGGTTCACGCCCGCGAAGGGCACACCGTAGATGTGCTGTTGATGCAAGTGGTGCTCGCCATTCAATGGTTCAACCCCCTGGCATGGACCTATCGTAAAGCCCTTGAACAGAACTTAGAATTTATCGCCGATGCCAAAGCCATTGCACGGGTGGATTCCGCGAAAGCGTATCAACATACCTTATTGAAAACATCAACCGTGTCACTCACCCCGGCACTGACTACCAATTTTTATCATTCATTAATCAAAAAGCGAATCGTTATGTTAAACAAACAATCATCAAAACCACAAAAACTCTGGAGGCTAGGGATCCTACTACCCGTATTAGGCCTGTTCTTTTACAGTTTCAGTCTGCAAAAAGAGGTCCGTTATACCTATGCAACCCCTCTGGCTCATGAAGCCCTGAGCAATGCCACTCCAGCCAGGAATGTGGATACCGAGGCTGCAGCAGATCTGCCCACCAACAACCCGGTGCGTACGTTATCCCAGCCTATCTCTTTGGAGGTGACGCCTTCCACTTACGCAGTACAGGAACAATCGGGACCTTTTAGTATCACCATCACCAAAACGACGACCAGGAAGGAATTGGAGGAGATCAAAACCAAGCTTCTCGAGAAACACAATGTCGACTTTCAATACAGTAATCTCAAGTACAATAGTGCGGGAGAGATTATCAGTCTAAGCGTAAAATACAAAGACAAAGAATCCGGGAACTCCGGCCAATTGAATTTGAGTAGTGATGGACCTATTGCCGACTTTTTGCTTACGCGAAATGAAAAAGGCGCATTTTTTTCCGGAACAGGGAAACCCAGGGATCTTGAAATGATGCGCGCAGAACGCGAGCAAATGATGCAGGATCGACGCGCCGAAATGCAGGTACGTAGAGAAGCCATGGAACAGAAACGGCAGGAAATGCGCGTAGCACGTGGCGCTGTCAGACAATCCATGGAAAGAGACAGCCTGCGTGAGGAACAACGGGCCCTCATGGAAACCAGACGCCAGGAAATGCGAGAAAAACGGGAACAAATGAAAGAACGCATGAAGGGGTATCGCAGAGATTCCTCGTCTACTGTTGCTAGAAATTATGCCTATACGATCCAAAGAGGTAAAGCTGATCAAGTAAAAATTCGACCCAATAGCCAAGGAACTGCGGTCTATTACTTAAATGGAAAGAAAGTAGACGAAAATCAGTTATCGGACATCGATCCCAATGAAATCGCAATGGTCAATGTGTATAAAGGAGATCAAGCCACCGAATATACCAAGGATACCGTTGCGGGGGTCATTGCCATCCGAACAAAGAACAATGCTGCTGTAGTGGGCAATACGACCAATGGTTATGCCTATACCATCCATGGGAGTAGCCGGATTACGGTCACCAAAAATACCAGTGATGCTGAACTACAAGCGATGAAAGAACAACTTGCCGCTAAGAACATTGATTTTAGCTATAAGCGGGTACGTCGCAATGCTGCGGGTGAGATCATTGGCATCAAAGTCACACTTGTGGATGGAGAAGGCTCCAAACGCCAAATCAGTACGCAAGGTAGTGATGAACCCATCCAACCCATACGCATCCATTGATGCCAAACCGACTCCTTAAAGATGTCCCTGATCGTTCAGGGACTTTTTTTATTTGGACTCCATCGAAAAGATGAAATCATCGAAAATAGCCCAAATAAGAACGATTACTCCCTAGAGATCTAAAATTAAGCCCAAAAAGGGTCTACAAATCTTACATATCATAAGACATAAATCATTTAAAGTTTCATTCATAAACTTTTTTCAAGAGACATAGTTATACCTGAAACACTAATTTGTTTTTTTAGTTAACATGGTGTAGTCAATTTCATTAATTCTTTGACAAATTATTGGCCATTTGCGGTGAACACTACTTCTTTGCTACATCAATTACAAACAACGAGTACTAACCACTAAAAAACAACAATCATGGTCGAATTAATCATCAAAGCAATCGAAGTCATTTTTGGATAGCCTATCCATCAAACAGTTCCTCTCGGAAGCGCGCTCCGGGTCACTGTTTTAAGCAAATACGGTACCTTTGAAAAAACACCAACCGTGAAAAAAAGTTTTTTCAGCTATTGGCCCGATTAAACAAATCGGTATTGCCAAGCTTCACTAAGCAAAATCTGGATTTGGCGAAAGCCAAAAAATGGCAATTAGCGCTATTTGGCTACAAACTATGGGTAACCAAACGTGCCTTGGATTAATAAGACAGTAAGGTCGTAATCGATCGTTCTTGTAGTTTACTTCTTCCTTGAAGTGCCGTGAGCTCTATTAAGAAGTTAAGCTGCACCACTTCTCCTCCTAATTTTTCAATCAATTGAGAAGCCGCTTGTGCAGTACCGCCTGTGGCTAAAACATCATCGTGAATCAATACGCGCTCACCGGGTTGAATATCTTCCCTATGCACCGTAATACTGTCCTCTCCATATTCCAAGGCATAACAAACTTGTTCAGTGTCTCTGGGTAACTTTCCGGGTTTACGGATAGGAACAAAGCCCACACCCAATTGTTGAGCCAGTAACAGGCCAAAAAAGAAACCACGAGATTCAATACCCACCACCTTATCGATCTGCAAATCCTGGCAATTGTCAAACAGCTGCTTAGCTGCAAAAGCGGTAGCATCCGGGGAAGCTAATAAAGGAGTTAGATCTTTAAAAAGGATACCCGGTGCAGGAAAATCAGGAACATCGTGGATGTAAGAAGCAAGATTCATTTTCTAGTAGCATATTTTGCCAACAAGATAAAAAAGAAATATATTTGCCCCCCGAAAGAAACGAAAGTTCTTTTGGGTTATAATACCGGCCTCGTGGCGCAACTGAATAGCGCATCTGATTACGGCTCAGAAGGTTCCAGGTTTGAATCCTGGCGAGGTCACGAATAAATAATACAATAAGAAAAAACGCCAAGTTTACTTGAGCGTTTTTTTGTTTGGATTATTTTCAAAGCGGAGCTTTCTAAGGATCACGATCCGCCGACTGGCGGAGAGTAATCCTAGCGAGGTCACTTAAGAATAAAAAGCTCGCCCGCAAGGCGGGCTTTTTTCGTTTGAGCGTGGCAACAAGCTTGCTGGATTGCCAAAGTGAAAGCGAAGAAAGCTCGCCCGCAAGGCGGGCTTTTTTCGTTTGAGCGTGGCAACAAGCTTGCTGGATTGCCAAAGTGAAAGCGAAGAAAATCCTCTAGTCGTGTAGTCGTGTAGTCGTGTAGTCGTGATATACAATCATCTTAGATAGTGCAAGGAGAAAGGAATCCCTGATCTTCCTCCAATTCCGTTAAGCGACCTACTCACCGGGCCATATACGGCTTCATCGACTGAACTCCTTCTTCGTTCGATAGCTTTAATTTTAGCGCTATCTTAGAGCAGTGAATCATTTTTTACTCTGGATAAAGGCATGCAGTAAAAACAAAGCGACCCTATGGTTTCTGCTCTTCTACTGCATTTCAGCCATCTTACATTACACGGCCACCTGGATCTATTACGGCGCTTTTCAGGATGGTCATCCACCCTATTTCTATCTGGAAGAGTTTTTCTCGGCTGCCGGCTGCCGATTCTTCTATTCGTTTATCCTGACCATCCCGATTGCTTACCTGATCACCAAAGTGATTTATCCAAAAAGCACCCAGCTTGCCTACTTAAGCCATTTGATCTTCTTGCCTCTATTTACCCTAGCCGTTTACTACGCTCTGGCGTTCACAAAAGCCTACTTTGGATGGGTTTTTATTTGGAACGAGGCAGGAACAGTCTGGACGATCTATCTCATTGCCGTTTTCTACATTATTCAATTTGTGATTATTCACGCCTATCAATATCATCAGGCCCATAGATTTGCTCTCAAAGAAAAGGCGGAATTGGAAAAGGCTGCACTTCAAAGCCAGGTAACAGCCCTAAAAGCCCAACTCAATCCCCACTTCCTGCACAATATGTTCAATTCGATCAACGCGAGCATTCCTGTGGAGCAGGAACGCACCCGCGAAATGATCATCGCCTTGTCAGACCTGTTCAGGTATCAAAATAAGGCGAGTCAGCAAGACCTGGTTTCTTTGGGAGATGAGATCGAATTCATCAAAAACTATCTTGACCTCATCAAAGTGCGATTGAAAGAGCGGTTGAAAGTCCGACTTCAAGTTCCGGAAGAACTTTTAGAGTCCAAAATCCCACCCATGATTCTACAACCTCTGGTGGAAAATGCGATCACTCATGGTATATCCCCCAAAGTGGGCGCTAGTGATTTAAGTATTGTCGTTCAAAGAAATAACGATCAACTGTATTTTGAAATTTCCGATTCAGGCGTGGGTATCGCTCCAGGAATCGACTTTTGGAATAAAGGCTTGGGATTAAAAAACACCCAACAACGCCTAAGGCATTTGTACGGGACAGAGCTCTTGGTTCATCCCAATGCACCTTCCGGCACTCGAATATCATTTACCCTATGAGCACTGTTTTGATTATCGATGATGAAGAGGACGCGCGTACGCTCGTCAAACAATACCTTTCTGATTTTTCGGATTTCAGTGTGATTGGGGAAGCGGTTGATGGCCTGGAAGCCGTTCAACTGATCAATCAATGGCGTCCGGATCTTATTTTTCTGGATATTCAAATGCCGGGCCTCAATGGTTTTGAAGTTTTGACCAAAATTAAAGTTTTGCCCGACATCATTTTTAGCACGGCATTTGACGATTATGCGCTAGACGCTTTTAAGGTGCAAGCCATGGATTATCTGCTGAAACCCTACGGAAAGAAACGATTCGACCTGGCCATGAGCAAGTTGGAGAGCAATGGAGAAAAAGTGCAGCGTCTGGCCGAAAAATTACTAGCACAGCGAAGTCAATCCCTTCAAAAAATGATCGCTCATAAAGGAAATAAACGATTAATTATTGATGCCCAACAAATCGTATATCTCGAGGCTTATGGAGATTACACCAAGGTGTTCACACAACGGGAATCACTCTTATCCACCTCTGGACTAGCCCTTACCCTTGAGAAACTGGATCCTACTCATTTTATGCGCATTCACCGATCATACGCAATCAATCTAAATCATGTAAACTACCTGATGCGGGAAGGTCGCTACCACTATATTGAAATGAATTCCAGTAATCGACTGAAGGTGTCACCTACCTACCTGGACGCTCTAAAGGCCATCCGACTCTGACTCATTCATAGACTTTATTACCGCTTCACCCCAAATCTGCTGGTTTATACGATCGTACCCGCTACTTTCGTGGTCCATAAGTTAAGTATCTCATGAGAATCATTTGCATTTTCCTTCTACTGAACCTGAATCCGGCATTCGGTCAACTTCAGTTCAATGCCTCTGAAGTAACTACACCAGAAAACAAGCCTGAACTCTATACCGGAGTAGTCGTCGAAAACTATAAAAATGGAAGCCCCAAACTATGGCGGGAGGAGAAAGACAGTAAAGCAGACGGTCTATGGAAGGAATGGTATCCCAACGGAACACTACGCTATCGGGCCTGGTGGAAAAACGGACTGGGACACGGAAAGTGGGAATATTTCTATCCCAATGGCCAATTGCGTTCTGAATCGTTCTACATACAAGATATCGCCCAGGGACTCTATTTAAGCTATCACGAAAATGGGCAGCTCGCACAGCAATCAGTCTACTTGAACGGTCAATTAGACGGATTGTACTATGAATATGATGTGAATGGAATTCCGCTTTCGCGAAAGCGCTATCGGGAGGGTGTACGCCTGATCGACGAGCCGGTACTCTTTCAACCGGGAATTATAGCCACAGAAACCGCCAACGAGTGGGACATCACCTTTACACCAGACGGGAATACCGCCTATTTCACAAGAAGGCTGACCGATGGCTCCGCTCAGAAAATATATCAAAGCACAAAAAATGACCAGGGTCAATGGGTAGAGCCCAAAATTGCTTCCTTTTCAACCGATCGGGATGAAGGTGGTTTTATTTCGCCAGACGGCCAGTATTTCTTTTTTGCCAGTTGTCGCCCGGTAGCCGGGAAACAAGCGGAAAATTCACTGGATATGAATATTTGGATGATGACCAGGACAACTCAGGGCTGGTCTATGCCCATGCCACTATCCGAGGGGATCAACCAACGCAGATTGGCTGACGACGATTGGCCAACCCATTACGAAGCAGGGCCCAGCATCGATAAGGCTGGGAAGTTGTTCTACTGGACACGCAGTACGACCGCGCCGGTCTCCAACTTGTTTCAGAGTCAAATGAAGCCCGACGGGGAATTCAGCAATTCAAAAGAATTACTCCCTCCTTCCCATAACAATGGATTTGACAGT